>CAZLTV010000112.1:4481-10620 GCA_964562545.1 uncultured Mycobacterium sp. | reverse complement strand
TGTGCCGCGACCGCGGTGCGGCGAAGCTGGTGTGGGAGACAGCGCCGGACAACACGACCGCTCAGCGGCTCTACGACGCACTCGGCGCCGAAAAATCGACCTGGCTCACCTACGAGCTGGACGCCGGATAACGGCCCGGTCACCTTTGAGTTCCAGGGGAAGACCCGTATTCGCCTCCCGTGACACGATGGCGGCCATGTGGCGGGCGGGATTGCTGTTGATGGCGTGCACCGTCGCGGGGGCTCTGCTGTGTCCGCCGGCCAGCGCTGACCCACAGCCCCAATGGCTCCCGTGCGCGGAGTGGATCGGGGACGCCGCACAAATTCCCGCCGCGCAATGCGGAACCGTCGCGGTTCCGATCGACTACGCCGATCCCGCGGGGCCCCAAGCGCAGTTGGCGGTCATCAGGGTTCCGGCCGCCGGACCGAAGATCGGCGTGCTCGTGGTCAACCCAGGCGGGCCCGGCGCATCAGCCGTCGACACCGTCGCCGGGATGGCCGCGGCCCTCGCCGGCAGCCCGATCACCGATCGTTTCGACCTGGTCGGCATCGACCCGCGCGGAGTCGGGCATTCGACCCCAGAACTGCGCTGCCGGACCGACGCCGAATTCGACGCCGACCGTGCCGAGCCGATGGCCGACTACAGCCCGGCCGGGGTCGCCCACATCGAGGACCTCAACCGCGAGTTCGCCGCCCAATGCCTCGACCGCATGGGCGCCGACTTCCTGGCCAACGTAGGCACCGCGGCCGCGGCCCGCGACATGGACGTCGTGCGTGCCGCGCTGGGGGACGAGCAGATCAATTACCTCGGCTTCTCCTACGGAACCCAACTCGGCGCCGCCTACGCGCAGCGCTACCCGGACCGCGTACGAGCCATGGTTCTCGACGGCGCCATCGACCCCAGCCTGGATCCCATCACCAGGAGCATCAACCAGATGGCCGGCTTTCAGCGGGCGTTCGACCGGTATGCAGCGGACTGCGCGCAATACGAGGGGTGTCCGTTGGGCACCGACCCCGCCCAGTTCGTCACCCGCTACCGGCAACTGGTCGACCCGCTGGTGACCCAGCCGGCGGTCACCTCCGACCCGCGAGCGCTGGGCTACCAGGATGCGATCACCGGCACAGTGAGCGCGCTGTACTCACCGCGCTACTGGACCTACCTGACCAGCGGGCTGCTGGGACTGCAGCGTGGCACCGACCCCGTCGACCTGCTGTTGCTCGCCGACGACTACCAGCGCCGCGACAAGAGCGGGCACTACCAGAACCGCCAGGACGCCTTCACCGCCATCCGGTGCGTCGACTCGGACTTTTCGACCGACCCGGCGGTGTGGGCAGAGGCCGACCGTCGCATCAGGGAGGTATCGCCGTTCACCTCGTACGGCGCCTTCACCGGGTACGCCCCGCTTGACGAGTGCGCGCTATGGCCGGTGCCGTCGACCTCACAGGTCGGCCCGGCCAGCTCACCGGGCCCCGGCAAAGTCGTCGTGGTATCGACGACCGGTGACCCGGCAACGCCGTACGAATCCGGGGTGGCCCTGGCCCGACAGATGGAAGCCTCCCTGATCAGCTTCGAAGGGTCCCAACACACAGTGGTTTTCAACGGTGACGCCTGCGTCGACACCGCGATCGTCGATTTCCTCATCGATTCGGTGTTGCCGCCCGCCGATTTGCGGTGCTAGCAGCGCCGTAACACGGATTTAACAGGCGGAACCTACGCTGCGGGGCATGGATCGGCAGAAGGAATTCGTCCTGCGCACGCTAGAGGAGCGTGACATTCGCTTCGTCCGGTTGTGGTTCACCGACGTGCTCGGATTCCTCAAATCCGTCGCCATAGCGCCCGCCGAGCTCGAGGGCGCCTTCGAAGAGGGCATCGGTTTCGACGGCTCGGCCATCGAAGGATTCGCGCGGGTGTCCGAAGCCGACATGGTCGCCCGCCCCGACCCGTCGACGTTCCAGGTGCTGCCCTGGACCACCAGCGCCGGTGAGCACCACTCGGCGCGCATGTTCTGCGACATCACGATGCCCGACGGCTCCCCGTCGTGGGCCGACTCCCGACACGTGTTGCGCCGCCAGCTGTCCAAGGCCAGCGACCTCGGCTTCTCCTGCTACGTCCACCCCGAGATCGAATTCTTCTTGCTACAGCCCGGTCCCGACGACGGCACCGAGCCCATACCCGCGGACAACGGCGGTTACTTCGACCAAGCCGTGCACGACTCCGCCCCGAACTTCCGTCGCCACGCCATCGACGCGCTCGAGCAGATGGGCATCTCGGTGGAGTTCAGCCACCACGAAGGCGCGCCGGGACAGCAGGAGATCGACCTGCGCTACGCCGATGCCCTCTCCATGGCCGACAACGTGATGACATTCCGCTACGTCGTCAAGGAAGTGGCGCTCGGCGACAAGGTCCGCGCATCGTTTATGCCCAAACCATTCGCCGAGCACCCTGGCTCGGCGATGCACACCCACATGAGCCTGTTCGAAGGCGACAACAACGCCTTCCACAGCGCCGAGGACCCGCTGCAACTCTCCGACACCGGAAAGTCCTTCATCGCAGGCATCCTCGAACACTCCACCGAGATCAGCGCCGTCACCAACCAGTGGGTGAACTCCTACAAGCGGCTGGTGCACGGCGGTGAGGCCCCCACCGCGGCGTCGTGGGGCGCGGCCAACCGTTCGGCGTTGGTCCGCGTACCCATGTACACCCCACACAAGGCGTCGTCGCGACGTGTGGAGGTGCGCAGCCCCGATTCAGCCTGCAACCCGTACCTGACGTTCGCGGTGCTCCTGGCCGCCGGGCTGCGGGGTGTGGAGAAGGGCTACACCCTCGGCCCGCAGGCCGAGGACAACTTGTGGAGCCTGACGTCGGAGGAACGCCGCGCACTGGGCTACAAGGAACTGCCCGGAAGCCTGGGCGTCGCGCTGGCCGAGATGGAGAATTCCGAGCTGGTCGCCGAGGCGCTCGGCGAGCACGTCTTCGACTTCTTCCTGCGCAACAAGCGCACCGAGTGGGAAAACTACCGCAGCCACGTCACCCCGTTCGAGCTGAAAACCTACCTGTCGCTATAGCCGCTTCGGAAGTGCCGGCGGCGGTACTGGATGCCTGCACTACATTCTCTAGGTGTGGCCAAACCCGCGACGAAGCGCCCCAAGCTGCCCGGCGTCGGTCGGCTCGGGCTGGTCGAGTCGACGGCACAAGCCGACCTTGACCGGCTTGGCTGGAACACCGAAGCGCACGTTGAACTTCTGTGGTCGCTGTCGCGCGCGCCCGACGCCGACGCCGCACTGCATGCCGTAATCCGGCTGCGCGAAGCCCTCGGCTCCGCGTGGGACGAACTCGACGGCGCCCTGCTCAAAGACCGCGGCCTGCGTGGCCGGTTGTTCTCGGTGCTCGGGTCCTCACTTGCACTGGGCGACCACCTGATCGCCAACCCGCAGGCCTGGCACCTGCTGGCCGGCAACGTCCAGCTGCCGAAACCCCGGGAACTGCGCGAGATCTTTGTCGCCGAGGCCGACCAGCACGACGACCCGATCGCCGCGGTGTCCCCGCTGCGCGTGGCATACCGAAACCGCGTCCTCGTGCTTGCCGCGCTGGACTTGGCCTCGACCGTGGAGAACGAGCCGGTACTGCCGTTCACCGAGGTCGGGAAACATCTCGCCGACCTCGCCGACGCAGCCATCGACGCCGCGCTGAGCGTGGTGACCTGCTCGGTGTGCGGCGCGGACACCGCGCCCGCGCTGGCCGTGATCGCGATGGGCAAGTGCGGCGCGCGGGAGCTGAACTACGTCAGCGACGTCGACGTCATCTTCGTCTGTGACGACGACTCGCCCCCCAATATGGCGCTGGTAGCCCGGATCGCCGGGGAAATGATGCGCCTGGCCACGGCTGCATTCTTCGAGGTGGATGCGGCGCTGCGGCCGGAAGGCAAACAAGGCCAGCTGGTGCGCACGTTGGACTCCCACATCGCCTACTACCAGAGATGGGCCAAGACCTGGGAATTCCAGGCGCTGATGAAGGCCAGACCCGCAGCCGGCGACATGCAGCTGGGCAGGCGCTACATCGAAGCGCTCGAGCCGATGGTGTGGACGGCCTGCGAACGCGAGGACTTCGTGCCCGAGGTGCGGGCTATGCGCCGGCGCGTCGAGGAACTGGTGCCAGCCGCGGTGCGATCTCGTGAACTCAAACTCGGCACCGGCGGGCTGCGTGACGTCGAGTTCGCAGTACAGCTGCTGCAGCTGGTGCATGGACGCAACGACGACTCCCTGCACGTCGCCTCCACTGTCGACGCACTCGCGGCGCTCGGAGAGGGCGGCTACGTCAGCCGTGACGACGCTGCGAACATGACCGCGTCCTACGAATTCCTTCGGCTGCTGGAGCACCGGCTGCAGCTGCAGCGGCTCAAACGTACCCATCTGCTGCCCCCTCTGGGCGACGACGAGGCGATGCGGTGGCTGGCCCGCGCCGCGCACATGCGGCCCGACGGTACGCACGACGCCATGGGGGTGCTGCGAGAGGAACTACGACGCCAAAGCCGCCGAGTGTCGCGGCTGCACGCCAAGCTCTTCTATCAGCCGCTGCTGGAGTCCGTCGCCGAGGCCTCGCTCGGCCTGAGCGCCGGCATGAATGCCAAGGCTGCTGAACGTCAGCTCGCGGCACTCGGCTATGAGGGGCCGCAGAGCGCGCTGACCCATCTTGCGGCGCTGACAGGAAACAGCGGCCGTCGCGCCCGCGTTCAGCAGGTGCTGTTGCCGACGCTGCTGGACTGGCTCTCCGATACTCCCGATCCAGATGCCGGGCTGCTGAACTATCGCCGGCTCAGCGACGCGATGGCCGACCACCGCTGGTTTCTGGCCGCGCTGCGCGACGAGGGGGCGGTCGCCAAGCGGCTCATGCACATCCTTGGCACGTCGGCCTATGTGCCGGACCTGCTCATGCATGACCCCGAAGTCATCCAGCTCTACCCCGACGGCCCCAACGGTCCCAAACTGTGCGATGCCGACCCCGACGGGGTAGCACGCTCCCTGGTGGCTTCGGCCGGGCGCTACAGCGACCCTGTTCGCGCGATTGCGGCAGCGCGGTCGCTGCGCCGCCGCGAACTCGCCCGCATCGCCTCGGCCGATCTGCTCGGAATGATGGGTGTCATCGACGTCTGCAAGCAGTTGACCGCGATATGGGTGGCCGTGCTGCAGGCAGCCCTGGAAGCGGTGATTCGAGCGAACTCACCGGAGTCGGGTCCGCCCGCGCGCATCGCCGTCATCGGCATGGGTCGGCTCGGCGGCGGTGAACTCGGCTACGGCTCGGACGCCGACGTGATGTTCGTGTGCGAACCCAACGAAGGCGTCGAGGAAGCGGCGGCCGTGCGCTGGTCGGTGACAGTGGCCGAACAGGTCCGTTCCCGACTGGGCACCCCGGGCGCCGATCCACCGCTGGACGTCGACACCAACCTGCGCCCCGAGGGGCGCAACGGCCCCCTGGTCCGCACGCTGGGGTCCTACCGAACCTATTACGAGCAATGGGCGCAGCCGTGGGAGGTGCAGGCGCTATTGCGTGCGCATCGAGTGGCCGGCGACCTCGAGCTGGGCGAGCAGTTCCTGCTGATGATCGACGCCATCCGGTACCCGCCCGGCGGGGTGTCGGCCGAAGCGGTCCAGGAGATCCGGCGCATCAAGGCTCGGGTGGATGCCGAACGACTTCCGCGTGGTGCCGACCCCAACACCCACACCAAACTCGGTCGCGGCGGGTTGGCCGATATCGAGTGGACCGTGCAGCTGATGCAGCTGCGCTACGCGCACAAGGTTCCGGCGCTGCACAACACATCGACGCTGGAGTCACTGACCGCTATCGGTGCGGCCGAGCTGATCGCCGAGGGTGACATCGAGCTGCTGCGGGATGCGTGGTTGACCGCGACACGTGCGCGCAATGCGCTGGTGCTGGTGCGCGGGAAGCCCACCGACCAGTTGCCCGGACCGGGGCGCTTGCTCAACGCGGTGGCTACCGCGGCGGGCTGGCCCGGAGGAGACGGCGGCGAGTTCCTGGACAACTATCTGCGGGTGACGCGGCGGGCAAAGGCTGTGGTGCGCAAGGTTTTCGGAGGCTGAGCCGACTATGGGGTCGGAGGCTGAGCCGACTATGTGGCTAGCTC
>CAZLTV010000112.1:0-4381 GCA_964562545.1 uncultured Mycobacterium sp. | reverse complement strand
TCGGAGGCTGAGCCGACTATGGGGTCGGAGGCTGAGCCGACTATGTGGCTAGCTCCTCTCGGGATCCTCGGTGGCGGATGCCGTCCACCGACAGCGATCCGGCGCCGGTGACCGCCAGGAGCAGGAACCCGAAGCAATAGAGAACGGGCAGCTCACCGCCGTTTTCGGGGGGCCAGAAACTCCCGAGTTCGCCACCGAGGATGCCCCAGTGTTGCCAGAAGTAGGCGACCGCCATCTGTCCCGCCGCGACGAGGGCAGCGATTCGGGCGAAGAGCCCGACGGCGATGAGTAGGCCGGCGGCCAGCTCGACCAGCCCGGCCCACCAGTACGGCCAGGTGCCGACCGGAATGGCGGTGCCGACGGGCCAGCCGAAGAGTTTCATCGATCCGTGCACGGCGAACAGCAGACCGAACACGATCCGGAAGAGCGCAAGCGCGGGGGAGAGCAGTCGCGCCATTCCGGCGTCGAGTTTCTGTGACATGGCTGCGAGGGTACCGTAGTGGACCGCAGTCCGTATAGGAATGCGGTGTCGGGGATGTTTCGGGTCGGCCAAGAGTCGGTGCGCGCTCGCACGCATCGGCGCTCCTGGCCCTGCGGGGCCCAGAACGGTTGAGACAGCGCGACGCGGAACGGTCGTAACCGCGCGACGTGGAACAGTCGTAACCGCGCCACCCGCTACATCACTGTGATGCCACGCTCGGCGAATTGGTGTTTGACCCGCTCGACGAGCTCAGCGTCCGGCGGGTGGGTGTCGGCGAGCAGATAGGGTTCCCCTGTCGCCGCCCACTTCTCGCGACCAAGCTGATGGAACGGCAACACCTCCAGGCGCTGCACACCGTCGAGCTCTGAGACGATCTTGGCGACCGCTTCGACGTTCTCCTCGGCGTCGGTCAGGCCGGGAACCAGCACGAACCGGATCCACATCGCTTTCCCACGGTCCGAGAGCCGCCGGGCGAAGTCCAACGTCGGCTGCAACGCACGGCCGGTCACGCGCCGATACGTCTCGGGCAGGCCGGATTTGATATCCAGCAGCACCAGATCGATGTCGTCGAGATCGTCGTCGGAGAGGCGCGCACCCATCAGGCCATTGGTGTCCAGCGCGGTGTCGATACCGAGGCTGTGGCAGCGGCGGAAGATGTTCGTCACGAACTTGGCCTGAAGCAACGGTTCACCGCCTGAAATGGTCAGGCCGCCGCCGGTCACTTTCATGATCGTGGCGTAGCGAGACACCCGCGCCATCACCTCGTCCACGGTGTGTCGGACCCCGTCGCGCATCCGCCAGGTGTCCGGATTCTGGCAGTACTGACAGCGCATTCCGCAGCCGGCAAGGAACAACGTCATCCTGGTTCCTGGCCCGTCGAGGCCGGTCACCAAATCCCAGGAGTGCACCGACCCGCTCTGGTGGTCCCTGATCCGTTCGCTGGCGGCCACCTCCTGATCGGCAACGTGCATCGGAGGTGCGTCGGGCAGCCCAACGGATGCCGCGGTGTCGGACATGACGCGACTAGAGTCCCGCGTGGAAGGTCCGCGACAGCACGTCGAGCTGCTGTTCACGGGTCAAGCGGACGAAGTTCACCGCGTAGCCAGAAACCCGGATGGTCAGCTGCGGATAATTCTCCGGATGTTCCATTGCGTCCTCGAGGACCTCCCGGTTGAGAACGTTGATGTTGACATGGAACCCGTTGGACACGTTGTAGGCATCGAGGATGCCGACCAGGTTGTGAACCTGCTCATCGCGGTTGCGTCCCAACCCCGACGGCACGATCGATGTGGTCAGCGAGATCCCGTCCTGGGCCTGTGAATACGGAATCTTGGCCACCGACAGCGCCGAGGCCATCACACCGTGCACGTCGCGCCCGTTCATCGGATTGGCCCCGGGTGCGAACGGTTGGCCCGCGCGACGGCCGTCCGGGGTGTTGCCGGTGTTCTTGCCGTACACCACGTTCGAGGTGATGGTCAGCACGGACTGGGTGTGGGTGGCGTTCCGGTACGTAGTCTGGGCGCGGACCTTGTCCATAAACCGGCCGACCACGTCCACGGCGATGTCGTCGACCCGGTCGTCGTCGTTGCCGAAGCACGGGAATTCGCCGTCGATCTCGTAGTCGACCACCAGACCCGACTCATCGCGGATCGGCCGCACCGTCGCGAACTTGATGGCCGACAGGGAATCGGCGACCACAGACAACCCGGCGATGCCACAAGCCATGGTGCGTAGGACTGTCCGATCGTGCAGCGCCATCTCGATGCGCTCGTAGGCGTACTTGTCATGCATGTAGTGGATGCAGTTGAGGGCGTCCACATATGTCTCGGCGAGCCAGTCGAGCAGCCTGTCATAGGCGGCCAGTACCTCGTCGAAGCTCAGCACGTCACCGGTCACCGGGGCGCTCACCGGCGCGATCTGCTTGCCGGAGATCTCGTCTCGGCCCCCGTTGATGGCATAGAGCAAGGCCTTGGCGAGGTTCACCCGGGCGCCGAAGAACTGCATCTGCTTGCCCACCGCCATCGCCGAGACGCAACACGCGATCGCGGTGTCGTCTCCCCAACACGGTCGCAGGAGCTCATCGGACTCATACTGGATCGCCGAGGTGTCGATCGAGACCGAGGCGCAAAATTCCTTGAAACCCTGCGGAAGTCGATCGGACCACAACACCGTGAGGTTCGGCTCCGGTGCGGGCCCCAGGTTGTACAACGTCTGCAGGTACCGAAACGACGTACGTGTCACGAGCGGCCGGCCATCCTCGCCGATCCCGCCGATGGTTTCGGTGACCCACGTCGGGTCACCGGAGAACAGTGCGTCGTAGTCGGGGGTGCGGAGGAACCGAACGATACGTAGCTTGATGACGAAGTCGTCGATGATCTCCTGCGCCTGAGCCTCGGTCAGGGTGCCCTCGGCGATATCGCGTTCGAGGAAGATATCGACGAAGGTCGACGTGCGTCCCAGCGACATCGCGGCGCCGTTCTGTTCCTTCACCGCGGCCAGGTAGCCGAAGTACAGCCACTGGACGGCTTCGCGGGCCGTGGTGGCCGGCCGCGAGATATCGAAGCCGTAGGCGGCGGCCATCTGCTTGAGCTCGCCCAACGCCTTGATCTGTTCGGAGTTCTCCTCGCGGTCGCGAATGACATCCTCGGTGGAGCGCTCCATGTCCAACTCCATGCGCTCGAGTTTCTTGCCCTCGATCAGCGCATCCACCCCGTACAGCGCCACGCGGCGGTAATCGCCGATGATCCGGCCACGGCCATAGGCGTCGGGCAGACCGGTGACGACGTGTGAGCTGCGGGCCGCTCGCACGTTCGGCGGGTAAACGTCGAACACCCCGTCGTTGTGGGTCTTGCGGTACTTGGTGAAGATCTCTTCGAGCTCGGGGCTGATCGGATACCCGTAGGTCTGCAGCTCCTTGACCACCATGCGCCAGCCGCCCAATGGCATGATCGCCCGCTTGAGGGGGGCATCGGTCTGCAACCCGACGATGATCTCCTTGTCCCGGTCGATGTAGCCGGGTCCGTGTGCGGTGATAGCGGCGGGGGTCTCGAAATCGACGTCGTAGACGCCCTTTCGGCGTTCTTCGGGGAACAGCCGGGAAAGCTGGGCCCAGATGTCGGCAGTGCGCTCGGTCGGACCAGCAAGGAACGACCCGTCACCTGCGTAGGGCGCATAGTTGCGTTGGATGAAGTCCCGGACGTCGATGCCGTCACACCAACGACCGGCGCTGAACTCTCTCCAGGCGTGCGTGCGGGAGTCGGCGGTCGCGCGGGAGGCGCTGCGGCTGTCGGCGGCTGGGGTCATTTCGGTGGTCATGGCTCGCGCTCCTCATCCCCTGGCACCATCCCTGATGCCCGCGTATGGCGGGACCTACGGTCAGTGCCGATACCTTCGAACGTACGACTGTCCGGGCGGTTTCGCACGGCGACGGTGACCGGGAGTGTCGTCAGCACAGATCTGCGTGGCCGCCGTTGCGGCGCAGCCACTCCAAGGCGACATCCTCGCTCAGGTCGATGTTGGTCATCTCCTTGACCTGGGCCTTGATCGAGCGAACTCGCCCAGTTTCGTTGGCCTGCCGGGGAACCTGCAGCGACGGGCCGATCCGTTCGGCCGCTGCGCGCTGGCGATCGGTGCTGAAGTCCACTAGCTCACCTCCATATCGCGGGGTCTATCCGATATGAGGGGCATATCCGTACCGCGGCGGGAGTCAAAAGTGAATGTCGTCACAGGGGGACGTCACAGAGGAGCATAGGGCCGATACAAAACGAGTCCACCCGCCCGGTGATGGGACACCGAACGGGTGGACTCGTTGCGAACGACTTACGCGTCGTGCCTACACGACCGACTTACACGTCGTAGTAGAGCGAGAACTCGTACGGGTGAGGACGGATCTGCACCGGC
>CAZLTV010000111.1:0-10625 GCA_964562545.1 uncultured Mycobacterium sp. | reverse complement strand
AGGACCCGCGCACGTGAGGAGCGATAGAAGCCCCGCGCACGTGAGGAGCGATGGAAGCCCCGCGCACGTGAGGAGCGATAGAAGCCCCGCGCACGTGAGGAGCGAATAGGCATGGGGGAGTGGACTATCGGTGATGTCGTCGACGCCATCGCAGACGTCGTCGGGGACCGCACCATGACAGTGTGCGGCGAGCGCCGCACCACCTTTGCGCAAATGGCGCAGCGTACGCGCCGGTTCGCGAACTACCTCGCCGGGCGCGGGTTCGGTGTGCACCGCGAACGTGATCGCCTCGACAACTGGGAATGCGGCCAGGACCGCATCGCACTGATCATGCACAACGACCGGTATCCCGAAGCGGTGGTCGGTGTGCTCAAGGCGCGCTGCGTGCCGGTCAACATCAACCACTACTACACCCCGCGCGAGGTCGCCGAACTTCTCGACTACGTCAAGCCCCAGGCTGTCATCTATCACCGTGGGTTAGGGGAGAAGTTCGCCGACGTGTTAGCAGACTCCGCGGTTGAGCTGCTGGTTTCGGTCGACGATGGCAGTAATGCCACCAGTCTTCCCGGCTCCATCGACTTGGATAGTGCCGTGGCACAAGGAGATCCCGATACCCGAATCGCAGGATCGCCCGACGATCTGATCATGTACTGCACCGGCGGCACCACCGGGAGGCCCAAGGGCGTGCTGTGGCGCCAGAGCGACACCTACGTCTCGTCGATGGTCGGAGCCGACCACGAGTCAACATCCGAGATCCATGACAAGGTCTGCAACAACCAGGGCCCGCCCTGGTTCGCAGTGTCCCCGCTGATGCACGCCGCGGGCCTGTGGACGGTGTTCTCGGGTGCGCTCGCAGGCTTGCCGGTAGTGCTTTACGACGATCGCTTCAAGTTCGACCCGACGTCGGTGCTGCAGACCGTCGAGCGCGAAAAGGTCGGGCTTATGACTATGGTCGGAGACGCATACGCCGCACCGCTGATCGATGAGCTCAACCGTGGAAACTACGATCTGTCGACGCTCTATGCAGTCGGAACCGGTGGCGCGGCAACGAACCCGAGGCATGTGGCCGCACTGTTGGAGAAGCTGCCGCAGCTGACGATCATCAACGGCTACGGCTCGTCGGAGACCGGAAACATGGGTTTCGGGCGCAATCAGCGAGGATCGCATCGGGACACGTTCGACCTGCGGGAGGGTGGGTCGGTGGTTGCCGCCGACCTGACGAGGTTCCTCGATCCGGGCGACCCCGAGATCGGCTGGGTGGTGCGGCATGGGCGGATCCCGCTGGGGTACTTCGACGACGCCGACGCCACCCGAAAGACCTTCCCGGTGGTCGAGGGGCGCCGCGTCGTGGTCTCCGGCGACCGGGCCAGCCTCGAGGCCGACGGGACGCTGCGCCTCTACGGCCGGGATTCACTGGTCGTCAACACCGGAGGAGAAAAGGTGTTCGTGGAGGAGGTCGAGGCCGTGCTGCGAGCCCATCCCGCGGTGGTCGACGCGTTGGTGGTGGGTCGGGACAGTGACCGGTGGGGACAGGAACTAGTTGCGCTGGTGCAACTGACGCAGGACGCCAGTGCGTCCGTCGAGGACCTGCATTCTGCCTGCACCGCCGAGCTGGCCAGGTTCAAGGCGCCCAAAGAGTTCATCGTCGTGGACACGGTGCGCCGACTCGGGAACGGTAAGGCCGACTACCGCTGGGCGAGTAGTACGGCGGCGGGCCGCCCAGAGTCGACGGCGGCAGGCCGCCCAGGGGCCACGGCGGCCGGTCCCACGCAACCGGCCGGGTCGACCCGCGGGGCGACGAAGGTGGCGAGCTCGTGACACGGCGTGTCCTCGATTGCCTGGTCAACGTGCATTTCGGCGAAACCGCGAAACAGCCCGATTTCATGCTCAAGGTCCGTGACGACTACTTCAAGGGACCCGAGTCGCTCTATGAGCAGGTGGAGTTGCCCGCGCTGCTCGACGAGATGGACGAGTTCGGCGTGGCCAAGGCCATTCTGATGGACAACCTCGTCAACCCGTCGGTGACCGCGCGCAAGTTCGTCGAGGAGCGACCTGACCGGTTTGCGTTGGCCATGGGCGGGGTCAACTTGCTTCGGCCGGTGCCCGCGCTGCGTGAGCTTGCTGCGGTCAGCACTGACCTTCCCGTCGCCTACGCCGCGGTGGGACCGAGCTTCTGGGGTGACGGCATGTACCCGCCCAGCGATGCGGTGTATTACCCGCTCTACGCCAAGTGCGCCGAACTGGAGCTGCCCCTGTGTATCAACACCGGAATCCCCGGCCCGCCCATACCCGGCGAGGTGCAGAACCCGATCCATCTTGACCGGGTGTGCGTGCGGTTCCCGGAGCTGAAGCTGTGCATGATCCACGGGGCCGACCCATGGTGGGACATTGCGATCCGGCTGCTGATCAAGTACGCCAACCTGCGGCTCATGACCTCGGCGTGGTCACCGAAACGGCTTCCCGAGAGCCTGCTGCACTACATGCGTACCCGCGGCAAGACCAAGGTGATCTTCGGCTCCGACTGGCCGGTCCTGCGTCAGAGCCGCGTCGTACCCGAAGCGCTGGCACTGGACCTGCCGCCCGAAGTGCTGGACAACTATCTGTTCCACAACGCCGACAGTTTCTTCTTCGGACAGGAGTGCTGACCCGATGGACCGCTATGAACTGCGAAGGCTTGACTACAGTCTGTCCGAGGATCACCAGGCGTTGCAGGCCGCCTACAAGGATTTTTTTGCCACCCGATGTCCGATCGAAACTGTGCGTGCGGCCGAGGAATCCGGGTTCGACAAGAACGTGTGGGAACGGTTGTGCGCCATGGGCGCAACGACGATGGCCCTGCCGGAGGCCGTCGGTGGTGACGGGGCGACCCTGGTCGACTTGACCCTGGTGGCCGAAGAGATTGGGCGCTCGGTGGCGCCGGTGCCCTGGATCGACCATGTCTGTGCGGCACGTCTGCTGGCCCGCCTCGGGGCGGTGGAGCCCGACGTGGTTAACGGTGCCAAGGTGGTGGCACTGGACCCGCAGCAGGACGGTACGACCGGCAGGCGGCTGATCCCAGCCGGATCCGTCGCCGAGAGCATCGTTCTGCGCGAGGGCGACGACGTCGTCGCGCTGTCATTCTCGTCCCGGCCGGCTCGGGTGGACAACATCGGCAAGCTGCCGATGGCGTGGGTGGATCCTGCCGCCGCTGACGGCCGTGTCGTTCTGGCCAGCGGAGCCAAGGCGCTCACCGAATATCAACGTGCGCTGGATGAATGGCGACTGTTGACCGGTGCCGCGTTGGTCGGTCTGGTCGAGGAGACCATGACCATCGCCGCCGAGTTCGCCAAGTCCCGTTACACGCTGGGTGTGCCGATCTCAACGCTGCAGGCTATTTCGCATCCGCTGGCCAACATCGCGATCACCGTGCAAGGTGGCCGCAACCTCGCCCGGCGCGCGGCGTGGTTCCTCGACAACGAGCCTGACGAGCGGCCAGAACTGGCGCCGTCGGTGTTCGTGTTCATGGCTGAAGAAGCGGCTAAGGCCGCGACCATGGCCGTGCACGTTCAGGGTGGTCTCGGCGTCTCGGCCGAGGCGGCCGCCACCGCCTACCTGGTGCGGGCGCGAGGTTGGGCGATCGCAGGCGGCGATCCCGGCGCCACCGCTACCCGTATCGCCGAGATTGTCGCCGCACGCGAGGGACGGAGCTGAATCATGGACTTCTCACGAGTGCAGTTGGCCGACGACGACCAGAAGTTCCTCGACGAGGTCCGGGGGTTTCTATCCGAGGTCGTGACCGAGGACGTGATCCGGCGTGACCGCGAGACCGGCGACAACTTCGACGAGGGTGTGCACCTGGCGCTCGGTGCGGCCGGATACCTGGAACGCGAATGGAAACCGGGCGCGGACAGGGCATTCACGAGGGTGCAGCGCCGAATCTGGGAACTGGAGAAGCGCCGTGCACACGTGCCGTGGGTGACATCGGGCACGACGGCGATGATCGCCCGCTCGGTGGAGAAATTCGCGTCCCAGGAGTTGCGCGACGAAGTCCTGCCCGGGGTGTACAGCGGACACGTGCGATTGTGCCTGGGCTACACCGAGCCCGAGGGCGGCTCCGATGTGGCGACCTGCAAGACCAGGGCGGTCCGCGACGGTGACCACTGGATCATCAACGGCTCCAAGATGTTCACCACCGGTGCGCACAACTGCCAGTACGTCTTCCTGATCACCAACACCGACCCGACGGCGCGCAAACACAAGAGCCTGACCATGTTCCTGGTGCCGCTGGACTCACCCGGCGTGGAGATCCAGGGCGTGCGCACCGTCGACGGCGACCGCACCAACATTGTTTACTACAGCGATGTCCGGGTCGCCGACCGCTACCGCCTCGGCGACGTCAACGGCGGATGGGCGGTGGTGCGTGAGCCGCTGGACGCCGAACACGGTGCCGTCGATGCCGCCGACGACGGCCTGCAGGACGTCGCGATCATGGCGCACCAGGCGGGGTTCATGGCCGCCGCGGTTGACAAGGCCGCCGAGAAGTCGACGCTCGCCGATCCCAACGGTCGCCGGCTGATCGACGACGGTTCGGTCGCCTACCGGCTCGGACGCAGCGTCGCACGGTTGGAGGCGGCGTTGTCGGCACCGAGCATCTTCGGCCGCGTCGCCCTGGCCCAGACGATGCGCGACATCTCGCCGGACCTGATGGATCTGTTGGGGGCGGCCTCGGCGCTGCCGGTCGGCGCCGACGGCGCGGCCGATGACGGTGCCGCCGAATACGTGTACCGGTTTGCGCCGCTGGTCGGGATCTACGGCGGCACCCTTGAGGTGTTCCGCAACATGATCGCCCAGTACGTGCTGGGGCTCGGAAAACCCAATTATTCGGCGCCGGTGGCCAAGAAAGCTTCCTGATCAGCCGCCGAGACTGCGGTGAGATCGCGATTGCGCTAGAGATCGCGATCTCACCGCAGTCTCGGCGTGCAGTGGCGTGCAGTTAGGTGCTCAGGATGGTGACGCCCGCGGTGCCGGGCGCGCCGTACAACTGGGCGAACCCGACCTTCGGCTCGCCCGGGATCTGCCGATCGCCAGCTTGGCCGCGAAGCTGTCGGACGATCTCATGCACCTGGCGCAAACCTGATGCGCCGATCGGTTCGCCGTTGGCCAGCAGGCCGCCGTCGGTATTGACCGGCATCGGCCCGCCGATCTCGGTGGCGCCCTCGGCGAGCAGCTTCTCCTGATCGCCGTCGGCGCAGAAGCCGGCCTCGGCCATATGGATGATCTCGGCTCCGGCGTCGGTGTCCTGCAACTGGATCACATCGACATCCGACGGCTCGATTCCGGCCTTCTCGAACGCGGCGCGGGCGGCGTAGACGGTGGGTGCCACATCTTCCTCGACGGGAGCGAACGTGGTGTTCACCTCGTAGGCGCCGTACTTGCGGGTGCGCACTTCGACCGCGCGGACGTAGACGGGTTTGTCGGTGTAGCGGTGGGCGAGATCAGCACGGCACATGATGACCGCGGCGGCGCCTTCGTCCGGCGAGCAGAACATGTACTGCGTCAGCGGGTAGTTCAGCATCGGCGAGTTCAAGATCGCCTCTTCGGCCATTGGCTTGCGGCGAAACGCGTTGGGATTCAGCGCGCCGTTGCGCAGGTTCTTGGTGACCACTTTCGCCAGTGTCTGGTGGCTGATGCCGTGTTGGTGTAGATAGCGGTTGGCTTTCATGCCGAAGAATTGTGTGGTCAGGTATTGGCCGTTCTCGGCGTACCAGCGCGGCATCCCGACCAGCGCCGGGTCCTCGGTGAAGGCGCCGCGGGGATGTTTGTCCATCCCGACGGCGATGCCGATGTCGTAGTCGCCCAAACGGATTCCGTCTGCGCACGCCTTGGTGGCGCTGGCCGCGGTCGCGCACGCGTTGAACACGTTGGTGAACGGGATGCCGGAAAGGCCGACCATGCCGACGATGGCGTCAGGGTTGGCGACTGTCCAACTACCGCCGACGCCGAATTGGATGTCGGTCCAGTTCACTCCTGCGTCGGCGACGGCGGCGCTGATGGCGTCGACGCCCATCTGCATGGCTGTCTTTCCTTCGAACCTGCCGAACGGGTGCAGGCCCACTCCGATGATCGCCACGTCGTGCATCGTGGGAGAGTCCTTTCGGGTCAGATCGGCTGGAAGGCGAAGGTGAGTATTTCGTCGTCGTCCTCGTCGTCGTTTTGGACGGCCAGCGCAATCATGGTGAGTTCTACGGTCATCCCGAACTCCAGCCGGTCCGGGTCGCTTTCGGTCAGCCGGCCCTCGACCCGGATCTGGTCGCCCAGCTCGACGAGCCCGACGCCGAAGGGCTCGAAGTCAGCGCCGGTCGGTCCGCGATACGGGGGGCCGGGTGGGAATCCCTGCGTGGTCCAGGCGATCAACGTTCCCCGGCGGGGCAGCAGGACTTCGGTCATCGTGTCGGCGCTGCATCGGGGGCAGTGGTGCTGGGCGGGAAACACCGTCGCCATGCACCGCGCGCAGCGACTGCCGATGAGTTGGGGTTCGTCGGCGGGCCAGGTGGTGATCTCGGGCGCCAGCGGTGTCTGCATGGGCGGTCCTCCGTCCGGTCCGGTAACGATGACGGACCAACCGTAAATCTTACGGTAATGGCTGCGGTTTGAGAATGCGCGGTTCAGCGACGCCGCACCAGCTGCGCCTGCTGGATGGCTGCGACCGGGCCCGCCTCGTCGAACAGCGTGCCCCGTGAGATTCCGACACCATCGGTGCCGAAATGATTTTCGGCGCGCACCCCGATCCATTCGCCCTCGGGTATTCGATGCAGGTGCACTGTCAGGTCGGTGTTCAGGAAGGTCCACCGCGCGGGGTCGAGCCGGCTTCCCATGCCGTTGGCGATATCGGCCACCGCGAACAACCGCTGGGCGGGGCTCATCGGCTCGCCGGCGACCAGATCGACCAGGGGGCGGGCCCAGCATTCGGCCCGCACGGTGTGCAGGATGTCGTTGAGCCAGCGCCACTCGAGGCTGTGGATGTAGGTCTGTGCCGTGCCGTCGTCGGGGTAGCGGAGCCGGCCCTCGGCGATCGGGGACAGTGGCTCGGTGGGGGTTTCGGGCAGGTCGTCGGCGTCGATGCGCTGGAACCGCCAGGCGCTCGCGGTGGCGACCGGTCGGGGTTCACCTGTCGGGCCGGGAGCGAGCATCTGGGCCCCGATCAGCTCGATCTGCCTGCCCGGACGCTGTACCTGGGCGCGCACCCACAGTCGATCGCCGACCGGCACCGCGCCCAGCAGGTCCACCACCACCCGGCTGATCCGGGTGTCGGGGCGAGCCGCGCAACGCTCGATCGCGCGGACCAGCAACGCCGACACGGGTGCGGCGTTCTGCATATTCGCACCCCAGGTGCTGACCACATGTTCGGACGCGGCGAACCGCTCGCCGTGGACGGCGTCGGCGTCGATGAGTTCGTAATAGGAGTCGGTCACGTCCCGTGGTCCTGTCTTGTTTTCGGCGATGGCCAGCAGCAGAATATGGTGGCAGTTATCGAAAGCACAACCGGATGGCTTACAGGAGGTGTGTGTGGCTGCGGTCGACGCCGCGCGGGGCGACGAACAGGACGAACACCAGGACGAACGTCAGGGCGACGGGCAAGACGGCGACGGGCAAGCCACTGTGGAGTTCGATCCGTTCTCCGCAGGTTTCTACCGCGACCCGCACGCCTTTTACCCGCGCCTGCGAGCACAGGCCCCCGTGTTCTACAACGCCGACTACGACTTCTACACTCTGAGCCGCCACGCCGACGTCGCGGCCGGACTCAAGGACTTCGCCACCTACTCCTCGGCGTACGGGGTCGACCTCGGCATGGTGCGAACAGGCCAGAAAGTACCGGCCAAGATGATCATCTCCCTCGACCCGCCCGAACACCGAGTGATGCGCAGCCTGGTCAACAAGGTGTTCACCCCGCGCGCGATCGGCGCGCTGCGCACCATGGTCGCCCAGACGATCGAGGGCTTTCTGGGCGCGGCCCGCGCCAAGGGGGCACAGTGCTCGGGCTTCGATGTGGTCAGCGACTTCTCGGTGTACTTCCCGGTGGACGTGATCACCCAGATGCTCGGTGTCCCCGAGGAGTACCGCCAACAGGTCAGGCTGTGGATCGACGAATCGCTACACCGCGAGCCCGGACAGATCGACATCTCCGAGGCCGGCATGCAAGCGATGACCGAGATGTGGTTGATGTACTACCAGCTCATCCAGCAGCGACGTGCAGAACCCTGCGACGACATGATCAGCGCCCTGATCGCTGCCGAGATACCGCGCGCCGACGGCAACATCGATCGGCTGCGCGATTCCGAGATCGCCGGCTTCGCCAGCCTACTCGGCGGTGCGGGGGCGGAAACGGTGACCAAACTGGTGGGCGGCGCCGTGGTCACCTTCGCCCGCCACCCCGACCAGTGGCGCCAGCTGCTCGACGACCGCTCGAAGATCCCCGCCGCGATCGAAGAGCTGTTGCGCTACGACGCGCCGGTGCAATACAACGTCCGTCGATCCAATCGCGAGGTCACACTGCACGGTGTGACGATCCCCGCCGGGGCACCGGTGTTCCTGCTCGGCGCCTCGGCCAACCGGGATCCGCGAGCCTGGACCGCGCCGGACACCTTCGACATCAACCGCGACCGTTCCGAGGCGCAGAACCTGGCTTTCGGCTATGGAATCCACAGCTGCCTCGGCGCCGCACTGGCCAGAATGGAAAGCGCGATCGCGCTCGAGAAACTGCTGGACCTGATGCCCCGCTACGAAGTGCAGTGGGACCGCTGCCAGCGGGTGAGCATGCAAAACGTCGCGGGCTATTCCCACGTGCCGGTGCGGATCTTGGCGTGAGGCCTCAGCGGGGGTCGATCGCGTCGCGCAATCGCTCGGCGGGAAAAACCATGGCCCCCGCCGACCGAACTCGCTCCGCAAGGCCGCGGTCGGAGGTGGCCACCCGGATCTGCTCGGGGTGGGCGTCGCTGATGACGAGGGACACGATCTCATCGTCGGCGGAGTTGGGTGCCGGTGCCGGCGCATGGGTCACCACGATGACCCTGGATTCGATCGGTGGTGTGGGCGGGCGCTCGAACACCACCGTCACATCGGCGTTTTCGCGTACCGCCCACTGCTCGAGACAGTCGACCAGGGTTGTCATAGCGCGCTGGCGGTCACGCCACCAACCGTCAGGGCGGGACCCAATCACGTTCATTCCATCGACGATCCAGCGCACCCATTTGACCCTATCGCAGCACAGCCTCGTCGAAAGGTGAACGATATGGCTCAGAGCACCACGAGCGTCGAACACAGAGCCACGTTCTGCCGCATCTGTGAGCCGCTGTGCGGCATGATCGCCACCGTCGAGGACGGCAGGCTAGTGGCCCTGCGCCCGGACAAGGAGCATCCGCTGTCCTCGGGGTTCGCCTGTCAGAAGGGCATTGCGTTCACCGAGGTGGTCAACGACCCGGACCGCATCACGACGCCACTGCGCCGAACCGGCAGCAGCTTTGAGCAGGTGAGCTGGGACGAGGCGATGTCCGACATCAGCACCCGGCTGGCCACGATCGTCGACGAACACGGCGCCGGCGCCGTCGGCTGGTACATGGGCAACCCCGGGGCCTTCAGCTACGCCCACGTGCTGTCGATCCTGGCGTTCATCAAGGGCCTAGGCCGGGGAACCCACTACTTCACCGCGTCCTCGCAGGACACCAACAGCCGGTTGATGGCCAGCCAACTGCTGTACGGAACGCCGATCTCGGTGCCGATCCCGGACCTCAACCGCACCCAACTACTCGTCGTGATCGGCGCCAATCCGGTTGTTTCGCACGGGAGTTTCTTGACCGCGCCGCGGATCAAAGACCGCATGCAAGACATCGTCAAACGCGGCGGGCGCGTCGTGGTCATCGACCCGCGGCGGACCGAAACCGCGGCGGCCTTCGAATGGTGCGGTATCGTGCCGGACACCGATGCGCTGCTGCTACTTTCGGTACTGCACGTGCTCTTCGCCGAGAACCTCATCGACGAAGCGAGAATCACCGCGCACGCAGACGGAGTTGGCTGGCTGCGTACGCAAGTCGCCGAGTTCGCCCCCGAGGCGACCAGCCGGCACACCGGGGTCGACCCCGACGTGGTGCGCGAACTCGCGCGCGACCTGGCTTCAACACCGCGCGCGGCGATCTACGGGCGGCTCGGCACATGCGTCGGCCGCAACGGCACCCTTACCTCGTATCTGATCGACGTCGTCAACCTGGTGGCCGGCAACCTCGATGTCCCGGGCGGGTCGGTATTCGGTGGCCTGGGGATGCCGGGCCAACGCTGGGTCAACATCGCGATGGGCACCGTGCTGCGCCGCACCTATCGCCGCAGACGCTCACGCATCGGCGGATTCCGCTCGGTGATCGGGTCCGAACCGGCCGCGCTGATGGCCAAGGAGATGCTGACTCCGGGGCAGCGCCAGATCAGGGCGATGTTCATCAGCGCGGGAAACCCCGTGCTGTCGGTGCCCAACGGCAGCGAGCTGGAACACGCGCTGGACGACACCGAGCTGTCCGTCGCCCTCGATATCTATCTCACCGAGACCGCGTCGCACTGCGACTACGTCCTGCCCGTCACCACGATGTACGAACGCGACGATT
>CAZLTV010000110.1:0-11111 GCA_964562545.1 uncultured Mycobacterium sp. | reverse complement strand
GAACGCACCGGCGCTCGCCAAATAGTTGAAGACGCTTCACCAATGCTAGCGGAGCTCCGGGAGCCGACCGTCAGCGAACGACCCGATTGCGGACATTTACGAGCCGTAGGCAGGCCCAACATACTCTACCTCTGTATTGGTCGGTTCAAATCGCATGATTGCGGCCTCTGGCGCGTTCTCGACCGTAAGTATGACTGGCTTGCTTGTCGCTCTGCCGAGTAACTTCAGGAAAGAGAGTACATCGGGCAGCAATTCAGGCCGCATATCAAGCGGATTGAGATCGAACTCGATCTCTTCGTCGGTGAAAAAATGACAGTTCAGCGTGGCGCTGCCTATGTGGACATACATGCTTGGACAGGAAGCGCTTGGATCTCTGAATAAGAGCTTCGAAACGTCCCTCGGCAACTCGGTGACTTGACCGTCTATCTGAAGTTCAAGCCTAAGATTGGATTGCCTGAGGCTATCGATGACTGCCTGCCAATCATCGACGCTCGCGTTTTGCACGTAGATGTCACAAAGGGCGCCATCACAGCTCGCAAAGTCTTTTGCTAGTAACTGCCATTCCATGCGTTTCGTGTGGGCCAATGACTAACCGATGGCAATGACCGCTTTCCCCCAATCTCCGACATTCGCGGAATTTTCGGCAACCGAAAAGCCGTCATCAGGAATCCTGAAGTAAGTATGCCTCCGAACTTTCGGGAAGCTGAAAGTCAGAGGAAATATCGTGCGCGACTCCTTGCCGACGACCTTGCCGACACAACGGCAGCTCGTCCTCCCTATTCTCGATGCCGTCGACAAGGCGGGAGGTGAAGCCACCACCGCCGAGATCCGCAACGCTGTTGCCGACCAGCTTGGCCTCGATGAGACGCAGCGCAATCAGCGCGGCACTATCGGCGGCCAAGATCACAACCTTCTCGCGCACCGCATTCGCTGGGGCCAGCAGCATGGCCGGCTGGCCGGGCTCATTGAACGCGACGGTCGCGCCTGGCGGCTGACCGAAACCGGCTCGAGGCATTTGACCTCGGCCTTTCCCGGTCGTCCAGTCACCGTATTCTTCACCCCGAATGGCTGCGCCCTCTGGGGTATGGCGGAAGATGCCGCCAGCGTGATCGATCCGGGCACGGTGCGCCTCCTGCTCACCAGTCCACCCTACCCGCTCAAAACCAAGAAGAAATACGGCAACAAGGTCGGTCAGGAATACATCGACTGGCTCTGCTCCATCATTGAACGGCTCATGCCCGTGATGGAAAGCAATGGGTCCCTCGTCCTCAACCTCGGTGACACCTGGCTCAAGAATTCGCCGACGGTGTCGATGTACCAGGAACGCACCATTATCGCGCTACAGGATCGGCTCGGCCTTCACCTTTGCCAGCGACTGCTCTGGCACAACCCCTCTGCCCTCCCCGTGCCGTCGAACTACGTCGGCGTGGAACGCATCCGTCTGAAGCAGGCTGTCGAGTGCCTCTGGTGGCTCTCCCCTGAGGATCGCCCCTACGCGGACAACCGCGCCATCCTTGAGCCCTACTCCGACCGCATGAAGAAGCTCATCGAGAAGGGCGGCGCCGGCCGCAGCAAGAAGCCGTCGGGCCACGCAACGCGTGAAGGCTCCTTCGCCGCCGACAATGGCGGCTCGATCGCACCCAACATCTTCCGCATCCCAAACAGCGGAGACCAGCAATATACGCGCGCCTGCCGCGATGCCGGTTTGCCGCCGCATCCCGCGCGCATGCCCATCCCGCTGGCCTCTAAGATGATCGAATTTCTCAGCCAGCCGGGCGAAGTTGTATTCGACCCATTCGGCGGCTCAGGGAGCACCGCCCGCGCTGCCGAGGATCTCGGCCGCCACTGGATCACCACCGAAGCTGCCCGCGAATACCTCGAGGGCGCCAAGCTTCGCTTTTCTGAGGAGCTCGCGCGATGAGCGAAGCCATCAAAACACCCGCACTCGACATGGGCCACTTCGAATATCGAAGGCTCAACGGTCAGATCTTTGGCATCTGGGACAATCTGAAGGGAGGCTACGTCATCGAAGACGACCAGATAATGCGCCGCCCCAATATGGGCCGCGCCATGGGAGCCTGCATCAAGTTAGCACGAGAGTACCGCGAAGAGCAGGCCAAGAAACAGGCCGCTGATGCCGCAAACGCTCTGCCCGGCGCGGCATAGCCTCCAACCGGGAAACGAACATGCTTGCGATCTCCAAGACCCCCGACGACCTTCGCGCCACTTTCAGGCCGAAAGTTCCGGGCGGCCGGGTCCTGATTCGACCGGATGCCGGCTTCCACGAGGTAACCGAAGAGGAAATCCGCGAAGTTGTCGACGACGTCGAGCGTCTCTTCCTCCTCAAAGGTGTGGGCGAGGTGCCAAGCAAGCTTGAGCAGTTTGCGCTCCGTGTTCTCTCCGAGAGCCACTTCTAAGGGCAATCAAGATGACCTTTCCTCTCGGCCGATACCAGTTCGCTATCGACGATCGGATACGCGAAGCCATCTCGGCTGGAGCGATATTCGCGCTTAACCTGTCGGGCGGGAAAGACTCCACGATGACGGCTCATGCCGCCAACGCAATCCTCGACAGCCTCGACCATCCCCGCGAACGCCGGCTCCTCATCCATGCCGACCTGGGCCGCGCTGAATGGCGCAGCACTCCAGCCGCTATTGAGAAGCAGGCCGCCCAGCTTGGCCTCCCCCTCGCGGTTGTCCGTCGGACGGCTGGCGACATGGTTGCCCGCTGGGAGCAGCGCTATGCTCTTGGTCTCGAGCAATACACCGGTCTCAAACTCGGACGAATGCGTAGTCCATGGTCTTCTGCATCGCTGCGCTTCTGCACCTCAGAATTAAAGGTCCAGCAGGTTCACCGCCACCTCCGGTCCAAATACCCCGGCGAAACAATCGTCTCCGCCCTTGGTATACGCCACGCCGAAAGTTCTGCTCGCGCTAAGACCCCGGTCTCGAAACTCGACGCCAAGCTGACGCGCGCCGACGGAACCAACGGGTTACTCTGGCATCCCTCGATCCACATCTCGACTGAGGATGTCTTCGCCTACCACCGCGACCACAACCTCCACCTCCATGAGGCCTACACCCTTCACGGAGCCTCGCGGGTCAGCTGCGCCTTCTGTGTCATAGCCAGCCAGCACGACCTTCGAACCGCTGCCGGCGTTGCTACAAACCGAGATCTCTTCGACCACCTAGTCAAAATGGAACTCGAGACAGGCTTCTCGTTCCAACAAGGAGGCTGGCTTGCCGATGTGGCGCCTCACTATCTGACGAGTGCCCAGACTGACCGTCTCGCTGCCGCCAAGGCTTATGCAGAGCAGCGCCGCGCAATCGAGGCTGAGATCACAAAAAATTTCCTCAAGGTTCCTCCCGGCCACAAGTGGCCTTGGCGAATGCCGAACCTCGAAGAGGCGACCGCAATAGCGGCTGCCCGTCGGTTCAATTCCGATTGGATCGGCAGAAAACTGCCATTCCTGACCGCCTCATCGGTCACCGAAAAACTCGGGGAAATGTTTACGGCTAATAAATCCTTGTCAAGCATTTAGGAAGAAATCCTCTTGACGCCGAATTCCCTAACCGGCGAGAATATATCCACACGGGAAGGTTGGGTTCTTCCTGAAACATCCAGAAACATTCCAGGGGAATGCATTATGACTGCTCAGCTTCAATTCGACGATTTCGTCGGGGCCTCCCCCGTTGCGCTCAAGCGCCCGGCCCCTTCCGATGGGAAACCTCTCCTCCTCACCCGCCCAGAGATCAAGCTGGTCGGCGACCTCTCCGAAGAATGCGGCAGGCTTCTGAAGATTACCGGCCTGAGCACCTCCCATCAGGTCCGCGCCATGCACTCCGCCCTTTCGGGCGTTGAGGCTGCATACAGCCGCAGCTGCAATGGAATCCTCAACGCTGCGATCGCCGGCCTCGAAGCTTGCGACCAGGTCATGGGCGTTGCACCCTACATTTTCCAACATACCGACGGTGCCAGCCGCAATCTTGCATCGCCGCAGCGCGTTGCGCTCAAGGAAATGGGCCTTCGCATCAGCCTCGTCAGCCGCCCGCTTTCCCTCGAAGACAACGATACAGCGCTCTGCATGCGCGCCATGGTCTTCGCCGCGATCGCCGCCGAGCGCGGCCTCATCCACCTCGCCAAGGAAAACTTCGGCGCTGTCGTCCGCACGCTGCATAGCGAGATTTCCCCACTCCGCGATCAGATCGCATGGGATGAAACCACGAACGCCCTCGCCGCCCGCTTCCAGACCGCGAAGGTCAAACTTCCGTGATCCACGCTCTCCTTCTGCCGCTTGCCGCCGCCCTTGCTCCGCCCGCCACGCTCGATCCCTCCGTGACCGCGACGGAAGAAGTGCAAGCTCTTTGCTTGCGGGCGGCAGAAGGAGACCTATCGGCCGAGGCCGAATGCATCAGCGTGATCCGCGAATATGCTGACCCAATGCTAGTCGACGAGATGGATCCGAATTTCCAATCAAGCTGCATGGTCGTCGACAAAGTCGCCCCCAGCGAACTGGTCTGGATCTACCTTGAATGGCTCGAGCAGCATTCTGATGCCGGGCCCAAGCCGGCATCTACCACCATCACCGCAGCCCTCTTCGAGAAGCTGCCCTGTGGCTGGCAGGAGCGTTGATCTCTGGCATAAAGCCGAGAGAGATGAAATGACCCAGTCCCCAGCCGGCTCAAGCGCCGCTCACCCCTTCGCAGACATCCGTTCCGTTCACGGGCAGGTTCCACTCGACCTGGTTGGAGGACCAGCCGAGCGATACGACCTGATCTATGCAGATCCATGCTGGAGCTTCGATGCCTGGAGCGAAAAGGGCAACGATCGCAACGCAAAATCGTGGTACGACTGCATGAGCGTCGAAGAGCTGAAAGCGCTTCCAGTCGGTGACCTCGCCTCCGACAATTGCATGTTGGCCTGCTGGGCCACGTATCCATGCCTTGCTGATGCACTCGAGGTAATCGAGGCATGGGGCTTCACCTACGTCACCGTCGGTTTCGTCTGGATCAAGCTCAACAAGAAGGTTGGCCTGCGACGCATTATCGACCTCGCCAAAGACGTTTTCATGAGCACCGGCTACTGGACGCGCTCGAATTCCGAAATCGTCATCCTGGCGAAAAAGGGGCAACCACAGAGAGCATCGCGCGGGGTTCGCGAAATCGTCCATGCCCCGCGAGCCGGCCACTCCGAGAAGCCCCTGGTATTCCGAGAGCTCCTGGAAGAGCTCCTCGTCGCCGACCGGCGTATTGAACTCTTTTGCCGGCACAACGCCGACGAGAATTGGGATGCATGGGGCAATCAGGTTGGTGCTCACGACGCCGGCACCATCAAGAAGCGCAAAACGGCGCCCGATGCCTCACCCGCGCCGTTGCTGGAAGCGGCATAGCCCAAAACCTGCTCAGACCACTGCGCTCTAGCCATTCAGCCAGCTGCCTTTATGGAGACAGCCCATTATGACTGATCTGCCGCCCTTTTACTCCGCTGGGCTCGACACTCTTAGCGCGATCAAGCTCTTCGTGCTTGTTGGCAGCCTTCCCGGGACTAGCTTTCGCAGCGAGATGAAGCGGGTCGACGATGACCTGTGTCCGGTCATCCAGTACAATGGTTATCAAGCCAGCGGAACGATCACTCGTACACTCGACGAACTGATCATAACCGTTATGCCCAACCCGCAGACCGCGAAAGACTTCGTCCCCCGCACGATGATATTCCGGGAAGTCGATTTCGACTCCTCCGAGATCATGATAGCCGTCGACGCCGAGATCCTCTCAAACGGCGGGCGTGACTACGCCATGACAATTGCTGAGACGATCGCGGCGGCCCATCCGACCTCGACACACCTCCCCTCGCCATGCGGAGGCGAGCACACAATCGTTCTCGGTCCTCCTCGCGACAAGAACGTCCTCAATATGCTGTCCCGCATCGCTCAACAGATCGATGCTGACTTCCAGGGGCACTTCCACTGTCTCATTGCCCACCCATCGCTCGACCAGAAGGCGAATTGCTTCCTCATAGACAACGAGGACCAGCCTATTGAGCCGAGCAGCCCGCATCGTGAGCTTCTCGCAGACATGCGAAAGGCTGCGCAGCTGCTGCCGACCGCACTTCGTATCACCCAGTACGGCGCGGCCTATCCACTTCCTTTCCGTATCTACCCTCATCGGTTCACCATCGAGCCTGAAACCGATGCGACTATGCGAACCACCCGCGGCATGCTTGCTCGCGCCGCATTAAGCGACCTGCAAACCAACCGCAAAGAGTTCCACTTCTGCGTTGTCCCTGTGCAACCTACCGGCGAGTTCGAGAAAGAGGAGCTATCCCGCCTTGCTGGCAACCAGCTGCTCACCGATTGGAAAGCCCGCATGGGCGACGAAGCTCCGCCGGCAATTTCCGATGCCTTCAGCATCGAGGAAGATCTGATAGACGAACGGCTCGCTGTCCGCCTCACGGTTGTTGTCTCCCCGAAGGCCGCAGAGCGCTATAGCATGGCAGGGCTCTACGAGATTCTTCCAGAGTAATCTCTAGGGCGGGAAGCGCCTCCCGCCTCATTTTGCGCATGGCGCGTGAGGAAGTTTCGATTGCTTCCGCTCCAGAACTTCCAGAAACTTCCAGAATAGGACGCATCCGCAGTTGTCGGAGTATCCTCAACTGCTATGCTTCGAGGGAATAGGGGGCAGGTCGTCCAACCGACCCTTTAGTCGAAAGAAATTCAACCAGAACAAGGACAACTCATGAGTTCAGTGAACAAAGTTATCCTGGTCGGCAACCTCGGTGCCGACCCGGAAGTGCGAAGCCTCGGGCAGAGCGGCGGTGAAGTCGCCAATCTGCGCGTCGCCACTTCGGAACAGTGGAAGGACCGCAACACCGGCGAGCGCCAGGAACGCACCGAATGGCACACCGTCTCGCTCTTCGGCGAGGGCCTCGTCAACGTCGCGAAGCAGTACCTGAAGAAGGGCTCGAAGGTCTACATCGAGGGCCAGCTCGCGACGCGCAAATGGCAGGATCAGGAAGGCAACGATCGCTACAGCACCGAAGTCAAGGTCAGCGGCTTCGGTGGCACGATGAAGATGCTCGACGGCGCAGGTGGCGGCGGTGCCAGCAACGGCGGCGGCTCGAGCCAGAACGCCGGCGACCAGGGTGGCGCCAACGGCGGCGCAACCGGCAACTTCGACGGACCGCCGATGGACGACATCGATGATGACATACCGTTTTAGGGCCATAATACACTAATACACCAAGGGTCGCCAACTTCGGTTCGGCGGCCCTTTTTGGTGCTCCATCTCTGTTCACGAGGTTCACATGTCCCATCAGAAACCCGTCGCCTGTGCGAACTGCACCTGGGCCGGAACCGAAGACCAATGCCCTGAGCTCGCCGATGCCAGCGAGCGTGTCGCTCCGGGCGAAATCATGCCCGCAGGAGAATGTCCAGAATGTGGAGCCGTTGCCCACTTTACGGATATCGAGGCGCCAAAGCAGCCCTCACCTGCTCTTCTCGAGGCAATTGCAGATCTCGAGAAGCACGTCGGCAATTGTCCAGACAATGAACCCGATCCGGACGACTACGACGACATGGAATCTGCTTCATCCGCGGGACTTGCTGCCGGTCGCTTCGAGGCTCTCCACCCAATCAAGCCGATCCTCGCAAGACTGAAGGGCATCGCCTGCTCGCCTGCGAGCTACTGAAGCTAGTTACACCCAGATACCCGAGGTTAGCTCATGGGCAACGGCCGGAACATCCACTCCCTCGACTTCCCTCTCGGGGACATGCTCATGATGATGGAGGCAATGCGCCTGGCGGGAAACACAGCCATGATGTATCCCAAGCCGGTTGCTGAGGCTCGCTTCCGCGAATACCAGGAACGCTTCAATGCTCTGGTGCCCGAGCCTGCCCGCCAATTCAGCGGGTTCGACCTTTGCGAGATCAACATTGCTCTCCAAGAGGCCTCAAGTTTCCACGTCTTCATTGCCCGGCCAACAGGCCGTCAATGGTGGTACAATGGCAGCGGCCGCCTCACCGTCCAGGTAGACGGTGATCGTTGGTCCACCAAGAACTCCAACATCGAGCATGGCGACGAGGTCTTCAATGCCGTTCTGGATCTTTTGACAGACCTCGCCCCCATGGACTGCGAGCCCCTTCTGGAAGAACCGCAGGAACATCCAGAAAGTTCTTGATGACGATCCCGGCCGTCGCTGGTAATATCCTGCGAATGGAAGCCGGTGGCCCCCTTCTTGACGATCCTTCACTATTCCCGGAAATCGTTCGCCGTCTCGACGATCGCGGGTACGCGTCCGACGACATAGAATGGGCCGAGAACTGCCGCCCGCCGATGCATCCCGACGCTTTCGCCCGCGAGGCAATCTTCGTTATTTGCAATTCCGGCATGAAGCATACGATCGCCCAGACGATCTTCCTCAAATGCATACGCGCGCTCGAGGCCGGCACTCCCTCCGGAACCGTATTTGGGCACGAGGGAAAGTCCGCGGCAATCGACAAGATCTGGAAAGAGCGCGCGGAACTACACGACGCGTATCACATCTCCGAGGACAAGCTCGAATTCTGCCGCAGCCTCCCTTGGGTCGGCGACATCACCTGCTTCCACCTCGCCAAGAACTTCGGTGTCGATTGCGCAAAGCCTGACGTCCACCTCAATCGCCTCGCTGAGCGGCATGCAACCACAGCTCAAGATCTGTGCGAACACCTCTCCAAAGCTACCGGATACCGTGTCAACACGATCGACACCCTCCTTTGGAGAGCCTGCGCCGTCGGTATACTCGATGGAGAAACCGCCAAGCTCATCGATCCTAAGCCAGTCAGGCAAGAACCTTCACCGGAATATCAGGCCGAACTGTTCGCTCCCGTCCAAGCCGAGTTGTTCGCAGCATAACTGCGCCTTCGCGCGCATTCACTTCAGGGGCCGCATTATGACCGGAAACTTCACCTGCCCGTATTGCTCTTCTCTCACTCTCCGCATGACCGGACGCGAACTCCACCCTGCCCGCCCCGATCTCATCAACAAGCACTACCATGTCTGCCGAGCTTGTGACGCATGGGCTGTCTGCAGCGATGGCACCTGGGACCCAATCGGGCCTCTGGCGAATGCCGAGCTGCGTCGCGCGCGACAGGATGCACACTCATCCCTTGAAGGGATCTGGAGCAATGCGGCCAAGGACCATCAATGGTCGACGAGCAAGGCTCGCAACTTGACCTACATCTGGATGTCGGACGAGATGTCGATCGACCAGAAGGATCTCCAGATCGGGCGCTTCGGCCTCGAGCAATGCAACCTTCTGATCCTCATTGCAAAGCATCGTGAACCTGATCTCGCCAGCATCAGTCAGGAACGAGTCCGCGCAGCAGCACGAGCGAAATTCGGCAGCAGATTCAAGAAGGCCTGGCCCAGCAGCAGATCCAAGATTTCGAAAAGGATCGCTTCATAGGCTCCAAGAGCCTTACCTTTTTCAGCAGAGGAGCCTGGCGCCCTATCCCGGGGGATCGAAGGCCTTGCAGAATGCGGTGAACCTGCGGACCAACCGGTCCCCCTTCACTTCTGAGAGTTCATCTCCGAGCTTTCGTCGGAATGCATCGGCGATCCTGTTCGCATCGTTCCCAGAGCCATGCTCTTTCGCGATCGCATAGAGTTCGGGACAATTATACTGCAGCGTCCCACTCGGGAAGGACAACTCCGGCTTCACCAGGGCGCCCTTCGCCCCCTTAGGCTTACCATTATCAGCAGGCAGATCAGGGAGGACGGACATATACTCAATGAGCCCGTTCATTCGCTTGACCGGATGATTGTCGACGGGCTGGTCAGCGTGGCTCAACCATACCGTCTGCCCAGACAAGTCGACCGAAGCCCGTGCTTGCGGATAGACGCCAGAGACAGTCTCCCACGCGCTCCGAACTGTTTGCCTGAATTTGCCGATCGTCTTGCAGTCATTCCCGAGATGAGACCAAAGCTGCTTCCAACTGATGGGGACCTGCTCCCCTTCCCTGATCTTAGGGAGCCTATACGCAAGGTAGGTGTACAGATCGAGTTGGGTTGCCGAACGTTTCAGCGCCGCGAATGCCCGTTCGTTGAGCGGGACGGCATGATCTCGGATCGTTTCATAGAACGGCTCCGACAGAACGAAGCGGGACACGAACTCACCCTCCTCCGTCGCAACGCCGCCGTATCTGTTCGCAAGCCTCATATCGCTGGCTTCGAACGCAGAAATCGTGACCGGCTTCACCGGGCCCTTCCCTGCCTTCTTTCCCTTGGCCGGCTGCGATTTCGTCAGCTCCTGATCCCACCGAATGGACCACTCGCAGGCCATCAGCCTATCGAGCTGCTCCTGCATAAGCGCCCTCGCCCCTCTCGGACCTCCAGAATTGGTTGCAGTGATGCCCATTCGCCGGAGCCAGGCAGCAAAACTATCGCCGAGGTAAACCTCCCGGCTCTTCTGCCTGACAGCCTCTGTCATGATGAACAGCATCGCGAGGCGCGCATACGAACCATAGGGGACGCCCAGCTTGGTCGGTACAAGCTCGCCGTTGACCATCTTCATTCGTTCGATGGGCCGGATGATGAGCGTGTAATTTCCCTCACGCCGGATGATCGGAGCAAACTCCTCCTCGCCTTTTGGGCAGCGGACCGGAAGTGACATTGCGCAAAGCGCTGAATGGAGGAAGCCTGCGGAAGGGTCTTGCGTGAGGACGTCGTGGACAGCCTGGAAGACTTTCTCTCCGCCCTCCTCTTCAGCCATAGCCCTCACTTCGTCTATCGAGGAGTTCTCGAGCTCTTCGACCAACCTTCTCCCCAGCGGCATGGGCAGCATCAGTTGCGACGGTTCTGATTTCTGGCTCACCTTCGCCTCCCTGCAGCGAATCGATTCGGCTTCGTTGCAACATTATTGCGCTGCAAATCCGCCATTTGGCAACCCTCCTGACGGATTCAGAGGTGGGGAATGCGAAATCCCGTCAAATGTCTGCTGAAAAAGGTAAGCCCTCATTTCGACCAGAGGCCGCCACTCGCCCCTCCCCTTCCCCAAAATTCAATCCTCACCCGCGAGGATGAATCAAGGAATGGAGATATAGGATAGATGGCTTACCATCATCAGCAGCGCTGATT
>CAZLTV010000109.1:0-11317 GCA_964562545.1 uncultured Mycobacterium sp. | reverse complement strand
CTCCCTACCGTGATCGCAGTCACGCGCCTCACTGGCGAGGCGGAGGTTAGGAGAAGCAATGAGATTGTCAAAGGTGTTCGCAGGAATCGCGTTTTCGGCCACGATGGCCATCGGCGCGACGGGCTGCACGATGCCCGGAGAGAGCGGAAGCAACGGCGACGAGGTCGTATCGGAAGGCCCCGTCACGATCGGCTTCAGTCAGGCGACCCAACAGAGCCCCTTCTACGTGGCACTCACCGATGCGGCCGAGCAGACCGCCGAGGACAGCGGCAACGAGCTCTTCTTCGCCGACGCCAACGGTGATGTCACCAAGCAGAACAACGACGTCCAAGACCTGATCACCCGCGGAATCGACGTCCTGGTGATCAACCCGGTCGACCCCAAGGGCATCGCCCCCTCCCTCGCAGCCGCCGACGCCGCCGGAATCCAGGTTGTGACCGTCGACCGGCCCGTCGAGTCCGGAGCCACCTCGTTCGTCGGCCGCGACAACAAGGCCATGGGCGAGATCGTCGGCGAGGCCGCAGTGCAGGCGCTGGGCCCCGAAGGCGGCAAGATCATCGAGATCCAGGGCGACGCCGGCGGCGCGGTCGCCCGGGATCGCCACGACGGCTTCGCCGCCGCGGTCGACGGCCAGCCCAACATCACCGTGATCGAAGGTCCCTACAGCGACTACATTCGCTCCAACGCCGTCACCGCGATGCAGGACCTGCTGCAGGCCCATCCCGATCTGAGCGCGGTCTATGCGCAGAACGACGACATGGCCTTGGGTGCATTGCAGGTACTCGACGAGAACAACCGCACCGACGTCAAGGTCTTCGGTGTCGACGGCCTGATGGAAGCCGTGCGCGCCATTGCCGACGGGGACCAGTACATCGCCACTGCACTCAACGACCCCAACGCCGAGGGGAAGCTCGCCATCGAGACCGCGGTCCAGGTGGCCAGGGGCGAGTCGGTTCCCGAATTCATCGACGCCGGAACAGCTCTCGTGGACAAGTCCAACGCTGCGGAACTGGTCGGGGACACCACCTTCGCCCAGGCGCAACAGCCGCCGGCCTGACCTATCGCCCGCCCGTACCCAAAACAGGAGAACCAGCCACATGACAACCGAAGTGCCGACGCGCGACCTGACCGCCGAGCACACACTGCCCCAGACGATGACTGCTGCGGTGATGCACGCACCCGGCGACATCAGGGTCGAAGAGGTCGCAGTGCCGCGACCGGGCCCAGGACAGGTCCTGCTCAAGATCGCGGCCTGCGGCGTCTGCGGCTCGGACATCCCGCGGATGCTGCGCAACGGCGGCTACATCATGCCGATCATCTGCGGCCACGAATTCTCCGGCTGGGTGACCGAACTCGGCGAAGGCGTAACCGGGTTCCAGATCGGCGAACTCGTCTCGGTACCGCCGTTGATCCCGTGCCGCACCTGCGACTTCTGCCTCAAGGGCGCCTTCGGGCTCTGCGAGAACTACGACTACTTCGGTAGCCGCTGCGACGGCGCTTACGCGCAGTACACCGTCTCGCCGGCCAGCAACCTGCTCAAGCTGCCCCCCGGCATCGATCCACGAGCCGCGGCAATGCTGGATCCCGCAGCCATCGCGCTGCACGGGTTGTGGAAGACCGGACTGCGCGCCGGGCATCGGGTGCTCGTCATCGGCGCCGGACCGATCGGCCTGTTCGCCGTTCAGTGGGCACGGCTGCACGGCGCGACCGAGGTCGTCACCGTCGACCTCAGCGAGGAGAAGGCCGCCATGGCGCGCGAGGCCGGCGCCAGCCACGCAGTTCAGGGGGTCGAGGAGGCCCGGGCACTCGGTGGCCGCGGCTTCGACATCGTGCTGGAGTCCGCCGGTGTCCCCGCCACCGCCGACATGGCCGCCAACCTGACCGGACCGCACGGCCACGCGGTGTTCATCGGTATCCCGCACGCCCCGGTGCCCCTAGCCAAGGAGACCTTCAACCAGTTCATGCGCCTGGAAGCCACCCTGCATGGATCCTGGAACTCCTTCTCCGCTCCATTCCCCGGCGACGAGTGGCGTACGTCGGCGACGATGATGTCAACCGGGCAACTGGCCTGGGAATTCATGATCACCCATGAATTGCCACTGTCGGCACTGCCACAAACGATGCATCAACTGGGTGAGCGATCGATCTTCTCCTCGAAGGTTCTGTTCCTGCCCAACGAGGACTGACCATGGCGATCTTGTTGTCGATAGATCTAGGCACCGAGGGTGCCCGGGTCGGGGCCTTCACCACAGACGGCCACGCGCTAGGAACCACTCACCGGCCCTACCCGACCCGGTTCCCGCGACCTGGCTGGGCCGAACAGGATCCGCGAGACTGGTGGGAAGCCGTCACCGTGGCCACCCGTGAGCTGTTGAACACCGACGAGTGCCGGCGCGCAGGACAGATCGTCGCGATCGCGGCAGCGACGACGGCCTCCACCGTCGCCGTGCTCGACTCCGCCGGGGAGCCGTTGCGCCCCGCCATCTTGTGGATGGACGGACGCAGCGGCGCCGAGTCGGAACGCACCGCGCAACTGGCCGCCGAGCACCCGATTCTGAACTGGTCGGGAGGTTCGGATGCCGCCGAGTGGCTTGTTCCCAAAGCCATGTGGCTGCAATCCCACGACCCCGACAATTACCACCGGGCAGCCCGGATCGTCGAAGCGGTCGACTACCTCACCTTCCGACTCACCGGGCAGTGGGTGGGCTCGCAGATGAACGCGGTCTGCAAGTACAACTACGACACCGTGGCCGGGCGCTTCCCCGCAGAGCTATACGCCGCACTGGGCATCGAAGACCTCATCGCCAAGCTGCCTGACCGCATCGTCGAGGTGGGTGGCGTTGCGGGCACGCTGTCACCCGTCGCGGCTGCCGATCTGGGAATCTCCGGCTCCCCCGTCGTCGCGGTCGGCGGCATCGACGCGCACGTGTCACTGCTGTCTTGCGGCGCGGACCTCGACGGGCTCATCTCGATCGTGTCGGGCACCTCCTCGGCCATCATCGCCGAGGTCGATGACCCGACCAACACCCACGAGATCTGGGGGCCGTACCCACGCGCACTCCATCAGAGCAAGTGGCTGGTGGAAGGCGGCCAGGTCGCCAGCGGCTCGGTGCTGAAGTGGGCCGGCGAATCGATCATGGGCGTGCCCCGCGCCGAACTCTCCGACCTCCTGGCCGAAGCGTCCCGCGTTGACCCAGCCGGCCACGGACTGCGTGCGCTCGACTACTTCATGGGCAACCGCACACCGCACCGGGAACCCCGGCTGCGGGGCGCGGTCCTCGGGCTCTCCCTTGCCACGACCAGGGCAGAGCTCTACTGCGCGATGGTCGAAGCGGTGGCCTGTGGCACCCGCAGCGTCATCGAATCATTCGAACGCTCCGGGGTGGCGTGCGATCGCCTGGTGTTCTCAGGAGGAATCGAACGAAACCCTCTGTGGCAGAAGGTGACCGTCGACGTTCTCGGCCGTCCCGCCGAGCTCGTCATAGGAGAAAACCTGACCCTGCGGGCATGCGCGGTGATCGCCGCAACCGGCGCAGGGGTGACACGCTCACTGGACGAGGGCTCGGGCTTGTTCGCACCCCAGGTCCGACTGATCGAGCCCGACCCAAGCCGAATCCCGGTGTACCAAAACACCTTCGAGGACTACCAACAGCTGACGGCGATGCTGCGGCCATTCATGTGCGACAGCACCGATCGGTTGACAAGCGGCGGCGCGACCGCACAGCCGGTCGGGGTGACGACCTGATGACCCACCCCTCCGACAGGAGCCATATCGAACTCCTACTGCATGTCGCGCAGTGCTATTACGAGCAGGGCAGAACCCAGGAGGACATCGGTCGCGAACTGCACCTGACCCGGTGGAAGGTCGGCCGCCTACTCGACGAGGCCCGCGAGGTCGGGATAGTGCAGATCAAGATCGTGCACCCGCAGGCCCGACGCACAGACCTCGAGGTGATCTTGCGCCGCGAATTCGGGCTGCGGGAATGCATCGTGGTTCCGGGCCCCGAATCCCCGGGCTCCGACAGCCACATCGCCGCCGCGGCCGCGGGCTACCTCAAAGCCAACGCGTCGTGGATCACGACTCTGGCCGTCTCCTGGGGAAACACGTTGCAGCACATCGCCGCGGTATTACCGGCCGGTTGGACCAGCGGCATAGAGGTTATCCAGGCCAACGGCGGGGTCAGCCGTTCGATCCGCCCCACCACGGCCGCCAACATCGCCATCAGCATCGCGCACAGCGGCAACGGCAAAGCCACCCTGCTGCCCGTACCCGCAATCGTCGAGCGCATCGAAACCCGCGCAGCTCTCTACACAGAACGATTCGTCAACGACGTCCTCACCGACGCTCGCAAGGCGGACGCACTACTGTTCTCCCTCGGCGCACCCGGACCCCACTCGGTCCTGGTCGAGTCCGGCGCCGTCACACCCGAAGAGCTGCACGAACTCGAATCCCTGGGCGCCTGCGGCGACGTCCTGGCTCACTACATCACCACTACCGGCGAGATCGCCTACAACGATATCGACCGCAGGACGGTGGGGCTGAGCCTCGACGACGTCAAGAATGCCAACTGCGCAATCGCCGTCGCGGCGGGCCCGGCCAAGGTGCCAGTGGTCGGGGCCGCACTGCTCAGCGGTCTGTGCACCGTGCTGATCACCGACGAACCCACCGCAGCAGCAGTGCTTGAACGCAGCCCTGCCGCGGATTTGGAGACCTGACATGACTTCCCTCGACCCCACCCCACCGCTGCCCACAACGGCATCGAACTCGCAGCGCACACCACCAGCCGGCAAGACCGCACTGTCGATGACCGACATCGTCAAAGCGTTCCCCGGAACCAAGGCGTGCAATGGCGCCAGCCTAGAAGTCGCCGAAGGCGAAGTGCACTGCCTGCTCGGCGAAAACGGCGCAGGCAAGAGCACGATGATGAAGATCCTCTCCGGCTCCTACACACCGGACTCCGGGACCATCACGCTCGGCGACACAGTAGTGACGTTCAACTCCCCCATCGACGGCGTGCGCGCCGGGATCAACACCATCTACCAGGAACTCGACCTGGTGCCCGATCTCACGGTGTCGCAGAACCTGTTCCTGGGCCACGAACCGCGCCGCGGTCCGTTCGTGGTGCGCAGGGAACGCGACCGCCTGGCCGCCGCGGCCATCGCCCGGGTCGGCGGAACCTTTGCGCCCACAGCGGTCGTCGGCGAGTTGTCCGTGTCCGACCAGCAGCTCACCGCCATCGCCAAGGCCCTGACCACCGACGCCCGCATCATCGTGATGGACGAACCCAGCGCCACACTCACCGATCACGACCTGGCCGCGGTGTTTCGGGTGATCCGTGAACTCACCACGGCCGGCAAGTCCGTCATCTACATCTCCCACCGGCTCGACGAGGTCAAGGAGATCGGCGACCGGGCGACCGTGATGCGCGACGGCGCAACGGTCGGGGTGTTCGACGTAGCCTCGGTGACCAAAGACGACCTCGTCGAAGCCATGATCGGCCGCTCGGTGGCCGCACGATCACCGCAGCGCCGCCACGAGGTCACAGCCAACCGGCTGCTGCACGTGCGGCGAGCCCACATTCCCGGCGTCATCGACGTCCGCGACATCACCGTGGAGCGCGGCGAGATCGTCGGGCTCGCGGGCCTGGGCGGGTCCGGCCGATCGACGCTGCTGGCGACGATCTTCGGTGATCGCCGCGCCGAACTCGACATGACCCTCAACGGCAAGGACATCACGTCGTTGAATCCGCGCGGAGCTGTCGCCAACGGCATCGGGCTGGTCCCCGAGGACCGCAAACGCCAGGGTCTGTTCCTCGAGCAGTCGATCCTGCGCAATGCCGCGATCGCCGCCCTCGAGCCGCTGCGGGTCAACCCGATGGCCCGGGCCCGCCGGGTGTGCGAAGCGCCGCTGCAACGGCTCGGGGTCAAATTCGCCAGCGTGGACCAACCGGTCGGCCAGCTCTCCGGCGGCAACCAGCAGAAGGTCGTGCTGGCCAAGTGGATGGCGCGCGGCATCGACCTGCTGCTGCTGGACGAGCCCACCCGAGGGTTGGACATCGGCGCCAAAGAAGACCTGTTCGAACAGGTGCAGGCGCTCGCCGACTCCGGCGTCGGCGTCGTGATGGCCTCCAGCGAGCTCAGCGAGCTCACCGAGAACTGCAACCGGATCTGGGTCATGCACGAAGGCCGCAACATCGCCCACTACGAACCCGCAACCACCCCATCAGCGGACATTGCCCGCTGCATTGTCACCGGAAGAACGAAGACTGACCATGACTGATTTGATGGATCGCCCCGCCGCTCCGAAACCGGACAACACCGCGGCGGCAAAAGCGCACCGCCGCAACCTCATCATGCGGTTCAACCTGTTGTTCATCTTCATCGGCCTGTTCGTGGTGGCCTCGCTGACTGCACCGCAATTCCTGACCACCCAGAACATGGCCAACCTGCTGCAGCAATCCAGCCTCACCGGAATCGTCGCGATCGGAATGACCGTGGTCATCCTGACTGCGGGCATCGACCTGTCGGTCGGCAGCGTGGCGGCTCTGTCGGGGATGCTCGTCGCAATCTTCATCGGGATGGGGATGCCGTGGCCGGTGGCCATGGCACTGGCGATCGGCTCCGGGCTGGTGCTCGGCGGCGTGATGGGCGGTTTGAGCGCCTATTTGGCGCTTCCGGCGTTCATGGTCACCCTCGCGGGCATGCAGAGCATCCGCGGCATGACCTACCTGACGACCAACGGCACCCCGACGACCGCCGAAATCCCGACCGGGCTGCAGTTCCTGGGCGCCGGGGCGATCGCCGGAATCCCGATGGTCGGCATCCTGTTCGTGGCGACGACGGTGATCGTCGGACTCGTGTTGCGTCGCACGACGTTCGGAGAGCACATCTACGCTGTCGGCAGCAACGCCCAGGCTGCACGGCTGTCCGGTTTGCCCGTTCAGCGGGTCAAGACCACGGCATACGTCATCTGCGGCGGACTGGCCGCACTCAGTGGTGTGCTGTTGACCGCACGGTTGACCATCGGTCAACCCACCGCTAACGCCGGCCTGGAACTCGACGCGATCGCCGCGGTGGTGCTCGGCGGCACCAGCCTGTTCGGCGGGAAGGGCGGTGTCGCGGGAACGTTCATCGCCGTCCTGTTGCTGTCGGTCCTGCGTAACCTGTTCAACTTGCTCGGCCTGAGTTCGTTCTTCCAGATGCTGGTCACCGGACTGATCCTGATTGCGGCTCTGATCATGAACTACCTGCTGGACCGGCAATCCAAGAGCGCCGCCTGATACCCCGTCCACTACACACCAAGGAAACGATGAGCACCGACACCACCTCGACCGTCCCGTCGGCGACCGCGGTCGCCGCCATGATCGACCACACCCTGCTCAAACCGGAGGCCACCGCAGCCGAGGTCTCCGCGTTGATCACCGAAGCCACCGAACTGGGCACCTATTCGGTGTGTGTATCGCCGTCGATGCTGCCGATCGAGGTGCCCGCCACCCTCAAAGTGGCTGCAGTGTGCGGCTTTCCGAGCGGCAAACACACCTCGGCGATCAAAGCCGCCGAGGCGGCCGAGGCGGTGCGCAACGGGGCAGACGAGATTGACATGGTGATCGACGTCGGTGCGGCCAAGGCCGCGGCATTCGACCGTGTGCAAGCCGATATCTCCGCCGTTCGGCAGGCCGCACCAGCACCCACGGTCCTGAAGGTCATCATCGAATCGGCCGCACTCAGTGACGACGAGATCGTCGGCGTATGCCGCGCCGCTGCGGTCGCCGGAGCTGATTTCGTCAAGACCTCCACCGGATTTCACCCCGCCGGCGGAGCGAGCGTGCACGCCGTGGAGCTGATGTACCGCACCGTGCGCGACGCGGGGCTGGCGGTGAAGGCCTCCGGTGGTGTGCGCACCCTCGACCAGGCCCGTGCGATGATCGCCGCCGGCGCCACCCGCCTCGGCGTGTCCGGCTCGCGTGCGTTGCTGTCGGCGGGCGCTGAGGAATCCGGGGACACCGGGTCCGGTTACTGACCCACCCCAATTACGTGGCGGCGAGCGTGCGTGAAGTCCCGCACAACCGCGGCGTGTCGGGCTCAGACACGCACGCTCGCCGGGGGATCGAAGAAGGTGGCTAAGAGGTGCCGGGGACCAGCCAGCGGCCCGAGAGCACCCGCCAGCCGACGAACACCAGCCGCAGCACCATGAACGTCGTCAAACCCGACCAGATACCCAGCAGTCCCCAGCCGAAGGCCAACGACAGCCAAATCAGCGGGAGAAACCCGATCAAGGCGCTGACCAGGGTCGCTGTGCGCATGAACTTCGCATCGCCGGCGCCGAGCAATACCCCGTCGATCGCGAACACCACCCCGGCAACCGGCAGCTGGGCGACCAGAAACCACCACGGCACCCTGATCTCATCGAGCACCACGGCGTCGTGGGTGAAGATCGCCGGCAGCACCGAGGCGCCGAGGGCGAACACCGCGGCCAACACCGCCGCGGCAGCCAACGAAAAGATCGTCACCCGTCGGGCCACCGACTTCGCGTGGGTCAGCTCCCCCGCACCGAGCGCCGCACCGACCAGCGACTGCGCCGCGATCGCCAACGAATCCAGCACCAGCGCCAAAAAACTCCACAACTGCAGCACCACCTGGTGAGCAGCGACGGCCGCCGCCCCGAAACGAGCCGCCACCGCACCGGCTGAGACGAAGCACGCCTGAAAAGCCATGGTGCGCAACACCAAGTCCCGGCCCATCACCACCTGCGCCCGCAACACCGCGGGCCGCACCCGTAGCCCGACCCGTTCGACGGTCAGGGCCCGGATGAACAACACCGCAGCCACCCACTGGCCGACCACATTGGCCACAGCCGACCCGGACAACCCCAACTCGGGAGCACCGAGCCAGCCATACACGAGCAACGGACACAGCACCGCCGACAACGAAAACCCGACAATTACATAGCGCAACGGCCGGACGGTGTCCTGCACGCCACGCATCCAACCGTTGCCGGCCGCGGCGATCAGGATCGCCGGAACCGCCAGGCTGGCAATCCGCACCCAGGGCAGCGCAGCCTTGGCGATTTCACCGCCCTCGGAAGCTCCGGCCAGCGCATACACCAGCGGATGTGCCGCGAACTGCACCGTGACGACGATCGCGGCACCGATCCCCAACGCCAGCCAGGTCGCCTGCACGCCTTCCCCGACCGCAGCCACCCGGTCGCCGATTCCGTAGAGCCGCGCAGACCGGGCCGTGGTGCCGTAAGCCAGGAACGTCAGCTGCGAACTCAGCACGCCCATGATCAGCGCGCCGATGGCAAGCCCGGCCAAGCTGACCGCACCGAGCCGACCCACCACAGCGAGGTCGAAAAGCAGATAGATCGGTTCGGCGGCCAACACGCCAAGCGCCGGGAACGCCAGCGCTGCGATGCGCCGACTGGTCGCGGGCTCGACAGCGTCAGTCAAGGTCAGTCAAGGTCTAGTCGAGGTTAGTCGAGGGCCGCTTGCAGCGCCGCGACGACGTCCGCGGCTACTCCCGATGCCGTGTAGCCGGCGGCCAGCCGGTGCCCACCCCCGCCGAAACCACTGGCGACCGAGGCCAGATCGGCCGACTTTGACCGCATCGACACGCTCCACAGCCCCGGCTCGATCTCCTTGAAGACCGCAGCCACCTCGGCCTGCTGGGTAGTTCGGACGATGTCGACGATGCTCTCGACTTCCTCAGAGCGCGCCGCAGTCCACTCGTCGTTGTCGACCACCGCGTATACCAGACCACGCCCGCCCGCGGCGTCGGGAAGCAGACGCGCCGAACCCAGCACCCGCGACAGCATCGGCAGCCACGCGAACGGATGGGTGTCCATCAACTCCCGGCTGACCAAGGCGTTGTCCACACCGAGTTCAACCAATTGCGCCGCCAGCCGGTGAGCCCGCGCGCTGGCCCACCGAAACGAGCCGGTGTCGGTGGTCAACCCCGCATACAGGCAGTGCGCGACCGCAGCGTCGATCGAGATGCCCCAGGCGTCGAGAAGATCGGCGACAAGCATTGTCGTCGAATCCGCCGCCGGGTCGACGAAGTTCGCGGTGCCGAACATATGGTTGGACGCGTGGTGGTCGATGACCAGCACATTGTTGCCGGAGGCGAGGTCACGCAGCGCGCCGAGCCGGTCCACGCTGGGGATGTCGACGGTCACGACCAGGTCGGCGTCGCGGCGCATCGCGTCGGCCTGCACCAACAACTCGCCGCCCGGCAACGTTCGCAGCGACTCGGGAAGTTCCGCGGGTTTAGCGAAACCGACCTCGACAGCCTTGCCCTCGCGGGCGAGCACCAAACCCAGAGCCAGCCCGGCACCGATGGTGTCTGCGTCGGGAAACACGTGGGCGACAACACTGACAGTCGACGCCGACGACAGCAGCCGCGCAGCCTCACTGGCATCCACCCGCGCGCCCGCCACAGCGGCGTCAGTCGCGATATCTGTCATCGAGTGTGTCGGCGTCACCCATGTCCTCAGCGTCCGGCCCATCTTCGGGCCCCCCGGCTGCCTCCGCCCCGCTTACACGGTACGGGTCGGCATCACCGGCGTGCTTGGCACCTGACCGAACTCTGGCCAAATCCTCATCGGCTGCCCGTGCCCGCGCCAGCAGTTCCTCCATCCGGTGCGCCGCCTCGGGCACCGTGTCCCGCACGAACGCCAGTGTCGGGGTGAACCGGACCCCGGTCGCGGCGCCGACCTTGGTGCGCAGCACACCCTTGGCCTTCTCCAGCGCCGCGGCCGCGCCGGCATAGTCCGGTTCCTCGTCGAGGGACCGGCCCATCACCGTGTAGTACAACGTCGCGTCGTGCAGGTCGTTGGTGACCTTGGCATCCGTGATCGTCACCCCGGCGAGTCGAGGGTCTTTGATCTCGTACTCGATCGCCGAGGCGACGACGGTGGAGATGCGTTTAGCCAGCCGCTTCGCCCGTGCCGGGTCAGCCATCGTGACCGCCGTCTGTCGAAAAGGAGCTCATCACTAGACGCGCTCTTTCTCCACCAGCTCGTAGGTCTCGATGACGTCGCCCTCCTTAATGTCGGAGTACGTCAGCGTCAGACCACACTCGTAGCCGTCGCGCACCTCGGTGACGTCGTCCTTCTCCCGCCGCAGCGAGGAGACCGTGAGGTTCTCGTGAACCACGACGTTGTCACGCAGCAGGCGCGCCTTGGCGTTGCGCCGCATGATGCCCGAGGTAACCAGGCAGCCGGCGATGTTGCCGACCTTGGACGACCGGAAGATCGCCCGGATCTCGGCGCGGCCGAGCTCCTTTTCCTCGTAGACCGGCTTGAGCATGCCCTTGAGCG
>CAZLTV010000108.1:0-11649 GCA_964562545.1 uncultured Mycobacterium sp. | reverse complement strand
GTCGAATGCTGAATCAGCCCGGGGCCTGTCCCGGGATTTGTGGTGCCCTTGATGAACTGCAGGTTCGGCGACGTCGCAGCCCTCCAGGTAGAGACCGCCACGACCCTCGAGCAGTTCTGCTGTCGCGGCCCACATCCCGGTAGCACCCCACCTCCACCTCGATCATGACCGGCTCCGTTTCCCGTGTCCGGGAGGCGGTCGTCCGGGCGGACGCCGAGACCAACAGGATCACCATGAATGGCCCTCCGGCTCGAATACGCGGGTCGAGCGCGAACGCGGCCTGAAAGCAGAACAGGCCAGACAACATCGTGTCTGACCTGCTTGCGTGATTGTGGAGCCTAGGAGATTCGAACTCCTGACATCTGCCTTGCAAAGGCAGCGCTCTACCAACTGAGCTAAGGCCCCTGATATCGCTCAGGAAGGGGTATCGGCCTCGGAGTGCCAGACCTCGGGAGCCTGCTGATTGCGCCACACGATCACGCCGGCGACGGCGGCAAGGACGGCTGCGAGAAGCACCAACTTTAGTTTCATCGATACACACCTTTCCGTGGGGCTAGGAGGACTCGAACCTCCGACCTCTTCGTTATCAGCGAAGCGCTCTAACCGCCTGAGCTATAGCCCCGTGCACCACACGGGCCGAGCGACGAGATTACCGTACGGTGCGGCTGTCTCCCAAACCCGATGCCTGTGGCGTCAGTCGCGGTCGGCGAGGGTGACCTCGACTCCGCCCACCAGATCGGTGGACAGGTTGTAGATGAACGCTCCGATGGTGGCCGCCGCGGTCAGCAGCACGATGTTGACCAGACCGATCAACGCAGCACCGCCGAAGATTGTGCCGCTGGAGACGAGCTCCCCGCCGGAGGCGCCGCTGGCACTGGTGAGGAGGTCTCCGACGTTGCTGTTCAGCTTGGTCCACACACCCATGCCGCCGAGCGCCAGATACAGGAACGCCACGGCGATCATCCACACGAAAAACAACGCCACCGACAGCAGCAGCGACACCTTCAGCGTGCTCCACGGGTCGATGCGCCTGATCTGCATGCTGGCCCGCACCGGACCCTTGTGCTGGCGGGTCGACACCTGGACGGCCTTGGCTGGTGTCTGGGCGCGGTTCGGTTGCTCTGCAGCCGGGCGATCAGCCGGTTTGCGTTGCTGCGCAGGGCGCGGCGCCGGCCCGGACAGATCAGGCAGCTCGCTGGCATACTTGCCGGCTTCGGGCCGGCCGCCTTCCGGGCGCGCACCCTGCTCGGAGCGCGCAGCCTGTTCCGGCCGAGCACCCTGCTCAGGACGGGCGCCCTGTTCGACCCCAGCGCTCTGCTCACCGCGGGCGCCCTCGGTGCGCACGATGTCCGTGCGCTCGTTTCGGGTAGGCGGGTCCACATCGGGCCCCGAACCGCCGGAGATGAAGCGGTTCAGTCTGGCATCGAGACTCGGTTGGCTACCGCTGCGCCGCCCGTCACCGGGCATGCCGTCCGTGGGCTGCTGTCGTGCCCGATTGACCGGGCCTCGCTGCCAGGGTGGGATGTCTCCGTTCTCGGCGACGTGCGCCGGCGAGGAGCCCGACTGCTGCCCGCCACCGTGCGTCGGCGACGTTCCCGACGAACCCTTGTCATGAGCAGAACCCGGCTCATTGGGTGAGCTCACCTACGACTCCTCACTGGTCGGCCTCGCCAGGATTGGTGTTGACCTCGTCTGCACTGTCGCCGGCTTCGGCATTCCACGCGATCGCGATCAGTGTGTCGCCCTCACCCAGGTTCATCAAGCGAACTCCCTTGGTCTGGCGGCCTGCCTTGCGAACCTGTTTGGCCCCGGTCCGGATGACGCCACCGCCGGAGGTGATGGCGTACAGCTCCGTCTCGTTGTCCACGATCAGCGCTCCGACCAGATTGCCACGTCGGCGGTCGAACTGGATGGTCAGAACGCCCTTTCCACCGCGGCCTTGCACCGGATACTCCTCGATCGCGGTGCGCTTGGCGTACCCACCCGACGTCGCCACCAGCAGGAATGTCTCGTCTCGGACCACGTTGAGCGACAGCAGGGCGTCGTCGTCGTTGAACCGCATACCTTGCACACCCGAGGTCGCGCGACCCATCGGACGCAGCACTTCATCGGTGGCTGAGAACCGGATGGACTGGCCCTTGGCCGACACCAACAGCAGATCGTCGTCCTGGGAGCACAGCACCGCACCCACCAGTTCGTCGCCTTCGCGCAGGTTGACCGCGACGATTCCACCGGAACGGTTGGAGTCAAAGTCGACCAACCGCGACTTCTTCACCAGCCCGTTTCGGGTTGCCAGAACCAGATAGGGCGCATCCTCGTAGGTCTTGATCTGGATGACCTGGGCGATGCGCTCCTCGGGCTGGAAGGCCAGCAGGTTCGCCACATGCTGGCCACGCGCGGTGCGCGATGCCTCGGGCAGGTCGTAGGCCTTGGCCCGATACACCCGGCCCTGCGTGGTGAAGAACAGGATCCAGTCATGGGTCGAGCAGACGAAGAAGTGGTTGACGATGTCGTCCTGCTTGAGCCCCGCACCCTGCACACCTTTACCACCACGCTTCTGGCTGCGGTAAAGATCAGTTTTCGTGCGCTTGGCGTAACCCGTCTCGGTGATCGTGACAACCACGTCTTCGCGGGCGATCAGATCTTCGTCGGCGACCTCTCCGTCGGCGGCGATGATGCGAGTCCGTCGATCGTCGCCGTACTTGTCGACGATCTCTTTGAGCTCATCGTGGACGATGGCCCGTTGCCGTTCCGGCTTGGCCAGGATGTCCTCGAGGTCGGCGATCTCAGCCTCGATCTTGGCCAGGTCGTCGATGATGCGTTGACGCTCCAGCGCCGCCAGCCGCCGCAACTGCATATCCAGGATCGCCTGCGCCTGGATCTCGTCGATGTCGAGCAGATCGATCAGTCCGTTGCGCGCCACCTCAACCGTCTCCGAGGCACGGATCAACGCGATCACTTCGTCGAGCGCATCGAGCGCCTTGACCAGACCGCGCAAGATGTGGGCCCGCTCGTTGGCTTTGCGCAACCGGTAGCTGGTTCGCCGGACGATGACGTCGAGTTGGTGGTTGACGTAGTGACGAATCAGCTGGTCTAGACGCAGGGTTCGCGGAACCCCGTCGACGATGGCCAGCATATTCGCACCGAAACTGGTTTGCAGCTGGGTGTGCTTGTAGAGGTTGTTGAGCACCACCTTGGCGACCGCGTCGCGTTTGATCTCGACGACGATGCGCAGCCCGACCCGATCGCTGGACTGGTCCTCGATGTTGGAGATTCCGCTGAGTTTTCCGTCGCGGACCTGCTCGGCGATCGAGGTGATGAAGTTGTCGTGGTTGACCTGATACGGCAACTCCGTGATCACCAGCGAGGTGCGGCCCCGGGAGTCCTCTTCGATCTCCACCACACCGCGCATCCGAATCGAACCGCGCCCGGTGTTGTAGGTGTCGGTGATGCCTTGTGACCCGACAATCAGTCCGTGGGTGGGGAAGTCGGGACCCTTGACGCGCTCACACACCGCGGCCAAGGTGGCTTCCTCGTCGGCTTCATGGTTTTCCAGGCACCAGTACACCGCTTCGGCGAGCTCACCGAGGTTGTGCGGCGGAATGTTGGTGGCCATGCCCACCGCGATGCCGCCGGAACCATTGGCCAACAGGTTCGGGAACCGGCTCGGCAGAACCGTTGGCTCCTGAACTCGTCCGTCGTAGTTCGGGATGAAATCGACTGTCTCCTCATCGATTTCGCGCAGCATCTCCATCGCAAGCGGGGTCAGCCGCGCTTCGGTGTACCGCATCGCAGCTGGCGGGTCGTTACCCGGTGAGCCGAAGTTGCCCTGACCGTCGACCAGCGGATAGCGCAGTGACCACGGTTGGGCCATCCGGACCAGGGTGTCGTAGATGGACGCGTCACCGTGTGGGTGGTAGTTACCCATCGTTTCGGCAACCGAGCGTGCGGATTTGGCGTGGCTGCGGTCAGGCCGGAAGCCCGAGTCGAACATCGCATAGAGGACGCGGCGGTGCACCGGCTTGAGCCCGTCACGGACTTCGGGTAGCGCGCGTCCGACGATGACGCTCATTGCGTAATCGATGTAGCTGCGCTGCATCTCCTGCTGGATGTCGACCGGTTCGATGCGGTCGCCGGCTTCGTCGCCGGGTGGCAACGTGGTGTCAGTCATGGAGTTCCTTTTTTTCCATCCCTATCGATGTCCGGCCAAGCGTCGAGGTGTCGTAGCGGTGGCAAGAAAACGCACGGACACCTTCCCGACCTACGGGTTAAACGTCAAGGAAGCGAACGTCTTTGGCGTTGCGGGTGATGAAGCTTCGACGGGCCTCGACGTCCTCGCCCATCAGGATTGAGAACAGTTCGTCGGCGGCGGCCGCGTCGTCGAGGGTGACTTGGCGCAGCACCCGCACCGACGGATCCATCGTGGTCTCCCACAGTTCTTTGGCGTCCATCTCACCTAGACCCTTGTAACGCTGAATACCGTCGTCGACGTTGATCTTCCTGCCTGCCTTGCGCCCGGCCTCCAAAAGACCGTCGCGTTCGCGATCGGAGTACGCGAATTCCGGTTCGCTGCGTTGCCACTTCAACTTGTACAGCGGCGGCTGCGCCAAGAAGATGTGCCCGTTTTCAACTAGCGGTTTCATGAACCGGAACAGCAGCGTCAAAAGCAACGTCGAGATGTGTTGGCCGTCGACATCTGCGTCGGCCATCAGCACGATCTTGTGGTAACGCAGTTTTGAGATATCGAATTCGTCGTGAATCCCGGTGCCCAGCGCGGTGATGATGGCCTGGACTTCGGTGTTCTTCAGCACACGATCGATCCGTGCCTTTTCCACGTTGATGATCTTGCCGCGCAGCGGGAGAATCGCCTGGAACATCGAGTCGCGACCGCTCTTGGCCGAGCCGCCGGCCGAATCGCCCTCCACCACGTACAGTTCGGACTTTCGCGGATCCGTGGAACGGCAGTCGGCGAGCTTGCCGGGAAGGCCTCCGATGTCGGTGGCGCTCTTGCGGCGCACCAGCTCGCGGGCCTTGCGTGCGGCCAACCGGGCCTGAGCGGAAGACACCGCCTTGTTCACCACGGTTTTCGCTTCCGCCGGGTTGGCTTCGAACCAGTGGCTGAGCTGTTCGTTGCAGATTCGCTGGACGAACGATTTGACCTCGGTATTGCCGAGCTTGGTCTTGGTCTGGCCTTCGAACTGCGGCTGGGACACCTTGACGGAGATGACCGCGGCCAAGCCTTCGCGAATGTCGTCTCCGGTGAGGTTCGGATCCTTGTCCTTGAGGAGTTTCTTGTCCTTGGCGTACTTGTTGACTACCGAGGTCAGCGCCGTGCGGAAACCCTCTTCGTGGGTGCCACCCTCGTGGGTGTTGATGGTGTTGGCGAACGTGTGCACCGATTCCGAGTACCCCGCGTTCCACTGCATCGCGATTTCAACCTCGTGGCCGTCACCTTTGCCGTCGAAATCGATCACGCTGGGCTGGATCGGGGTCTTGGTGCGGTTGATGTGTTTGACGAAGTCGGTCAGGCCCCCCGGGTAATGGAACACCCGATGCTTGACCTTGTGGGAGGTGCTGGCCTCGGCGGCTTTTTCCTCCGCGGACTTCGGCGCATCGGCGGTGTCACTGACCACGTCGTCGACAACCTCTTCGGCAGCGACCCGCTCGTCGGTGAGCTCGATGGTCAGGCCCTTGTTCAGGAACGCCATCTCCTGAAGCCGACGGGCCACGGTTTCGAAGTCGTAGTTAGTGGTCTCAAACACATCCGGGTCGGCCCAGAACCGGATGGTGGTTCCGGTCTTCTTGGTCTTCTCACCCTGCTTGAGGGTCCCCGGTACCGACCTGTCATAGGTTTGGAACCACTGATAGCCGTCGGTGCAGATGTCCGCCTCGAGCCGGGTCGACAAGGCGTTCACGACAGAGACACCGACGCCGTGCAAACCACCGGAGACCTGGTAGGCACCCTCTTCGAACTTGCCACCGGCATGCAACACGGTCATCACGACGTCGACCGTCGGGATTCCGGTCGAATGCATCGCCACCGGAATGCCTCGGCCGTCATCGGTGACCTGGACACCGCCATCGTCAAGGATTCGCACATCGACACGGGTGGCAAACCCGGCCATCGCCTCGTCGACCGCGTTATCGACGACTTCCCAGATCAGGTGGTGCAAACCCCGCTCACCGGTCGAACCGATATACATGCCCGGGCGCTTACGGACGGCTTCCAGCCCTTCGAGGACCTTGATCGAGTCTGCGCCGTACTGGCTCGGGGCATTCTTTTTCTGGGCAGCCACGTTGAACGCGTCTCCTTGGTTTTTCGCAGGGGTCACCGACTAGCGGCAGACCACCGCTCGCGGGTCTCCAGACAGTCTACCGTTACCGACCGTCAGGACTGATTCTGCGGCGGCGTTTCCACGTACCTAATCGCGCCGTGCACGGAATTTCTCGATCGAAGATAGGTCTTGACGCTTTGGAAACGACATGGCCTCGTTCTGGTGCCTCTCAGGCAACGCCTCGAACAGACCTCAGCCGTAGGTGTCCCGCGGTCCCCGGCCACGCACGCTGTAGCGACCCTTCTGCCAGGACGGGCCCACCGGCCCCATGATCTTCAACGACGTCACCACCCCGTCGCCGACCGCCGCGGCGATCTTGGCCAACAATTGGGCCTGAACCATCCGTAGCTGGGTTGCCCATGCTGTCGACTCGGCCGAGACCGTCAACACCCCCTCGTTCAGCGCGGTAGGGGAGGCATGTGCGGCAATCTGGTCGCCGACCACCGCACGCCACCGGCCGAACACCGCACCTTCAGCGACCCGGTTGGTCCAGCCGCGACTGCGCGCCAGCTCATTAGTGACGGCGCCGAACAGCTGCGGATCCCGACCATCGGGTCCAGGCCCCGACCACCGTCGCCGTCGACCGCCGGCCACCCGCCGTGGCGGTGGCGCGCTTCGGCCGCGTCCGACGTTCTTACCCTGTTGCCGAGCTGCACCACGGGCCTCCTCGAGCGTGCGCCGGACCAGATCCATTCCGGTCAGATTTGCCAGATGTGCCGGTGGTTGGGCTGCCGCATCGTCATCGTTGTCAGCATCGACACCGTCGTCGTCATAGCCCCCCGACATCACAGCACTTCCAACATCACAGCACCTCCGACACACGTCCCGAATCACTATCGCGCATCGCGATTTCCACTCGCCGAACATCCCAGTCCTGCGGAACGTCGTCATGCACCGCAGCAGTCACCAGAACCTGCTCGGCCGACGCCGCAACCTGTGCCAGCGCGCGGCGACGAGCGCTGTCGAGTTCGGCGAACACATCATCGAGCAGCAGCACCGGATCACTGCCCTCGGCACGCAACAGTTCGTAAGCCGCCAACCGCAATGCCAACGCCATCGACCACGATTCACCATGGCTGGCAAAGCCTTTGGCCACCTGATCACCCAGCCTGAGCTCCAGATCGTCACGATGAGGGCCGACCAGACACACCCCGCGCTCGAGCTCGGCGTCACGACGACGGTTCAACGCATCCAGCAACGCCACCTCGAAAACCCCGACATCGGTATTGCCCGCAGCGGCCTCTGCTTCGACAATCTCGACCCGACTACGGTAGCGCACCGAAGCCGGCCTCGACGCAGGCGCCAACAATTGGTAGGCCTTTTCGACCTCAGGGCCAAGCTCGTTGACGAGATCTACACGCGCAGCGATCAACTGGGCACCGTGGGCCGCCAAATGGCCATCCCAAACATCGAGGGTCTCCAACACCCCTTGATCACCTCGATGGCGTCCGCCAGCGGCCGTCTTCAACAGTGCGGTCCGCTGACGAACGACCTTGTCGTAATCGGCACGCACGCCCGCGATTCTCGGGCGCCGCGTGGTCGCCAATTCATCGAGATAGCGGCGACGCTCACTCGGATCCCCACGAACCAACGCAAGATCTTCCGGAGCGAACAGCACCGCATGTAACACTCCGAGGATCTCGCGTGCCGACCGCACCGGTGACCGGTTCAGTCGCGCTTTGTTGGCCCGACCCGAGGTGATGTCAAGATCGACTGCGAGTTCACGGCCATCGTTGACAACGATCGTCGAGATCACCGCACGCTCACTACCTGCGCGGATCAGAGGAGCGTCGGTAGCCACCCGATGTGAGTTCAGGGTGGACGAATACCACAGTGCCTCAACAAGATTAGTCTTGCCGAAGCCATTCGGTCCGACGAACACAGTACGTCCGGGTTCGAGCTCGATCTCGGCTCGCGGCCATGATCGAAAATCGGTCAGCGAAAGGTGACGGACGTACAACGATGTTCTCTGATCAGCCTGACTCGCTGATTCGATGCACGGCATGCCCACCGAACTGGTTACGCAACGCCGCCACCGCCTTCATCGTCGGCGAATCATCTTGGCGCGACAAGAACCTCGCGAACAAAGAAGCCGCGATACCCGGAACCGGCACCCGCAGCCGGATCGCTTCTTCCACGGTCCACCGGCCCTCACCGGAATCCTCGGTGTAGCCGGTGATTTCGTCCAGACCCGGATCCTCCTTGAGGGCCTTGGCCAGCAACTGCTGCAGCCATGACCTCACGACCGTGCCATTGGACCAGGCCTGGTAAACCGCCTGCGGGGATTTGACCATGTCCTCGGCGGCCAGCATCTCGTAGCCCTCGGCGTATGCGGTCATCAACGCGTACTCGACACCGTTGTGCACCATTTTCGCGAAATGGCCCGCCCCGACCGGCCCGACATGGACAAACCCGTCCTCGCGAGGTCCCGGCGGACGCAGGGTGTCGAAAATCGGCATGGCCCGCTCGATATCGGCATCAGATCCACCGACCATCAGGCCATAGCCTTCTGTCAGACCCCACACACCACCCGATACTCCGGCGTCGACGAACGAAATTCCCTTTTCGCCCAACAACTTCGCGTGCGGCGCGTCCTCTGTGTAGCGGGAGTTACCGCCGTCGATGACCAAATCACCGTCGCCAAGCACGTCGACGAGGCTGGAAATGGTCTGCTCGGTCACCGTGCCCGACGGCACCATCACCCAAACCACCCGTGGCGAGGGCAGCCGCTGCGCGAGTTCGGCCAAAGACGCCACATCTGAAACCTCGGGTCGGGGGTCATACCCGACGACCTCGTGTCCACCGTCGCGCAGCCGAGCGCGCATGTTGAATCCCATTTTTCCCAGGCCGACAAGACCTAGCTGCATGTCAGTGCCCCTCCGCGTACGTTTGGGCCGGTCAGCCCGGAAGCCGAACCGGCATCAACAGATAGACATAGTCCGTCTGCGCCGCCGGAAAAGGACCGCTGCCGTCGACGCCGCCCCCATCATTGCTGGCCGGACGCAACACCGCTGGCCGACTGGGGGTGGTGAAACCGAATGTCACACGCTCGGCATGCAGTGAACTCAGACCATCGGTGAGATACGTCGGGTTGAAGGCGATCGTCAGCGGGTCACCGAAGAACTCGACCGCAAGGTCCTCCTCGGCCCGGCCGACGTCATCGGCGCCGGCCGACAACCGCAATACATCGTCGGCGAATTCCATCCGAACCTGCGCACCCCGATCTGCCACCAGCGCGACGCGCTTGATCGCATCCGTCAGTTCTGCAACCCCCAGGGTTGCCATTGCGGTGTGCTCGGTGGGCAGCAACTGACGGAACTTGGGGAATTCAGCATCCAACAGTCGGGTGGTGCTGCGCTTGCGGTCGCTACGGATCCCAAGCAAACCCTCCTTGCCGACCGTGGGCCCGGATCCCAGCGACAGATGAACCTCCGTGCCGTCAGTGCCAGCCTTAGCCGCCTCGGCCAGCGTCTTCGCCGGAACGAGAACCGCGGCCTCGACCCCGGCAGCCTCCGTCGCCCAAGTCAGCTCGCGCACGGCCAGGCGGAACCTGTCGGTAGCCGCCAAAACAACTTTCTCGCCAGAAATCTCGACCCGGATCCCGGTCAGCATAGGCAGCGTGTCATCACGACCGGCGGCAACCGCGACCTGACCGATCGCCTCGGAGAACAAATCAGCCGATACCACGCCGGTCTCATCGGGCAGCGTGGGCAGAGTGGGGTAGTCCTCGACAGCCATCGTGGGCAGGGAGAACCGGGCACTGCCGCAGCTCAGGGCGACTCGAGTGCCCTCGACGCTCACGTCGACGGGCTTGGCCGGCAACGACCGGACAATGTCGGAAAGGAGCCGTCCCGACACCAAAACACTTCCAGGAGAAGCAATTTCAGCAGGAATTTGAACCTCTGCGGACACCTCGTAGTCGAATCCCGAGATCGTCAGCCCCTCATCGGAGCCGGTCAGCAGCACGCCGGCGAGAACCGGGACCGTGGGCCGGGACGGCAGATTGCGAGCCACCCAAGCAACGGCATCGGCGAAGTCTTCGCGGGTCAGCCGAAACTTCAAATCCGTGAGACCAACCGTTGTCGTCGCCACGTTCATAGCGTCCCTTCGATGCACACCCGATAAAGCGTCGAACAGCGGTTTCCCTGCCGCCGCACGGCGCAGCCCCTGCGGACGCGCTGCGGCGACCGCAACGGCCGTCGATGAACCACCGTAGAGCTTCCGGGCCCAACTTGAAAGCTAATCGAATGCCCCGACAACCGGGGGCCTCGCTACGGCGACGAAGCCGTGACGTCGAGCTTTCCCCAGCCGCCTTCTTCTAAGAGAAATTGATAGAGAGATATAAGTATTAGTAATAGGTGCTGTGCACACTGGGGATAACTGGGTGTCTGCGCTGGCCAACGCGCTTGGGAGACTGTGGGGACAGTGTGGATATCGGGGCCGTGGCTGGGAACCGGGTGTGGATGGGGATCCAGTTGTGGACCGACGGCGCGAGGAACTCGATGTCTGACCCCAGGTAGTCCACATGCCATGCACAAGTATTTGGTGTGACGAGTGGGACAGCGGGTACAGAAGTTTTTCTGTACGTATTGCGTCCGAGCGGACGAATCCGGGCACGGCAGAACCACCAGTCAGGGCTGGATGGGTGCGAAGCGTCGGGTTAACCCGTACGGGTGATGGTCAGCGCTTGGCGCGTTGACGGATCCGGGTGGTGAGTTCCTTGACGTGGTCGAACACTTCTCGGCGCTCGGCCATCTCGGCACGGATCTTCTTCTCGGCGTACATCACCGTGGTGTGATCCCTGCCGAAGGCCTGGCCGATCTTCGGCAGGGACAGGTCGGTGAGCTCGCGGCACAGGTACATCGCGATCTGGCGGGACTGGGCCAGCGCCCGGGTTTTGCCGGGTCCCCGGAGTTCGTCGACGCTGGTCTCGAAATACTCCGCAGTGGCGGCCATGATCGCTGCCGTACTGATCTGCATCGTCGACGGGTCGGAGATCAAATCTCGCAGCACGATCTCGGCCAGCGACTTGTCGATGGGAGTTTTGTTCAGCGAGGCGAATGCGGTGACTCTGATCAGCGCACCTTCGAGTTCTCGAATGTTGCGCTCGATCCGGCTGGCGATTAACTCCAACACATCACCGGGAACGTCGAGCCGGTCCATCTGAGCCTTCTTGCGAAGAATCGCGATGCGGGTTTCCAGCTCGGGCGGCTGCACATCGGTGATCAGGCCCCATTCGAACCGGGTCCGGAGCCGGTCCTCGAGCGTGGCCAGCTGTTTGGGCGGTCGATCGGAGGAGATCACGATCTGCTTG
>CAZLTV010000107.1:0-11894 GCA_964562545.1 uncultured Mycobacterium sp. | reverse complement strand
GGCTAACCTTCCAGGGTGATTTCCGAGGCGACCCCGGATCCCGAGGCGGCGCTGGCCGGGCAGGCCGGCAACGCGGTCGATGCCGTCGATGCTGGTCTGCGCCGCCAATGGCAGGAACTGGCCGAGGAGGTCCGCGAGCACCAGTTCCGTTACTACGTGCGCGACGCCCCGGTGATCTCGGACGCCGAGTTCGATGCCTTGCTGCGCAAGCTCGAGGCCCTCGAAGATGCTCACCCGCAGTTGCGCACTCCGGATTCGCCTACCCAGCTCGTGGGTGGATCGGGGTTCGCCACTGACTTCACCCCGGCCGACCATCTCGAACGGATGTTGAGCCTGGACAACGTGTTCAACTCCGAGGAGCTCGCGGCCTGGACGGCGCGGATCACCGCGCAGATCGGCGACCACGCGCACTACCTGTGTGAGCTGAAGATCGACGGTGTGGCGTTGGCGCTGGTGTATCGCGACGGCCAGCTGGTCAGGGCTGCGACCCGTGGTGATGGGCGCACCGGCGAGGACGTCACCCTGAATGCCCGAACCATCGACGATATCCCTGAAAAACTCAGTGGAACAAACGAATTCCCGATTCCTCGGGTGCTTGAGGTGCGAGGAGAAGTATTCTTCCGGGTCGCCGACTTCGAGGAGCTCAACGCCGGGCTCGTCGCCGAGGGCAAGCCGCCGTTCGCCAACCCGCGCAACAGCGCCGCGGGCTCGCTGCGCCAGAAGAATCCGGCGGTCACCGCGCGGAGGCGGCTCAGGATGATCTGCCACGGGCTCGGCCACGCCGAAGGCTTCACGCCGGCCACGCTGCACGATGCCTACCGAGCACTGGGGGCGTGGGGACTACCGGTGTCGGATCACACCGCGCGGGTCACGGGGCTCCAGGCGGTAGCCGAGCGAATCGCGTACTGGGGCGAGCATCGCCATGACGTCGACCACGAGATCGACGGTGTGGTGGTCAAGGTCGATGAGGTGGCCCTACAGCGTCGGCTCGGGTCCACCTCGCGGGCCCCACGCTGGGCCGTCGCCTACAAGTACCCGCCTGAGGAGGCCACCACCAGGCTGCTCGACATCCGGGTCAACGTCGGACGTACCGGCCGAGTGACGCCGTTTGCATATATGGAACCGGTCAAGATCGCCGGGTCGACGGTCGGGCTGGCCACCCTGCACAACGCATCGGAGGTTAAACGCAAGGGCGTGCTGATCGGGGACACGGTGGTGATCCGCAAAGCGGGTGACGTGATCCCTGAAGTTCTCGGCCCGGTCGCGGACCTGCGTGACGGATCCGAGCGGGAATTCGTCATGCCCACCCACTGCCCAGAGTGTGGCACAGAACTAGCCCCGGCTAAGGAGGGTGACGCCGACATCCGGTGCCCCAACTCGCGTTCGTGTCCGGCGCAGTTGCGCGAGCGCGTGTTTCACGTCGCAGGCCGAGGCGCGTTCGATATCGAGGGGCTCGGTTACGAAGCCGCAATCGCCCTGCTGCAGGCCGGCGTGATCAGCGATGAAGGCGACCTGTTCGATCTGACCGTCGACGACCTGCTGCGCACCGATTTGTTCACCACCAAAGCCGGTGAGGTGTCGGCCAACGGCAAACGCCTGCTGGCCAATCTCGGCAACGCCAAAGCCCAGCCGCTGTGGCGGGTGCTGGTTGCCCTGTCCATTCGCCACGTCGGGCCGACGGCTGCGCGCGCGCTGGCCACCGAATTCGGCAGCTTGGAAGCCATCGAGGCGGCTTCCGAAGAGCAGCTGGCGGCCACCGAAGGGGTGGGACCAACGATCGCGGCGGCCGTCATCGACTGGTTCACCGTTGACTGGCACCGCGCGATTGTCGACAAATGGCGGGCGGCCGGGGTGCGGATGGCCGACGAGCGCGACGCCAGCATCGAGCGCACGCTCGAGGGCCTGACCGTGGTCGTCACCGGCTCGCTCACCGAGTTCTCCCGCGACGGTGCCAAGGAGGCCATCATCGTCCGCGGCGGCAAGGCGTCCGGCTCTGTGTCGAAGAAGACCGACTACCTGGTGGCCGGGGATTCTCCGGGATCGAAATACGACAAGGCGGTCGAGCTGGGTGTCCCCGTGCTTGACGAGGATGGGTTCAGCCGGCTGCTGCAGGGCGGACCCGACGCGGTCTGACGGGCCTCAGCCGGTGATCGTGGCAACGATGCCGGCCAGGTAGCCCAGCCGCGCGACCTCGCTGGGCCGAAACTCCGGTCCGCCGGGACGGCCCAGCACCAGGGCTGTGGCCGGATCGCCCAGCGGTGCGGCAGCCAGCGTGGTGTCCATATCGCGCCAGACCTGCGGTACCCAGTCGGCAGTCGCGTCCAGTGCCTGGGCACGCTCGATCGGCAGCCAGGGTGTCTCGGCCGAACGCGTTTCCGGGGAGCCGGGACTGCCCGCGACCCGTTCGGGGCCGGAGCCAGTCAGCCTGGTCACCGTGCACCAGCCGACCCGTAGAACCTTCGGTACCCCGTCGACGAGGACCTGTAGCTGCTTGAGCTTGCCGTCAGCGGCGGCGACATGGTCGATCAATTCGAGCTCGCGGTGCGCCTCGAGCAGCCCGGTGTGGGGTCTGATGCTGTCGACGTGGACGCCTTTGAGTGCCTCGGCGGCAGTGATGAGCATGTCGGGCATGGCGCCGGGCGGCAGCTCAACGACGAGGTCGTCGACCGCATAGCCAGACGCGCGTTCGACCACATCGAGGGACAGGATGTCGGCGCCCACGGACCCCAGCGCCACTGCCAGGGAGCCGAGGCTGCCGGGCCTGTCCTCCAACTGAACCCGCAGTAGATACGAAGGCACGGCCAACACTGTGTCACGGACTGCCGCAAGCGGGCGAGTCGGGAAGTGGCCGATCCACGGGGGCGGCTTGCCCCTGGGAACGTGAACTAGGCTTCGTGGTCGTGTCACAGATCTCCCGAGACGAGGTTGCCCACCTGGCGCGGCTGGCCCGACTCGCCCTCACCGACGGCGAGTTGGACAGTTTCGCGGGCCAGCTCGACGCCATCCTCGGCCATGTCAGCCAGATCCAGGCGGTCGACGTTGCTGGTGTCGAGGCCACCGACAACCCACTGAAGGACGTCAACGTGTTTCGTCCCGATACCCCGCAGCCCTGTCTGACCCAGGAACAGGCGCTGGCCGAGGCGCCCAACACCACCGACGGGCGTTTCGCCGTGCCGCGGATCCTCGGAGAAGCAGAATGACGCGAGGAGCAGACGGTAGCGAGCTGACCCGCCTCGACGCCGCCACGCTGGCCGACAAGATCGCCGCCAAAGAGGTGTCCTCCACTGAGGTGACGCAGGCCTGCCTGGACCAGATCGCGGCCACCGACGCGAACTACAACGCATTTCTGCACGTCGCGAGTGATCAGGCGCTGGCCGCCGCGGCCGCGGTGGACAAGGCACTGGCCGCCGGGGAGCAACCCGCCTCGCCGCTGGCCGGTGTTCCGCTTGCCCTCAAGGACGTGTTCACCACGAGTGACATGCCCACCACCTGCGGGTCGAAGATCCTCGAGGGGTGGACCTCGCCGTACGACGCGACGGTGACGGCGCGGCTGCGTGCGGCGGGCATCCCGATCCTCGGTAAGACCAACATGGACGAGTTCGCGATGGGCAGCTCGACCGAGAACTCCGCGTTCGGGCCCACCCGCAACCCGTGGAACGTCGACCGGGTGCCCGGGGGCTCCGGTGGAGGCAGCGCGGCGGCACTGGCCGCCTTCCAGGCCCCCTTGGCGATCGGTTCCGACACCGGCGGCTCGATTCGGCAGCCGGCCGCGCTGACCGCGACCGTCGGAGTGAAACCCACGTACGGCACGGTGTCGCGGTACGGGCTGATTGCGTGCGCGTCCTCGCTGGACCAGGGCGGACCGTGCGCCCGCACGGTGCTCGACACCGCATTGCTGCACGAAGTCATCGCAGGTCACGACCCACGCGATTCCACCTCGGTGAATGTCGCGGTGCCCGACGTCGTAGCCGCTGCCAAGGCTGGCGCCGCAGGAGATCTGAAAGGTGTGCGAGTCGGCGTGGTCAAGCAGCTGCACAGCGGCGAGGGGTATCAGCCCGGTGTGCTGGACGCCTTCAACGCCGCCGTCGAACAGCTCACCGCGCTCGGTGCGCAGGTCAGCGAGGTCGACTGCCCGCACTTCGACTACGCGCTGCCCGCCTACTACCTGATTCTGCCTTCGGAGGTGTCGTCGAACCTCGCCAAGTTCGACGGCATGCGCTACGGGCTGCGCGTCGGCGACGACGGCACCCATAGTGCCGAAGAGGTGATGGCGCTGACCCGGGCTGCCGGGTTCGGTCCCGAGGTTAAACGCCGGATCATGATCGGCGCCTACGCGCTGTCGGCCGGGTACTACGACGCCTATTACAACCAGGCCCAGAAGGTCCGCACGCTGATCGCGCGCGACCTCGACGAGGCCTACAAGAAGGTGGACGTGCTGGTCTCCCCGGCGACGCCGACCACGGCCTTCCCGATCGGGGAAAAGGTCGACGATCCACTGTCGATGTATCTGTTCGACCTGTGCACGCTGCCGCTGAACCTGGCCGGGCACTGCGGAATGTCGGTGCCGGCCGGCTTATCGGCCGACGATCAGCTGCCCGTTGGCCTGCAGATCATGGCGCCGGCGCTGGCCGATGACCGGCTCTACCGAGTCGGTGCCGCATTCGAGGCGGCCCGCGGTCCGCTGCCGACGGCGGTGTAACAGGGCAAGATGGGTCGCATGCGCACGCGAGGAGCGAAGTAGACCATGCGGATCGGAGTGCTGACCGGAGGCGGCGACTGTCCAGGGCTCAACGCGGTGATCCGGGCGGTAGTCCGCACCGCCGACGCCAGGTACGGCTCCACGGTGGTGGGCTTCCAGGACGGCTGGCGCGGGCTGCTCGAGGACCGGCGCATCCAGCTCAAGAACGACGACCGGAACGACCGCCTGCTCGCCAAGGGCGGCACCATGCTGGGCACCGCGCGCACCAACCCGGACAAGCTGCGGGCCGGCCTCGACGACATCAAGCAGACGCTCGACGACAACGGCATTGACGTGTTGATCCCGATTGGCGGGGAGGGCACCCTCACCGCGGCGAACTGGCTGTCCGAAGAGGGCGTGCCCGTCGTCGGCGTGCCGAAGACCATCGACAACGACATCGACTGCACCGACGTCACCTTCGGCCATGACACAGCGTTGAACATCGCCACCGAGGCGATCGACCGGCTGCACAGCACCGCCGAATCCCATCAGCGGGTGATGCTCGTCGAGGTGATGGGCCGCCACGCCGGGTGGATCGCGCTGAACGCGGGCCTGGCCGCCGGTGCGCACATGACGCTGATCCCTGAGCAACCGTTCGACGTCGAGGAAGTCTGCCGCCTGGTCAAGGCGCGCTTCGTGCGCGGCGACTCGCACTTCATCTGCGTGGTCGCCGAGGGTGCCAAACCGGCCGAGGGCTCCATGCAGCTGACGCAGGGCGGCATCGACGAGTTCGGACACGAGCGGTTTACCGGGGTCGCCCAGCAGCTGGCGATCGAGGTGGAAAAGCGCATCAAGAAAGAGGTCCGCACCACAGTGCTGGGTCATGTCCAGCGCGGCGGCACGCCGACGCCGCACGACCGGGTGCTGGCCACCCGCTTCGGCGTCAACGCCGTGGATGCCGCCCATGCCGGTGAGTACGGGATGATGGTGTCGCTGCGCGGACAGGACATCGGCCGGGTGCCGTTGGCCGACGCGGTGCGTCATCTCAAACTGGTTCCGCAGAGCCGCTACGAGGACGCCGCAGCCTTCTTCGGCTGACCTGCGCCCGCCCCTTCTTTCGGCGGACCGATGCACGATCGCATCGTCCCGCCCGATCCGGTGTGGGTTTACGTCTGCTCGGCCGCTAAGGGCGACCCATTAGGATCGGGGTCATGTCTGTCGACACCGCCGAGCTGCTGGACTACGACCAGGTCATCGCCCGCTACGAGCCGGTGCTGGGCTTGGAGGTGCACGTCGAGCTTTCGACCGCGACCAAGATGTTCTGCAGCTGCGCGAACCGTTTCGGCGGTGAGCCCAACACCCAGGTGTGCCCGGTCTGTCTGGGGATGCCCGGCTCGCTGCCGGTGCTCAACCAAGTGGCCGTCGAATCCGCGATCCGCATCGGACTGGCGCTCAACTGCGAGATCGTGCCGTGGTGCCGGTTCGCCAGGAAGAACTACTTCTACCCCGACATGCCGAAGAACTACCAGATCTCGCAATACGACGAGCCCATCGCGATCAACGGCTACCTGGAGGTGCCGCTCGACGACGGCAGCACCTGGCGGGTGGAGATCGAGCGCGCGCACATGGAGGAAGACACCGGCAAGCTGACCCACCTGGGCAGCGAGACCGGACGCATCGCCGGCGCGACCACGTCATTGATCGACTACAACCGGGCCGGCGTCCCGCTGATCGAGATCGTCACCAAGCCGGTCGAAGGAGCCGGGGAGCGCGCCCCTGAGATCGCTCGCGCCTATGTGACCGCGCTGCGGGATCTGCTCCGCGGATTGGATGTTTCCGATGTACGCATGGACCAAGGCTCCATGCGTTGTGACTCCAACGTCTCGCTCAAACCGGTCGGCCAAGCCGAGTTCGGGACGCGGACCGAGACCAAGAACGTCAACTCCCTCAAAAGCGTGGAAGTCGCCGTGCGCTACGAGATGCGCAGGCAAGCAGCGGTTCTCGATTCCGGCGGCACCATCGTGCAAGAGACGCGGCACTTCCATGAGGACGGCTACACCTCGCCCGGACGCAGTAAGGAGACTGCACAGGACTACCGGTATTTCCCCGAACCCGACCTGGAACCGGTGGCGCCCAGCGCCGATCTGGTGGAGCGGCTGCGCGCCACGATTCCCGAACTTCCGTGGCTGTCGCGCAAGCGAATTCAACAGGACTGGGGCATTTCCGACGAGGTGATGCGTGACTTGGTCAACATCGGTGCTATCGATTTGATCGCCGCGACCGTCGCGGCCGGGGCCTCCAGCGACCAGGCGCGCGCCTGGTGGGGCAACTTTCTGGTGCAGAAGGCCAACGAGGCGGGGGTTGAACTGGACGCCCTGCCGATTAGCCCCGTGCAGGTGGCTGCGGTGGTCAAGCTCGTCGACGAGGGCAAGCTGTCCAACAAGCTGGCCCGCCAGGTCGTCGAGGGTGTGCTCGCCGGCGAAGGTGAACCCGAGCAGGTGATGGCCGCACGTGGTTTGGCTGTGGTGCGTGACGACTCGTTGATCCAGGCGGCTGTCGACGACGCGCTCGCCGCGAACCCCGACATCGTCGAGAAGATCCGCGGCGGAAAGGTGCAGGCCGCGGGAGCCATCGTCGGGGCGGTGATGAAAGCGACCAAGGGGCAAGCTGACGCGGCGCGGGTACGTGAACTCGTCATGGCGGCGTGCAGCTAGCGGTTCGGTGAAAAAGCGTCCCCAGGACCTGGTCTTCCGCATCCTGGCTCACCCACTGCGGTTGCTGTCGCTGCGCTCGATCGTCATCCTGTCGCAGCTCGGTGTGACCATCCTGGTGCTGACGCTGGGCGTGTGGGTGTGGGTCGGTGTCACCAACGATCAACGTGATCAGCTTGATCGTCGGCTGGACTCGCTGTCGAGCCTGGGTGATGTCAACACGCTGTTGCGCAGCGCCCAGGACGGAATCGGGCCCGAACCTAGCGAGAGCGGACTGGTGCGCACCGCTCGGCTCGGGGGAACTACGGTCTCGATCCCTACCGATATCGTGCTGCCCGAACTGCCCACCGGCTACGCCGATGCGACGATCGAGGGCGTCGAGTACCGCGTGCGCACCATCTCGACCGGCAGCGCGTCCATCGCCCTTGGTGCGCCGCTGGCCGAGACCCAAGCCCGCATCGATTCACTGCACTGGCGGGTGTTCTGGATCTGCGCTTCGGTGATCGTGGGCACGATGCTGGTCGGATGGGTGATCTCACTGATCATGGTTAACCCGTTTCGGCTCCTGGCCCAACAGGCGCGTGCCATCAATGCGCAATCCAACCCCGATGAGGTGCAGGTCCGCGGTGTGTGGGAGGCAGTCGAGATCTCCGAGGCGGTGGAAGGCATGCTCGCGAGGATTGGCGACGAACAGCAACGAACGCGCGCGGCACTGGAGTCTGCGCGGGACTTCTCTGCTGTCGCCTCCCACGAGCTGCGCACGCCGCTGACAGCTATGCGCACCAACCTCGAGGTGCTCCTGACCCTGGACCTGGGCCCCGAACAGCGCAAAGAGGTGATCACCGATGTCATGCGCACCCAGTCGCGAATCGAGGCGACGCTTGCCGCGCTGGAGCGTCTCGCGCAGGGCGAGTTGACCACGGTCGACGATTTCGTTCCCGTGGACGTAGCCGAACTTCTCGACCGCGCGGCGCACGACGCGATGCACAACTATCCGGGCCTCGACGTCTCGCTGGCGTCGTCGACCTCGGTATTGATGCTCGGGATGCCGGCGGGACTGCGACTGGTGATCGACAACGCCATCGCCAATGCCGTCAAACACGGTGGCGCGACACAGGTTCGGCTCAGCGTGGTCAGCTCCTCGGAGGGAGTGGAGATCACCGTTGACGACAACGGCGCGGGGGTGCCGGAGGAAGAGCGGAAGATGGTTTTCGAACGTTTCCACCGAGGCACCACAGCCTCGAGATCCGGTTCGGGTTTGGGTTTGGCTCTAGTCGCTCAGCAGGCCGAGATCCACGGTGGCACAGCGTCGCTGGAGGTCAGCCCGATGGGTGGGGCGCGGCTGATGCTGCGTCTGCCCGGGCAGGGCCCGCAATAGCGCGTGTGCCTGACCTCGCACACCGGCGCCCACCCCGCGGTGCTGATGGCGGGATGGGCGCCGGTTTTCGCGCGAGCGTGCCGGGTCAGACTTGCGGCGGGCCCGGGTAGTCGTCGAGGCTGACCACTGGTCCGAGGGCGCCGAGGCCGGATGGGTTCTCCAGCCATTGGTCCCGGACGATTAGGGTGCTATTCGGCAGGTTGACGACGAAGTCGCCGTAGGTGCGAAGCATGGCGTCGCCCTTGGACATGGTGCCGGTGGAATCCGAGGGCACATTCTGTTTGACCGTGGTGGACTCGGAGTCCTTCTCCTGCACGGACCCGGTGTAAAGCGTGGTGGCCTCGAATTCGATCTGTTGGCCGACGAATAGACTCGACTTCTCCTTGATCTTGATTCCCCCGCCGGCCGACCAGCTGTCCTTCTGGGACTTGTAGGTGATCAGGGTGTAAGCGAACGACGCCTGCTGCGAGGAGGCGTTGTAGTTGTACGCGCTGGGTGCGACCACCGGTGCGGTGTAATAACTCTGACCGGTGACATTGGCGCTGCACGAGCCCGGTGTGCGGCCTGCGGCATCGTAGTAGCAGGCCGCGTCGACGGCGGCCGAAGCGAGGTTAGGGTCTGCGGTGAGGTCGAAGGTGCTGACGCTGGGCATGATGATGTACATGACCTCGGCGGAATTCGGTTCGTCTTCGCCGCCATCCATGCACGCCGAGGTCTTGCATTGAACGGCCGAACCACCGTCCGGGAAGTTCTTGAGGATCGCTTGGCTCACAGCGGCATTCGAATCGCCATCCCGCTGCCACCTGACCTCTGCTTCCTGCCCGCCGTAGGCTGCGTAGTCCACTTCGATGCGGATCATCTGGTAGGGCTGCAGCACGTAGCCCTCCGGCGGAGACTCGTCTTCTTCGATCTCACCGCCGATCGAGATGAGTTTTTGCGGGTACGGCGTGAGGTTGACGATCTCAAAGCCGCGCGTGGACAGTTGGCGTGAGGAATCGCCGGTGAGCAGAATCCCGGGCACGCTGAAGATCGCCCGTATTTCGGCCACCACGAAATCGCCGATGATCGCGCCGAGCGCCTTGGATGCTGGAGCAGGATTGTCGACCGGTGCCGCGATGTCGGGTGGTGTCGGCGAATTGACCGGCTGCGAGGTGTCGACCGGCGCTGTCGGATCGGATGTCGAGTTGGGGTAGGGATCCGGGCCGGTGCCGATGTCGTAGTCGACGGTCTTCCAGATCGGTGGGGCCAGCGGGGTTCCGTCGGGGTTCACGGCGTCATCGGGGACGGGGCTGGTGTACACCACGTTGGGAATGACGATGGTTACGCCCTTGTCGGTCATCGTCATGTCGACGGTGTCGTGGTATTCGGCGTAGGACAGCTGAATCTGACCGTACTTTTCGGGAGCCACCGTGACTGTCGCGCCCTGCTTGGTTTTGACGCCGCTGCTCCACTCGTGTCCGTACTTGGCTTGGAGGATGGCGCTGATCTCGGTCTCGAAATTGAGCGGGCCGAGGGTGAACTTGAGTGAGCCGCCGGCAGCCAGTTTGAGGTTTTCTTGGATACCGTTGGACTTGACCACTTCATGGATCACCTCGTAGGTGTTGGTCGAGTTCACGGTTCCGTAGTTGAAGACGGTGTTGCCGACATTCTTGAAATCGGTGTACACGATCTGTGAGTCGACGGCCTCCTGCGTGCAGGTGCCTCGGTTGCCACACATCGTCATCGCGGCAATCGCCTGCGCAACCGGGTCCTCAGGAGAGATGACGTAGGTGGTGCCGGCCTCCGGTAGCAGAAGAACAGTCTGGGAGACCTCCGCGGTGGGCGTCCCGGTAACCGGAGTGGGTGTGGCGAATACGTCCGCCTGCAATCTGCTGTTCGACGGCGTCACGGTGGCGCCCTGGAAGTTCACATACACCGAGAGCGCTGTGGTTCCGTCCGACCATGTCATCGTGGCGCGGCTGGAAGTGTCGTCGTCGTTGTTCTTGTAGAAGCCCATTTCGACCTGCCGCCCGCTTTCGAGGACGTAGCCGTTCTGGGGCCCGAAGGCCAGCGGGTCATAGGTCGAGAGGTTCGATAGGGTCAGCGCCCGTCCGGTCAGATTGACGAAGGTGGTCTGAACCTGCGCCTGTGGAACGGGGATGTCCGAGCTTGAAGTGCACACTGAGTTGACGCAGCTTCCGGGAAAGCTTTCCGCGCGTTGGCCGCTGAGTTCCGAGAACAGTGTCCTGACCGGAGCCAGCAGTGTCTCCACGGCTAGGTCGATGCGCCGGCCCACCTCGCTGAAGTCGGGGCCGGGGACGCCGGAGAGCAGCGCGGCCCTGGAGTCGGGGTCACCCACTTCGCGGCGTGCCGCGGCCGTGAGCAGCCATTCCATCGGTGAGCCGAAGCTGTTGGTCAGCGGTGCGGCCAACGATGTCAGCACCGACGTCACGACTCCGGAGGTTGCGCGCATGATGGCACCGGGCAACGCCAGCAAGGTGGCCAGCGGATGATGCGGTGTCGCGGTGATAGCGTCGGCGGTGTGCTCCAGAGTAGCCGGTAGGCCGATCTGGTCGTCCTGCGCGCTAGATTCCTGGACAGCATCAGTGGTCTCGAAAGTGCTTGGGGCGCTGAATTTTGCGCCGGAGGTTCCCGCGCCGTCCAGCAGTGCGGCCGGCGTGAGTGCCAGGCTCTGGTCATCCGTGCTGGCGTCGTGGCCATCGTCTCGGCGGTCGCTGGATTTCTGCGACTGCGCGCCCGGCGTTTCCGGAGTCGCCGATTGAGGTTCGCTGGCTCGGTTCCCTGACTCGGCGTCGGTGTCGGCGTCCTCGCTTGCCGACTCGGCGTCGGTCACGGCGGGGCCCACGGCAGGGGGATCGTCTGTGTCGGAATCGGTTTCGGCGTCGGTCGCGTGGTTGTCGGTTTCGGCGTCGTCTTCGCGCGCCGGGCCGGTTGTTTCGTCGGCCGTTTCTTCGTCCGGGTCGAATGTCCCATCGTCGAGGTCTTTGCCGATGCGGGGGTGGTCAGTGTGCGCGGATTCTTTTGTGCCAGAGTCGATAACGTCTGTATCCGACTGGTTGTCCAGTTCGGCACTATCGTCCTTTGACTCGGTATCGGCACCCCGCTCGGCGGTGTCCTCGGACGTTGA
>CAZLTV010000106.1:6307-12124 GCA_964562545.1 uncultured Mycobacterium sp. | reverse complement strand
GGCTTCCCTTGCTGGCGGTGGCCATCGCCATCGCCACCCACGAGGTGATCCGGCGTCTTCGCGAGCACGGCTTTGCGCTTCCCGTGGTGCCGTTACTGTTGGGCGGTCAGGCGATGATCTGGCTGACGTGGCCTTTCGGTGCCGCTGGCCTGTTGGGTGCCTATGGCGGCACCGTCGTCGTCTGCATGGTGTGGCGCCTGCTGGGTCACGGGCTCGGCCGGCCGCCGGTCAACTATCTACGCGACATCGCCGCCACGGTGCTACTGGCCACCTGGGTGCCGATGTTCGCGGCCTTCACGGCGTTGCTGATCTTTGCCGACGACGGCGGGGTCCGGGTGTTCACCGTGATCGTCACCGTCGTGTTCGCCGACATCGGTGGCTACGTCGCAGGTGTGCTGTTCGGCAAGCACCTGATGGTGCCCGCGATCAGCCCGAAGAAATCGTGGGAGGGCCTGGGCGGTTCGCTGCTGTTCGGCATCGGTGCGGCGGTACTGACGGTGACGTTCCTGCTGGACAAGCCCGCCTGGGTCGGTCTACCGCTGGGCCTGATGCTGGTGATCACCGGAGTCCTCGGCGACCTGGTCGAATCGCAGGTCAAGCGTGACCTGGGGATCAAGGACATGGGCACGCTGCTGCCGGGCCACGGCGGACTCATGGATCGCATCGACGCGATGTTGCCGTCGGCGGTCGCCGGCTGGGCGGTGCTGAGCCTGCTCGCCTGAACCGGGGCCGTCTGCCCGGGAGTGCGATACTGGTGGTAATCATGTCCAACCCGTTGCCCCTGGTATTCGAAGCCCCGCGACGCGCCATGCCTCCGCGGCACTTCGCCGACCTCGACGATGTCGCCCGCGCGGCCGCCGTCGCCGAGCTCGGTCTGCCGGCATTCCGGGCCAAACAGCTGGCCAACCAGTACTTCGGCCGGCTTATCGCCGACCCCGCGCAGATGACCGATCTGCCCGCGGGTGTTCGCGGGCAGATCGGTGAGACGCTGTTCCCGACACTGCTTGAACCGCTGCGCCACATCGAGTGCGACGCCGGGCAGACTCGCAAGATGCTGTGGCGGGCCGGGGACGCCACCACCTTCGAGTCGGTGCTGATGCGTTATCCCGACCGCAACACAGTGTGTATTTCGTCGCAGGCCGGCTGCGGCATGGCGTGCCCGTTCTGCGCCACCGGCCAGGGCGGGCTCAAGCGCAACCTGTCCACCGCCGAGATCCTCGAACAGGTTCGCGCGGCCAGCGCCGAGCTGCGAAACACGGACGCCCGGCTGTCCAACATCGTGTTCATGGGCATGGGGGAGCCGCTGGCCAACTACAACCGGGTGGTGGCCGCCGTTCGCCGGATCATTGCGCCGCCGCCGGACGGCTTCGGTATCTCGGCGCGTTCGGTGACGGTGTCGACGGTGGGTTTGGCGCCGGCGATCCGCAGGCTCGCCGACGAACGGCTCAACGTCACCCTGGCGGTGTCGCTGCACACCCCCGACGACGAACTGCGCGACACCCTGGTGCCGGTCAACAACCGATGGAAGGTCAGCGAGGTGCTCGACGCGGCGCGGTACTACGCCGAAGTGACCGGCCGCCGAGTGTCCATCGAGTACGCGTTGATCCGTGATGTCAACGATCAGCCGTGGCGGGCCGATCTGCTGGGTAAGCGACTGCACGGCGCGCTCGGTGCGCTCGCGCACGTCAACCTGATTCCGCTCAACCCGACCCCGGGCAGCGAATGGGATGCCAGCCCCAAGCCCGTCGAACGCGAATTCGTCAGGCGGGTCCGCGAACGCGGGGTCTCGTGCACCGTGCGCGACACCCGCGGCCGCGAGATCGCCGCCGCCTGCGGTCAGCTGGCCGCCGAGGGGTGACGGCGGTCAGTCGCCGCCGGGTTTGTTGACAAACCAGACGTTGTCTTCGCGCAGGGCCCGGCTGCGCCAGCCGTCGGCGGTGCGCACCAATTCGTGGTGGTAGTAGCCGCCGCAGGTGCTCTGCCCAGTCACCCCGGGCAACTGCATCGGGTTGTAGAACATCGCCCGCACGGTGGCCCGGTCGCCGGAGGAATCGAAGTCGCATTCGATGTTGGTGATGTAGTGCATGCTCCACGGGATCGCGCCGAAGCCCGCGGCCAACCATGCGGCCACCTCGTCGCGCGGCCCGGCTGCCGCGCCGGCCGACGAGTAGTCGATGTGCGCGTCGTCGGTGAACACCGAGCGGTAGAGGTCCCAGTCCTTGGTGTCGACGGCCCGGGCGTACCGGTTGAGTAGGGCCCTGATCTCGAGTTCGTCGCTGAGATGCTGGCGATCCAGCACGCCGGTCATGCGGGCATGCCGATGGTCTTGGCGTCGAGGTATTCCTTGTAGCCCTCCTCGCCGTTGCGGTAACCCAGCCCGCTCTGCTTGGTCCCGCCGAAGGGGCTGTTGATTCCGAAGTGGCTCTTGCCGTTGATGGTGACGTTGCCGGTGCGCATCCGGCACGCCACGGCGAATGCGCGGTCTATGTCGGCGCTGCTGACCTCACCGGACAGGCCGTAAATCGTGTTGTTGGCGATCGCGACGGCGTCGTCGTCGCTGTCGTAGGGCGTGACCGTCAACACGGGGCCGAAGATCTCCTCCTGGGCGATCTGGGAGTCGGGGTCGACGTCGGCCAGCAGCGTCGGCTGGGTGTAGTAGCCCACCGGCAGGTTCTCCGGGATACCGCCGCCGGTGACCAGGCGGGCGCCGGAGGCGACCCCGCTGCGGATCAGCCCGAGTACCTTCTGCCGCTGGCCCTCGCTGATCTGCGGTCCCTGCATGTTGCCCGGCGTCCACGGATCGCCTACCGGGAAACCCTCCATCATGGTCTTGAGAATCTCGATTCCTTCGTCATAGCGGCTGCGCGGCAACAGGATTCGACTGGGAAGGATGCAGCTTTGGCCCGACATCACACACGCCATCATCGCCGCCATCGGCAGCGCGGAGTTGAAATCGGCATCATCGAGGACGATGTGGGCGGACTTGCCACCGAGTTCCAGCAGAGTCTTCTTCACCGTCGGGGCGCCCGCTGCCAGAATTGCGCGTCCGGTGGCGGTCGAGCCGGTGAACGTGATCATGTCCACGCGCGGGTCGGCCGTCAACGCCGCCCCGACCTCGTTGGCATTCGACACGACCACGTTGAACACCCCGGGCGGGATATCGGTCTCCTCGGCGACGATGCGTCCATACTCGCTGCCTGACCACGGCGTCAGCTGAGCGGGTTTGAGCACGACCGTGTTACCCGCCATCAGCGCAGGCACCGTCTCGGCGATGTTGAGGTAGAACGGCACGTTCCACGGGGTGATCGCCCCGACCACGCCGACCGGCTCGTAGTGGATCTTGCGTCGTGCAGGCCCTAGCGGGGTGTCGTGCACACCATTGTCGACGAGGTAGTTGAAGGCCTTGCCGTGCTCGGCCCAGTGCTTGACCTCCTCGATGGGGCTCTCTATCTGGCTTCCGGTTACCGACACCGGGCAGCCGACCTCGGTGATCAAGATCCGGCGCAGCCGCTCCTTGTTTCGGTCCAGCGCCTGGTGCAGCTGGCTCAGGCAGTGGTGGCGGAAATCCAGGTCGCGTGACCAGTCCCCGGCGTCGAAGGCCCTGCGCGCCGCGCCGATCGCGCGTCCCATGTCCTCGACGGTGCCGTCGGTGGCCTGTCCGGCCACCTGCTCACTGGCCGGATGAATGACCTCGAAGGTGGCTCCGCTGGGTGTGGACTGCAATTCTCCGTCGATGAGCATCCGCTCTTCGCCGGCCAGCACGCCGGTCTCTGTCTGCGCTGTCGTCATGACAGCAAGCTTTACAAGAAATCAGTCGAGTGTCACGCGTTTCTTGGACGCGGTCTAGCTAGTTTTGAGCCCCACCGCGTGGCGCAGCTGCGCAAGGAACTGATCGTCGTCGTCGCTGCGCACGATGTAGTGCGACACCGCCACCCGCACCGCGGTGGCCGCTTTGACCGCGCCGTTGGTGCCGGGCAGCAGCTTCTCCAGCTGGGCCCGCATGACCGGGATGATGTGACCCAACCGCGCGATCACCACCTCGGGCTCGATGTCCACCACCCGAACGCCCGTGTAGGACCGCTGGTATGCGGCGATGAACTCCATCGCCGCATCGACCCGCTCGGTGCCGCGCAGACCGGCGGTGGCCTCGGCGATGCCTGATTCGAACATCTCGCGCTCGTAGACGCCGAACGCTTCGAGCAGCGCCTGTTTGTCGGAGAACCAGCGATACAGGGTGGGGCGTGACACCCCGGCCTGAAGCGCCACCTCCGACAGGCTGAGCTTGGTCTGGCCGCTGCGTCCCAGTACCTCGGCGGTGGCGGCGAGGATGCGGTTCCTCGTCGAAGTGTCCTCGCCGGAGTCGGAGCGCGTGGTTGCTGGTTGGTTCACGTACCTGGCCTGTCTTACGGGTTCGCTAACGATCGTAAAGCGTGCTGGCCCGGGTGGCCGCAGGCTCGGCGGGCGGCGTCGGTCACAGTGCCTTCTCCAGCAGCGGCACGGTCTCGAGGTCGGCTAGCGCGTCGAGGCTGCGCTCGACACCCTTGATCGCGATGTTCTCGGCCTGCATGCCGCCCATTCCCGCGGTGATCAGCGCTGCGACGTAGGGGTACACCGCGGCTTGGCGGTAGCGGTCCCACAGGTCGTCGCGGTCGAGGCTGGGGCCCGCGCCGGCGGATAGTGCCTGCCGGTAGACATCGAGCAGGTCCCGTTGATGAGCCCGACGGTCTTCGGCGGTCATCGATGTCACCAGGGTGTAGGCGAGTTCGCGGCTGGGGTGGCCGCGTCGGACGGCCTGCCAGTCCAGCAGCCCGGCCCGACCCGCCCGGAAGTACAGATTGCCCGGGTGGGCGTCTCCATGCATGACGGTGTGCGGGGGATGGTCGATGAGTGCGGCGACCTGGCGGTAGTGGTCGTTGATGAACCGGCCAGACTCCAGCGGGAGGTCGCTGCGGCGTGCCAACCGCTGTGACGATGTCCGCAGGAGCGGGCCGGTCAGCAGTGACGCACTGTCTGCCGAGGCGGCGTACAGCCAGCCCAGCGGGCCGTCACCCGGTGCGCCCAGCCGGTTCCAGAAAGTCGCGTGCAGCCGGGCCAATAGTTCGAGGACGAGAGCAGCCCGGTCGACGTCGATAGGGTGGAGAGTGTCGGGGAAGTCGCAGGGTGGGCCCGAGGCATCCGTCAAATCCTCGAGGACCAGCACAAACCTGCCTGTCCATGGGTCGAATCGGGAACCATACGAGATCGGCACCCCCGTCAGTTCGGGTGCGAGCTGACGGTAGAACCGTGTCTCGGTGTCGGCGAGGTTGCCGAGCTCGCCCATGAGTCGGGTGGCGACGGTCTTGGCGGCCATCTTGACGAACACGGTTGCGGGTACGTCGTCGCCGGTGAGCGCGAGCCGGGCTCGAGACGATGTGCCTGCATCCGCGTCGATCACTGACACCGACGTCACCGTGCGGCCCATCAGATCTGTCATCGCTGCTGCGTCCAGATTGGCGATGGTGCGCGGTGTCGTGCGACGGCGCCCGATTGCCGCGTCGACCCCGATGCGGCGAACGGCGCGGCTCAGGTGCGCGGTCAGGCCCAAGGCAGGGGCCATCCGATGCTCGATGATGGACACCACGCGCCTCCTAGGCCTGAGCTACAGCCTCAACAGAGTTACAAATTAGTGCCTAATTGTAAATACTGGGCCCGGGCTTGGCGTCGCGCTCCGGCCTGTCCGGTTCTCATTGTCGTCCACGGTGGCGGTCGGCACGGGCGAATCGGGGGACACGGGTGAATCAGGGATTGGTACGGCATGGTGCCGATTCGGGCCAGCGC
>CAZLTV010000106.1:0-6207 GCA_964562545.1 uncultured Mycobacterium sp. | reverse complement strand
CGATTCGCGCCAGCGCGGTGTCGATTCGCGCCAGCGCGGCGGCATTGAGCGAATCTTCACATAATCATCATCAAAGCATCGCGGGTCGAGGCCGACACTGGCGGCGTGAGCCGATCTAGCTTCGAAGTCCCGTCCCTGACCCGGCGTCGTTTCCTGGCCGCGAGCGTCCTCGGCGGGGCTTCCCTCGCGGCTTGTGGGAGTCCGTCCAATCCCACGTCGGATACCGAACTGGCTGGGGCCCAAGGTGATAAGACACTGGCAGAGTTGATCGCGGCCGCCGAGGCGGCCCGACCACGGACCGGGAAGACTTCGGCGTCGACCTTGAGGGCAGCTGCCGCCGATATCGACCTCGGCGGCACCGTCGTTCCAACGCTGGCTTACAACGGGCAGGTGCCGGGGCCGCTGCTTCGCGCCAACGTCGGAGACGAGTTTGTGGTGAGTCTGAACAACGCCCTCGATCATCCCTCATCGGTGCACTGGCACGGAATCGCATTGCGCAACGACATGGATGGCGCCGCGCCGGCTTCGGCGGATGTCAAGCCGGGACAGTCGTTCACCTACCGGTTCACGGCCCCGCACCCCGGCACGCATTGGGCTCATCCGCACGCGGGTGGGCTGGACACCGACTACGGCATGTACTTGCCCGTGATCGTCGACGACCCTGCCGAACCGGGCGACTATGACGCCGAGTGGATCGTGATGCTTGACGACTGGACCTCAGGCGTGGGACGGGACCCACGACAGATCTTTGCCGAACTGCGCTCGGGGGGTATGGCCGGGCATGGATCCATGCCCGGGATGCCGGGGATGGGGTCGATGGGCGGCCCGCCGGGATCCGGCAACGACCCGCGCAGCGATCTGCTGGGCGGAGACAGTGGCGATGTCGAGTACCCCTACTTCTTGGTCAACGGTCGGATTCCCAAGGCGGCCACCACGTTCGACGCCAAGCCCGGCCAACGTATCCGTATCCGTATGATCAACGCCGCAGCCGACACCGCGTTCCGAGTGGCGTTGGCCGAGCACCGCATGACGGTGACCCATACCGACGGGTTTCCGGTCGTGCCGACCGACGTCGACGCGGTGCTGGTGGGCATGGGTGAGCGCTACGACGTGGTCGTGACGGCGGGCGACGGTGTGTTCGCGCTGGTCGCTTCCGCCGAGGGGAAGAACGGCCAGGCCCGGGCGCTGTTGCGGACAGGGTCCGGCGGCGCGCCCGAGGTCGGATTCCAGCCCCCCGAGCTGGCCGGACGAATCGGAACCGCCGAGACCTTCACCGCGGCGGACGAGGTGTCGCTGCCCGCAGGCGGCCACGATGTGGCGCTGCAGGCGCTGCTCACCGGATCGATGATGGACTACAACTGGATGATCAACGGCCGGACCTTCGACCGGGCGGTGCCCCTCACCGTCCGCCAGGGTGAACACGCCACCATCACCTTCACCAACCACACCATGATGTGGCACCCGATGCACCTGCACGGCCACACTTTTCAGGTCATCAAACCGGACGGAGAGCCCGGGCCACGCAAGGACACCGTCATCGTCAACCCTATGCAGTCCGTTGCCGTCCGACTCGTCGCAGACAACCCGGGAGTATGGATGTTGCACTGCCACAACGGCTATCACATGGAAGCGGGGATGATGACGACGCTGGACTACGTCATTTGAGGTCGGGGTGTACTCCGGATAGCGCGTGCTGCACCGCCTGCAGGATGGGGATAGGCGCCTTGTTCAAGGGTTCGTCGAGTGAACGGCCTGTCCTCCAGCGGGTCGTGCGCCGAAACGCCTCGGCCCGGGCAGGATCGATGCCGGCGATGGCATCGATGACGGCCCGATACGCCTGTTCGTCATCGATCACATCGGACAGGCTGCTCGACAAGTCGAGCGGTTCGCGGCGGGTGGCGCGGGTCAACGGTAGCCGGTCGCGCCATTCGTAACGTCCGCTGCCCACGTTATGGTGGGCGCCGGACGGCAGGATGACCTCGGCGGTGCAGTTCGGTGGAATCTCGACAACGATGTCGACGCAGCCTTCTTCGGCGCGCTGCCAGCGCGCGCAGGCGCGGCCGTAAGGGGTCAGGTGCCATGCTCCGGCGTCGGCGAGCCCGTCGATCACGCACGGTTGGACACGGATGCGCCGATAGGCGGTGTCCGCCGGTGCCAGCCCCGCTACGCAACGATGCAACCAGTCGGCCACCGCTCCCAGTGCGTAATGGTTGAACGAAGTCATCTGCCCGGGATTGATGGAACCGTCTTCAAGCATGGAGTCCCACCGCTCCCAGATCGTGGTGGCACCCATGGTGACCGGGTAGAGCCAGGACGGGCACTCGGTCTGCAGCAGCAGCCGGGCCGCTGCGCGGTGATGCCCCGTGGCGGTCAGTGCCTCGCAGAGGATCGGTGTGCCGACGAATCCGGTGCTGATGCGGTATCCGCCGCGCCGCACCAGCTCTGCCAGACGCGCGCCCATCGAATCTTTGAGGTCCTCGTCGACCAGATCGAAAGCGATGGCCAGCGCGTACGCGGTGGGTGCGTCCGACATCATCCGACCGCTCGGCGTGACGTAGGCGTCGCAGAATGCGCGGGTGATCCGTTCGGCAAGACTGCGGAAGTGCGCAGCATCGGCGATCTGACCGAGAAGCTCCGCGGTGTGCGCGGTCAGCCTCGCCGAGCGCGCGAAATAGGCCGTCGCGACGATGTCCGAGTCGGTTTTGGCGTTGCCCGGCAGATCGGGCGGGGCGTCCGGATCCAGCCAGTCGCCGAATTGCTGGCCGGTATCCCAGAGAAGGTCGTCGCCGGCGCGTTCCTCTACGACGTCGACCCAGCGCTTCATGGCCTCGAAGCACGACCGCAGCACGCCGCGGTCGCCGAAACGCTCGTGCAGCACCGTGGGAACCACGGTGATGGCATCGCCCCAGGCGGCGATCGGCGCGAGAATACCTGGCACTTGGGGGATTACCGCGGGCACGGCCATCGGCACCACCCCGCCGGCCGCGTCCTGCTCGTTCACCACGTCGACAAGCCAGGAGCGAAGGAAAGCGTCGCAGTCGTACAGGAAGGACGCCGTCGGGGTGAAGACCTGGATGTCGCCGGTCCAGCCCAGCCGCTCGTCGCGTTGCGGACAGTCGGTGGGAATGGACAGGAAGTTGCCGCGGGTGCCCCAGACGACGTTGTCGTGCAGCCGTTGCAGCAGGGGATGGGATGTCGAGAAGTCGCCGATGCGTCTCATGTCGCTGTGGATGACCAGCGCGGTGAAGTCCGACGGGTCGACATCGCCGGGCCAGTTCGCCACTTCGACGTAGCGGAAGCCGTGAAATGTCCAGCGTGGTCGCCACACCTCGTCGTCGCCGCCACGCAGCACGTAACGGTCGGTGGCGGCGGCGTTGCGCAGCGGACGGGTGCACAGCTCGCCGTTCTCGAGTACCTCCGCATGCCTGAGTGTGACCTCGTGGCCGCGGGGTCCGCGCACGCGGAAACGGACCACCCCGGTGAGGTTCTGGCCGAAGTCGAGCACGGTGCGTCCACTCGGGGTGGTGATCAGTTGGTGCACCTGCCGTTCTTCGACGGCACGCACCGGCGGTGTCGTTCGGGCGGCGGGTTCGCCGCTGCGGGTGTCGTCGACGACGACGGGGCTCCATTGTCCGTCATCGAACTCGGGAAGGCACCAACCGTCGATCTCGGCCCGCGCATCATAGGATTCGCCCTGGTAGAGACTCGCTGACTGGATGGGCGCGGGCGTGCGCTTCCAGCTCTGATCGGTGACGATCACGTCTTGGGAGCCATCGGTGTAATCGAGCACGAGCTGGGCCGCAGCGGTCGGTTCCCCGGGATAGAACACCGCCGCGGCATCGCGGAACCCGAACCGTTCGGTGTACCAGCCGCCGGCGAGGGTGATCCCGATAGCGTTGCGGCCCTGCCTGATCAGTGTCGTGACGTCGGTGGCGACCAGGTTGACCCGCCACTGATAGCTAGTCCACCCCGGTTTGAGTTCTTCGTCATCGGTGTGCAGACCGTTGATCTCGATGTCGTAGACGCCGAAAGCCGTGGAATACAGCGTGGCTCTGGCCAGGTTCGGGCGGGCTCCGAACGTGCCGCGCAGCAGCTGGGGTTGCGGTGTCCCTGCGCCGACGAACGACGCCCGCCATTCTCCGGGGTCAAGGAAACCGGTTCTGACGGTGGTGGGTTCGCTCCACGGCGATACCGTGCCGTCGGTGCCGCGCACCCTGCACCGAAGCGTCGCTTGCTGGCGCGGCCGCAGTGGCGCGAATGGCCACTCGATGTTGACACAGTCGCGTCCGGCGATGTGCGCCGTCTGCGTTTGGCCGTCGATGTCGAGTTGGAGTTCGGCGCAAGCCTGTAGCCAATTCGGGATATCGGTGGTGGTGCTCCAGGAGATCTCGGGATCGCACACCGCCACCATCGACCCGGGCGAGCTCGCTAGCAGTGGTGCATTGGCCAGAGGTGGGGTGTAGGTGCTGGCGGGCGCCGTGTTGTGGAGACGGCTCATACGGTGGCGGATTTCGGGCTCGAGGCGGTGCCGGTCGGGGTGCCGGCGGCGCGGCGCTGACCGCGGATGATCGCGGCGCCGATCGATCCCGAGATGATCGCGAACGCCGAGAGCAGTACGTAGAGCCCGGTGGGGCTCCAATCGATGATCGCCGGTGTGACCAGCGCGAAACCCGAGGCCGCGAAGCGGGCCACCGCCATTGTCGCGCCCTGGACCGTGGCGCGGGCGTTGACCGGGAACGACTCCTGCGTCCAGATCTTGTACAGCGCTTCACCGACGAACGGGAAACTGATGTTGTACAGCACCAGGGCAACGATCATGGCGGCCAATACCGATCCACCGGTGATCGCGATCAACAACTGGCATGAGGTGAAGACGGCGACCCCGGCGTAGAAGAACCGGCTGCGCCAACGGGTGTCGGCGATGCGCGTAAACACGATGGTGAAGACCAGGCCGACCAGTGTCGTCGCGAACGACAAGGCTGTGGCGACGGTCTGGGTGGTGTCGCTGACCGTCACGAGGAAGTATGTCTTGAACTGTCCAAATGTGTTGGCCACCAGGGTGAAGAACAGGTAGAACCCTCCCGTCGTCAGCATCATGGTGGTGAATCTGCGGTTGGTCAGCAGGCTCCGCAGCGATATCGCGGTCGTCGCGTCGATACCCTGGGCGGCCTGTGTCGCGGCCGCTTCGGCGTCGAGCTCGCGAAAGGCGGGATAGAAGGCGCGGAAAGCGAATGTGAGCACCGCGAGCACGGCCAGGAACGCGAAGATCAGCCGTATTCCGAACACGCCGAGCCCGGATACCGCGAATCCGAGCAGCGTGGCGATCACCACCCCGACGGTCCACATCACGTGGGTGAACGCGACGAGCCGTCCCTGTGTGCCTTCCGGTGCGCGTTCGGACAGGACGGCCAATGAGGTCGGCAGATCGGCGCCGGCGGCGATGCCGATGACAACCACCGACCCGACGAGGACTGCCGCATTCGGGGCAAGGGCGACGCCGACGGCGCCGGCGGCGTAGCCGAGGATTGTGACGGAGAACAGTCGTCCGCGGCCGAACAGATCGGCCAACCTGCCGCCCAGTAGTGCGCCGATGGCGATGAACAGGGTCAGTGTCGAGCCGAGGACACCCACCAGCCAGACGTCGAGCTGGAAGTGCTCACGCCATAGCGCCAGGCCTATGCCGACCGAGATGATCGCGGCCGAGTCCAGCAGCGATGCCATACCGGCAGCTACCCCAAGCTTCCAGTGTCGTGCGTCGATCTGCACCGACGGCGAAGGGCCCTGATTCATGTCAACTCCTGGTCTCCGACTACCCGTGAGGTTATACGTTTAACCTCAATAGTGGTGAGCACTGTCACATATTTTCGTCGTCTTCGCAAGGAGCAGCCGGCTACCCAGCGGTCGAGGCGCGCACGACCAGCGTCGGAGTGAACTCGACATGGGGTGCTTCGTGGTCGTCAGCGGCCCCCGTCGCCAGCCGCTCGACCTCGGCGAACAGCAGGTCGGCGGCGGCTTCGCCGAGCTGGGTGTGCGGCGTGCGGATGGATGTCAGGGGGACGCGGGTCGACATCGCGAACTCGATGTCGTCGTAGCCGACGATCGCGACATCCTCGGGTATTCGCATCCCGGCCTGCAGCAACCCTTGCATCACGCCGATCGCCACCAGATCGTTGACGCAAAACAACGCGTCCGGTCGGCGACCGGCCG
>CAZLTV010000105.1:0-12266 GCA_964562545.1 uncultured Mycobacterium sp. | reverse complement strand
CACACCTCCCCGAGGACTGCCCGGCGACCTTGACGTAGACCGGCTGGCCGCCTTTGCCGTTGAGCTTCAGCACGAGATCGCACAGGTAGAAGCTGAAGAAGTCGCCGTAGATACCTTGGCGGGCCAGTACCTGGTAGGCGTCGGGCAACGTGTTGATCAGGTTGTCGAAGTACTCGTGATCGGCTACCACGATGCCCGCCGCGCGGTCGGTCTCGTCAATCGTCTTCTTCAGCGGCGGACGGGCCTCGGCGAGCAGATCGGCGATGGTTCCGGCCGCGGCGTTCGTGTACGCCAGGCCGTTGGTGATCTCCGTGCGGCGCGCCTCGAGGCCCTCCACCAGCTCCGACAGCGCGGTCACCGCCTTGCCGAACTGCTGGCTTTGGTCCCCCAGCGATCCGAGCACGGTGTTGAGATTGACGATGACCTCGCCGATCAACTCATCTCGGTCGGCCAGCGTGCTGGTCAGCGCCGCGGTCTGAGCCAAAAATGAGTTGATCGTTCCGCCCTGACCCTGCAGCGCGGTAATGAGCTGACCCGACAGTGCGTTGATCTGGTCGGGGTCCAATGCGCGAAACAGCGGCCGGAAACCGCCGATCAGGGCATCGAGATCCAACGCCGGGGAGGTGCGCGCCAGCGGGATCGTGGCACCGGCGCTCAGCCGCCCGGTGCCGCCCACACCTTCCTCGAGCGCCAGGTAGCGGCCACCGATCAGGTCGTCGTAGCGGATCACGGCCCGGCTGCCTTCAGTCAGCACCACCGAGTTGTCGGCGTCGAATTCAACCAGCGCCGTGGTGTCGGGTTGGATCTTGACGTTTTTGACCTTGCCGACCTCGACCCCGGCGATACGCACGAAGTCGTCATTCTCCAAACCCGTCACGTTGACGAACTCGGCGCGGTAGCGCGTCGTCTCCGCTCCGAACCGGAGCTGACCGAAAACCGCGTAAAGACCGAACACCCCGAGCAGGCAGACAGCCAGGAACACCCCGAGACGCACCGCGTCGCGTCGGATATTGGCTGTCATCGGTTACCTCTCGTGATAGGCGGGAAGGTCGGTCAGGGTCACGGCGGGCCCGGCGCGGCCGGCACCGGCGGCGGTACGTAGGGCCAGGGAACTGCTGTGGGCTGCAGTTGCATCGGGTGTTCGACGACGAACGGCTCCGAGCCGGGTCGTGGACCGGGATCACGCGGCGCGCCTGGCGGCGGCGCGGGAGGCAGCCCGGGCCACAGCGGGGTTCCGTCGGGCGCGTACAGCTGTGCGCCGTAAGCCGGTGCGCCGGGATACGGGATCGGCCCGATCGCGGGTCCGCCGAACAGATTGCGGATGCTCGGTGGCTCAGGCACAGCACGAGTGACCGGGAAGTAGTTGGCATACATCGGGAACGCGATGCCGGGGTTCGGTCGCCAGTCGATTCCGCTGCCGAATCCGGTGTTGGTCACCAGCTGACGGACCGGCCAGTTGTCGGCGACGACGGGCAGAGACCCGCAGCCGGGTTTGCCGCCGGGTCCGCCTTTGGCGCCGATGATCGGCAGGTGGTTGGGGTAGCGGTACGGGTCGTCACCGAAAGTGAGGCCGGCGTCGAACACGATGGTGCGACCATTGCCGCCGGGTGCCTCGTAGCCACCATTGTCGAGCAGGTGTTTGGCCCCCACCAGCAAGCAGGTGTATTCGGGGTCGTATTTGTGGAGCAGGCTGGTCGTCGGTTCCAGCACATTGATCGCCTTGACCAGGTTCTCCTGGTTGGGAGCGAGCAGACTGATCCCGCTGTTGGACAGCCCGATCGTCGATAGCAGCAGCGCATCCAGTTCTTTGGACTTGCCGACCACAGTGGCGCTGGTTGTGCTGGCCGCATCCAGCGTCGACAGGATGTTCTGCGCGGCGGCGCTGTACGTCTCGTTGAACGCGGTGAGCGCCTGCAGGTCCTCCCGGATTGTCTCGTTGCGCGGGTTCAGTTCCAGGAGAACGCGATTGGCGTCCGTGGTGGCCTGCCCGATCCGCTCGCCCTGCCCGCGCACCCCATCCGACAGTGCCGACAGTGTGCTGTTGAGCTTGGCCACATCAACCTGTTCGAGCACCGCGACGAGGTTTTCGAAAACGGTGTTGACCTCGGTGGTCACGTTGCGGGACTGCAACACCGTGCCCGGCTCGAGGCGCTGCGCACTCGGATTCGGGGGCATCACCAGATCGACGAACTTCGCACCGAACACCGTGGTGGCCCTGATCTGCGCTTCGATATTCTCCGGGATGTATTGCAGCTGGTCGTCGTCAATCTCCAGACGCAGCGCCACCGGGGAATCCGGCTGACCGGTCACCGCGATCTCCGCGACGTGCCCCACCTGCACCCCGCGCAGCTTGACGTCGGCGTTGGTCTCCATCACCAGACCGGCGCGATCAGAGGTCAACATCACCGGCGTCGTCGCCCTCAAGCTGCCGGTGAACAGCGCCCAGGTCAGCCAGACCGCCACGGTCAACAACACCACCAACATCAGCGTCCACCACGCGGGATGCAGACCGTCGTCGTCGCCCATCGCCTCAGCCCGCCAGGTTGAAGTTGCCGGATTGTCCGTACACCGCAAGGGAGATCATCACGAGCACGAACGCGGACAGGATCAACGAGGTGCGCACCGCGCGCCCGACGGCTTCCCCGACTCCGGCCGGGCCACCGTGCGCGGTAAAGCCGTAGTAGGTGTGAACCAGCATGATGACCACTGCCAAAGCCACACACTGGATGAAAGACCAGAACAGGTCGGTCGGGTTCAGAAACGTCCGGAAGTAGTGGTCGTAGACACCGGTGGACTGACCGTAGAGCACCGTGGTGCCGAACCTGGCTGCCCAGAATGAGGCGACCACCCCGACACAGTAAAGCGGGATCACCACAAGCAGGCCGGCCACCACCCGGGTGGAGGCCAGGTAGGCGATACTGCGAATTCCCATGACCTCGAGCGCGTCGATCTCTTCGTTGATCCGCATCGCGCCCAGTTGCGCCGTCGCGCCCGCGCCGATAGTCGCCGACAGCGCGATGGCGGTAGTGCCGGGCGCGATCAGGCGCACGTTGAAAAACGCCGATGCGAAACCCGTCAGGGCCTCGACACCGATCTCGGAAAAGTCGGTGTAGCCCTGCACCGCGACCAACGCCCCGGTCGTCACGGTGAGAAAGCCGACGATAGCGACAGTGCCGCCGATGATGATCAGCGCACCTGAGCCCAAACCCATCTGGGCGATCAGCCGCACCAACTCGACGCGGTACTTCGTGAGGGCATAGACCGTCGAACGCAGGGTGCGACCGTAGAACTTCGTCTGCACCCCGACGCTGTTCCACGGATCGGCCACGGAGCGGAACCGGGCTTTGAGCCAGGGGAACTGGGAATGCGGCCGCGAAACCGTCACATCGTCACCTTGACCGCAACAGCCGTGGCGACAATGTTGATCGCGAACAGCGCCATGAACGTGAACACCACGGTCTCGTTGACGGCATTGCCGACACCGGCAGGTCCGCCACCCACCGAAATACCCTTGTAGCAGGCAATCAGTCCGGCCGACAATCCGAACAGCGCGGCCTTGACCAGGGCGATCGTGACGTCGAGCGCGCCGATGATCAGCGTCAAACCGGCTGCGAACGCACCCGGCGAGACGTTCTGGATGTAGACGCAGAAGAAGTATGCACCGGCCAGACCGACCAGGATCACCGTCGCCGACAACGCCAACGAGACCAGCGTGGCGGCAAGTACACGTGGAACGACCAGCGCCTGAATGGGATTGACGCCCATCACGCGCAGGGCATCGAGCTCCTCACGAATGGTACGGGCGCCCAGGTCAGCGCACATCGCCGTCGCCCCGGCGCCGGCGACCACAAGAACGGTCACGATCGGCCCGATCTGGCGCACGGTCCCCAGCGCCGCGCCGGTACCCGAAAAGTCAGCCGCACCGAACTCTCTGAGCAGGATGTTGAACGTGAACGTCAGCAAAACCGTGTACGGAATCGTCAGCATCAACGTCGGCATGATCGACACCCGCGCCACGAACCAGGATTGGCTGATGAATTCCCGCCACGCGAACGGCGGCTTGAACATCAACACAAAAGTGTCAAGTGCCATCGAATAAAACCCGCCGACAGCGCGTACGGGCTTAGCAACGACGTCGGAAGCGACCATCTAGCAGGCCCTCCCTCGTTTACACCTCACCGCCATTGGCCCTCCGACGACAGCCTTGCCTGGCTGTGGGTGACGTTACATCTGCGAGGACACCGAGAACCGTATATCAAGAAAATCTGACCCGACAACGCGAACAAGTTACCGTCGCCGAGGCGCCAGCGGCACCCGCCGGCAACCGTCTGCGGCGCGTCATACGCCACGGTCGGGCACATCGACGCGCACGTAAATGTCGCCGGTTGGACCTCTCGGCACTAACTTGGATTAGCGATGACGATCCCGACTCGCCGCTGGGCCATGACCGACGCCACACAGCAGCGCATCCTCGACGCAGCAACCGAGGCCTTCGCCGTTCGGGGGTTCAACGCCGCCACCATGGCCGACATCGTCGACGGGTCGGGGGCCAGCGTCGGCAGCATCTACCACCATTTCGGCGGCAAGCGGGAGCTGTTCCTGGCGATCTTCGATCGGCTCGTCGCCGAGATCGACCGCCACATCGACAACGCGGCCGGACCGGGCCGGGACGACCAGGCGGGGTTCGAAACCGGGGTGCGCACCTACCTCGAAGCCATCTGGACTCATCGCAGGGTGGCGGTGGTGTTCTCCTCCGACGACGTGCCCGCGGGGTTCGCCCGCCTACGCCGCTCAAGCATGCTCGATGGTCTGCAGCGCTGGGCGTCGTTTCTTGAGCTGGCCCCTTCGCCACGCAGCCAGTTGCTGACACGGATATTTACCGCGATCCTCGCCGAGGCGTCGTCGCTGGTGATCCTGTGCGAGGGCCGATCCGAGGTGGCGCTGATCACCGACGCGACGATCGACGCGATCGACCGGGTCATCCACTGAGCCGGCCGAATCGTCTGCGGCCGCTAAGACGCCCGGTGCCGTTCAGTCACTTGTGGCACTCAGCGCGTCAGGACAGCCAGCCCGTCAGGATGTTCGGCCCGTCAGGACGCCCAGCCCGTCAGGACACTCAGCCCGGCCGACCCGCCCCCACTGCACGCAGCGCGAAGTCCAGAACCTGGCGACGGGCCCGTCCACCAGGCCCGTAATCCTGGTCTGCCCCGCTGGCCAGCACGCGAGACACCAAAATACTGATCGCTGCGGCATCGAAGTCCGGCTCGGCCAGCGGGAAAGAGCCGTCAGTACGGCCCCGACGCAGAATCTCTGCCAACGAACGCTCCCGCTCCGTGTGGCCTCGTTCCCGGGTCTGTCGGTAGCCCTTGGCGGCCCGAACCTCGTCGGAGTCGACCACGGCGAGCTGCATCCGACGACGCGGGTCGAGGCACATGTCGAACATCGCGTCGATCCACGCCGCGAGCTGGTCGGCGGGGCTTCCCACCGGATCGTCGACGATCAAATCCACCTCGGTGACCAATGCGTCGCATTCCTGTTGCAGCAGTGCCAGGAACAGGTGGTCCTTCGATTCGAAGTGCCGATAGAACGCACGGGTCGACACCCCGGCGTGGCGCAGGATCTCCGACATCAGGATCGGTCCGGGCTGCGGCTCGGACAGACAGCGATACGCCGCCTCGATGATGCGGCGACGATCTCGCTCGTGGTCGGCCCCCTGCTGCACGGACCAGAATCATAGGGACACCGCAGCATGCAAGGACCCCGGATGGCAGTAATCGGCGCGGTCGGTAACGTGATCTTCGCCCCGGCTGAGAGGAACGTCCGTGAGCACAACCCACAGCGAGCCGACAACCGCAACGTTTCGCGGCTCCGACGACCTCACTCTGGTGGCCGACGAGTGGAACAGCCCGCAGGCGAACCTCGAGTTGGACAGCACCCAACCTACGGTGTTGATGTTGCACGGCGGCGGCCAGAACCGCTTCTCGTGGAAGAAGACCGGGAAGGTTCTCGCGTCGCGAGGCCTACACGTGGTGGCACTGGACAGCCGCGGCCACGGCGACAGCGACCGTTCTCCGGATGCGAAGTACACCGTCGAGGCGTTGTGCGCTGACACCCTGCGGGTGATCGAGCAGATCGGACGGCCGGTGGTGTTGGTCGGAGCCAGCATGGGCGGGCTGACCGGCATCCTCGCCGCGCGCGAGGCGGGGCCGCAGCAGGTGGTCAAGTTGGTGCTGGTCGACGTGGTGCCCCGATACGACAAAGACGGCAGCGCGCGCATCCGCGACTTCATGTTCAGCCACGTGCACGGCTTCGATTCGCTGGAGCAGGCCGCCGACGCCGTCGCTGCGTATCTGCCGCACCGGACCAGGCCGCGCAGCCCGGAAGGCTTGAAAAAGAACCTGCGGCACCGCAACGGGCGGTGGTACTGGCATTGGGATCCGGCGTTTCTGACCAAACCGAACGAGGATCCGTTCATCCGGGTGGAGTCGCTTGAGCAGGCTGCAATCGAGTTGAGCATCCCGATCCTACTGATCCGGGGGAAACTGTCCGATGTGGTCAGCGAGGACGCGGTCGCCGACTTCCTGCAGAAGGTGCCCGACGCGCAGTTCGTGGAGTTGTCCGGCGCCGGACACACCGCCGCCGGTGACGACAACGACGCATTCTCCGAAACCGTCGTCGAGTTCGTAATGCGGTAGGCCCGCCAGCGCTCAGGTGGGCCGGCGGCCAGCCCGCCGGGGCCGGGGCGCCGAACCTGAAGTCATGTGCGACTTCTGGCCCTCATTTGGCACACAGCCTCAGGATGGCTGCGCCTCTTCAGCCTCGGCCAGCCGCTGATGCAGCCGGGCCCGGATATCGTCGGGGCTGTAGGAGGCGCGGCGCCGCTGGTCACGCGCGACGAGCGCCCCACCCGCCACGACACCGGCGACACCAGCAAGTCCAACCCACTTCCAGATCCCACGCATGCTGCCAGTCTGCATACGTCGCGGGGGCAATCCAAGCAATAAGCTGCGGGGGTGAAACCAAGCACGGTGGCCCTGCAGCGTGCGCTGGATGAAACCCGCACGGGCGACATCTGGCTGTTCCGCGGCCGCTCGGGACCCGACCGCGCGATTCAGTCGATGACCAACAGCCCTGTCAACCATGTCGGGATGACCGTCGCGATCGACGATCTGCCCCCGCTGATCTGGCATGCCGAGCTCGGCGACAAGCTGCTCGACGTGTGGACAGGCTCCCATCATCGAGGTGTCCAACTCAACGACCTTCGCGAGGCGATCGAACGCTGGACCCACACCTACGACCAGCGTTGCTGGCTGCGCCAGCTCTCGCCGTATGCCAACAGAGAACAAGAGGATCGGTTGCTTCGCGTCATCGCCCGGATGGACGGCACGCCGTTTCCCTCGACGGCACGTCTGACCGGACGTTGGCTGCGCGGGCGGGTGCCGACCGTCAGCGATTTCACCCGCGGTATTCCATTTGTACACAAGAAGGTTCGCGAGTCTGCGGAACGACGAAAGGTTGAGCAGGCCAGGGCCGGGCTGGAGACTGCGTACTGCGCAGAGACCGTGGCCATCACCTACGAGGAGATGGGCCTGTTGCATACCGAGAAGCATTTCAACTGGTTCGACCCCGGCTCGTTCTGGAGCGGGGACTCGTTGCCCCTGCGCGACGGCTATCGCCTCGGCAACGAGATCTCGGTCGTCAGCTCAGCCTGACCGGAGGTACGTGTGCCGGCGAAACGCCGACCGAGATCACCCGATTGTGCTGGTAGAGATGGTTTGCTGGACGTGCGCCGCATTCGGCAGCGCAACGACGGGAGTGCAGGCATGCCGACGACGACCGACCACCGAGAAACCGGGGACATCGCCGGGAGGGCCCCCGAGCCGGTGCGGAACTCGAAGCTGTCGGCGGTCGCCATCGTGGTGGCCTCGCTGGCGACCCTGCTGATCCTGTTCGTGATGCTCAGTTCGTCCAATGACAAGGCTGTACAGGTGTATTCGGTTCCTTCCGAGCCGGAAGCCACGTCGCAACCGGCGGCCTCGGCCGAGCCGCAACCTAGCCTCACCTTGCCCCCGCCGGTATTGCCGCCGACCCAAGCGTCACCCCGGGCCCAAGCGTCACCCCAGGGCCAGGCGCCACCGCCGGCCCCGGTGCCGCCGGCCGACCAGGTGACACCGCGGAGCCCAGCGTCGCCCACGGTGGCACAGCCAGAGCCCGAGATCGACGAGCTAGGGTTCGTCGACTCCGAAGCCCGCTGCAACGCCGACCAGCATGCCGTCGCGATCGCGCGCACGGAAGCCGCGCAGGTGGTTATCTGCCGCGACGGCGACGGCGACTACGTGTACCAGGGCGTCCGGCTTAGCGACGGTGCCTCACTGCAGCTAGACGACGTGCGACCCATGCCCACCGGGTTCGAGGCCCGCAACGGTGCCACCACCTACCGGCTGTCGCCCACCGAGCTGGTGGTCATCGACGGCGAGACGCTGCACAGCCGCGATCCGATCGTGGAGTACCAGGCCGGCTAAGCCCGTGGGCGCATCTGCTCGCCAATCGCGCTGGCGGCTGGGCCACGGTTCCCGACGTGGGCTATCGCGTCGCCTACGCGGTCGCATCCGCACTCTTGGCCGCCGGACACGACGTCGTTGCCGACAGCGTGAATCCCTCTGTTGAAACGGTATTCGGCGAAGTCGCCGCCTGCCCTCGCCGACCTCATACTCATCCCCTCGGCTCACGAGGCTCGAAGACGGACACGTCGCGCGTACCGCTGCACTGCAGGTAAGTGCCGTGCGCCGAGCCACATCTCAACGGGTCTCGGCGTGTTGCGGGACACCTCGTCCGCTGTCGCCAGACGCGAGATGCAGTCCGCCGACCTAACCTTGATCTCGATGCGGGCCTTGGAGCCGGCCAACAGATTTTTCGGCCGACTCGCCCGAATGCCGCGATGACGGCCTACTCACCGTCTGCAGACGCCTCCACGGTGAACTCGGCTCTGCCACTGCGCCGACGTCGCTGTCGACCATTTGCTTGCGTTCTCGCCTGGACAGGAGAACGCTCAGCTGATGAGACCCAAGTGGGTATCGAAGGTGCGAAATTGGTGGCTAGACCGCAAATACGGACCTTCATACCGCCCGCCGCGCGAACATCGCAAACGCTAGACCCCCTACGACGTTCTCTACCGACTAAGCCACGGGAAGTTAGCTAAGCCACTCCTTTCCCGTGTTAGACGTTGAACCGGAACTCCACCACGTCTCCGTCGGCCATCACGTAGTCCTTGCCTTCCATCCGCACTTTGCCGGCGGCCTTGGCCGCGGCCATCGACCCTGCTTCTTTCAGGTCGTCGAAGGACACGATTTCGGCCTTGATGAAGCCCTTCTCGAAGTCGGAGTGGATCACCCCGGCCGCCTTGGGGGCTGTGTCGCCTTGATGGATGGTCCATGCGCGGGCCTCTTTCGGCCCCGCCGTCAGGTAGGTCTGCAGCCGCAGAGTGTGGAACCCGGCGCGGGCCAAGGCGTCCAGGCCGCGTTCGGTCTGGCCGATCGATTCGAGTAGTTCGGCGGCGGATTCCTCGTCGAGTTCCTGAAGTTCGGCTTCGATCTTGGCATCCAGGAACACCGCATCGGCGGGCGCGACCAGCTCGCGCAGCTCGGCGACCCGCGCCGAGTCGGTGAGCACCGACTCGTCGGCGTTGAAGACGTAGAGGAACGGTTTGGAGGTCAGCAGGTTCAGCTCCCGCAGCAGGGACACGTCGAACCCGGCGGAGAACAGGGTCCTGCCGCTGTTGAGAACTTCCTGGGCGGCGACGGCCGCCTCGTGGATGGGCCTGCGATCCTTGTGGGTTCGGGCTTCTTTTTCCAGCCGTGGCAGCGCCCGCTCGAGGGACTGCATGTCGGCCAGGATCAATTCGGTGTCGATGACCTCGATGTCGGATTTCGGATCTACCCGCCCGTCGACGTGCACGACGTCGTCGTCGGCGAAAACCCGCACTACCTGACAGATCGCGTCGCTTTCGCGGATGTTGGCCAGGAACTTGTTCCCCAGCCCGGCACCCTCGGAGGCGCCTTTGACGATGCCGGCGATGTCGACGAAGGTCACTGGCGCGGGCACGGTCTTCTCAGAACCGAAAATCGTGGCCAGTTCGTCGAGCCGGGGATCGGGCAGTGCGACCACGCCTTCGTTGGGCTCGATGGTCGCGAACGGGTAGTTGGCGGCCAGCACCTCGTTACGGGTCAGCGCATTGAACAACGTCGACTTGCCGACGTTGGGTAGTCCGACGATTCCAAGATTCAGGCCCACGAGGTCCACAGTCTGCCAGATGTGATCGGCACACCACCGTGCGCTCGCGGCGTCTGAATGTCGGAGCCGGTACGGTCGACGTGTGTCAGGACAGCGCACACGGCCGTCGGTACCGGCCGATCATCGATCTGCGCACCCCAACATTCCAGGAGTTCCCTGGTGGGGTGCCGTCCTGATCGCGGTTGTGGCGTCCTTGATCGGGATCGCGTTCGACGCCGGGTCCGGCGACGGCGAACTGACCTCTGTGTTCTCCGCGTTGTTCGTCATCGGCTGTGTGGCTGCGGTGCTCGTGGTGCGGCAGTCGAGTGTGTTCACCGCGGTGATCCAGCCGCCGCTGATCCTGTTCGCGCTGGTGCCCGGCGCCTATTTCCTCATGCACGCCGGCTCCATTGAGGGAATCAAGGACATCCTGATCAACTGCGGCTATCCGCTGATCGAGCGGTTCCCGCTGATGTTCTTCACCTCGGCGGCCGTGCTGCTGCTGGGTCTGGGGCGTTGGTATCTCGGTGCGGCGCGCCCCCTCGCGGGTGACTCCAGCGACGCACAGAAGACCAAGGGCGCCACAGCGAAGACTGGCCGGGTTTCGACGATGCTGGCTGGGCTGCTGGGCGGGCGCGCGGCGGCTAAAGCGTCCACGGGCGCCGCGGCGGGCGCGCGCACACAGTCGCAGCGCCGTCGCGGCGGCACACCGGCCGCAGCACGGGCCGCGCGAGGCGAACGGTCGGCCCGGCGCACACCACCGCCGTCACGCCGCCCCAGGCCAGACGAGACCGACGCGGTCGAGCAGGCCGGGGACCGGCCCCGACGGCGTCGGCCGCGACCCGACGAGGCACCTTCGTCGGCACAGCCGCGCCGACGCCCCCGCGGTTCGTCGGCGCGTGAGCAGCGCCGCGCCGCACCTGGGGCCGAACGCCGCGCCCCCTATGACGGCGCCCCCTATGACCGTGCCTCCTACGACCGTGCCTCCCACGACCGTGCCGAGCGCTTCGACCGGGAGCGTCCACCGCGCCCGCAGCAACGCCGCAGCCGTTACGACAGCTACCAGGACGGCAATGGCGGTGGCTATGGGGACGCCTCCGGGAACTACGGGGACTACGAGGGTTACCACTACGAGCCCTACGAGTCCCCGAGAGAACCCGCCCGCGGCCGCGCCAACAGCACCCACCACCCGGTTTCCCGGGTCCGCTACCGCGGCGCCGACGATGCTGACGGGCACACCGAATACCGGACCCGGCGTCCCCGCAGCAACGGCGCCGACCGCTGGGAATACGACATCTAGCCTGCGCCCGACGTTTCCCGCCCCCACTGGGCCGGCCGTCGTGGCCCTCAGCGGACCGGAAGCCTCGATTACCCGCGGGCCGGCCGAATCTCTCGAGGCAGGGCGAACACCAATGTCTCGTTCGCGGTGGTGACCGGCTGGACGACGTCGTACCCGTGCTCTGCCAGCCTTTCGAGCACCCCACGCACCAGCACCTCGGGAACCGAGGCACCCGACGTGACGCCCACGGTGTTGACCCCGTCGAGCCAATGCGGGTCGATATCGTCGGCATAGTCGACCAGGTGGGCGGCCTTCGACCCCGCGTTCAGGGCCACCTCGACCAGCCGCACCGAGTTCGACGAGTTGCGCGATCCGACGACGATCACCAGCTCGCACTCCGGAGCCATCGCCTTGACGGCAACCTGCCGGTTCTGGGTCGCGTAGCAGATGTCGTCGCTGGGCGGGTCCTGCAGCGTCGGGAACTTCTCCCGCAGACGGCGCACGGTTTCCATCGTCTCGTCGACCGACAGCGTGGTCTGCGACAGCCAGATGACCTTGCTCGGGTCGCGCACGGTGACGTTGTCGACGGCGTCGGGGTTGTCGACCACCTGCACGTGGTCGGGGGCCTCACCAGCGGTGCCGACCACCTCTTCGTGGCCTTCGTGGCCGATCAACAGGATGTCGTAGTCGTCGCGGGCGAACCGCTTGGCCTCGTTGT
>CAZLTV010000104.1:5865-12507 GCA_964562545.1 uncultured Mycobacterium sp. | reverse complement strand
GCGTCGCACTGCGACTACGTCCTGCCCGTCACCACGATGTACGAACGCGACGATTTCCCGCTGACGTTCCAATCGTTTCAGGCCACGCCGTTTCGGCAGGCCACCGAGGCCGTCGTCGAACCCCCGGGGCAGGTCCGCCAGGAGTGGCAGATCGTCGGCGAGCTGATGCGCCGGGTTGCCGGTCGGGCGCCGGTGTTCACCGCATTCGGTGCAGCCAACAGGATGCTGCGACGTCTCGGTGTGGCGTTCACGCCCCGCCTTCTGGCCGACGGCATTATCCGGGTCTGCGCCGGCGGTGACCGGTTCGGGCTGCGCCGTGGCGGGCTGACGTTCAGTCGGCTCACCGAAGAGCACCCCCACGGTACGGTTCTCGACCCGCACCTGCGCACCGGTGTGCTCGGCGAGTTCATCGGATACCGGAAGCGTCGAATCCAATTGGTGCACAACGATATCGGCTCCGAAATCGCAGCGTTGCAGTCCCGAAAAGATCCGGATGCCTACCCGTTGCGGATGGTCGGCATGCGGGAGGCGCGCTCGGAGAATTCGTGGATGCACAATGCGCCGCTGTTGATGCGCGGACAACGCGTCCAGCGCGGGCTGATCCACATCGACGATGCTGCCGAGCTCGACATCAGCGACGGCGGTGAGGTGCGGATCAGCTCGCCCTACGGTCAGATTGAGGTGGCCCTCAGCGTGACCGCCGACATCATGCCCGGCGTCATCGCCGTCCCACACGGATGGGGCCACAACGGCACCGGTGGGTGGCGGCTTGCCAACCGGGCCGGCGGAGCCAACACCAATCAACTGACCTCCAGCGATCCCGACGACGTCGAGGCACTGTCGGGGATGGCTTGGCTGACCGGGGTGCCCGTGCGGGTCGACAAACTCTGAGTGTGCTCAGGCGATGGCACCGCTGTCCTTGAGCGCTTCGATCCGGTCCCAGTCCAGCCCGAGCTCCATCAGCACCAGCTCGGTGTGCTCGGAGGCTTGCGGCGCCCGGGTAGTCTCCAGGGCCTCGTGGTTGAACTGCACCGGCCCGCGGACCACCTTGAAGGGCTTGCCGCCGTCGCTGGCCTCCACCTCGACGATCATGTCGTTGGCGATGGCCTGCTCGTCGGTGGCCAAGTCAACCAGGCTCTGGAACGGGGCCCACTGCCCCTTCATCGTCTTGAGGTGCTGGCGCCAGTACGCGAACGGCTTGGCCGCGATCGCCTCGGTGATGAGTCGCACACCGGCTTCGGCGTTCTGGATCAGCGGCATCACATCGGAGAAGCGCGGGTCGTCGGCCAGCTCGGGAAGGCCGAGATGTTCGAACGTGTCGCGGATGTAGCCGGTCGGGCTGACGATGCACAGGTTGATGGTGCCGCCGTCGGAGGTCTGGTAGTTGGCCATGAACGGGTTGACCGACGTGGTGGTGCCGGGCATCGTTGAGCGCATCGTCTCGCCGGTTTCCATGCCCTGCGTCACGCTGGCGCCGGCAGCCCACCACGCAGTGCTCAGCAGCGATACGTCGATCTCGACGGCTTCACCGGTGCGCTCGCGGTGGAACAGCGCGGCCGAGATACCGCCGGCGATGTTCATTCCACCGATCGAGTCTCCGAATGCCGGAATACCCTGCGGCAGAGCGCCACCCAGCTCCTCTGGGGTCAGCGCGTGGCCGACGCCGCTGCGCGTCCAGAACGCGGTACCGTCGAATCCGCCGACGAGCCGCTCGGCGCCCTTGTCGCCGTAAGCACTGCCGCGCGCATAGATGATGTTCGGGTTCACCGCACGGATGTGCTCGATGTCGAACTTGTTCTTCTGCCGGGCCTGCGGCATGTAGTTCGTTAAGAACACGTCAGAGGTCTTGGCGAGCTCGTAGAGCACCTCCTGCCCGTCCGGCGTGGACACGTCGATGCCCACGCTGCGCTTGCCGCGGTTAGGGTGCTCGATCAACGGGTGTCGGTTGGGGTCCAGCTGCATACCGCCCATGTTGACGAACCCGCGCTGGGTATCGCCGCGCACCGGGTGTTCGACCTTGATGACGTCGGCGCCCCAGTCGGCCAGGATTGCGCCGGCCGCCGGCACGAACGTGAACTGTGCAACTTCGAGGACCCGCACGCCCTCCATCACCTTGATCAAGTCACGTCCCTTCTGCTGGATGCATCCAACGATGTATTCGCCAGGAAGTCTAGCGGAGCCACAATACTGTAACCTTTACCGTTGACCATCCGAGAATCTCCTCCGAGGGAGTGCCAGGTGAGCGACGCCGTCAAAGTTCCACCCGAGCGCCCCGACACCGAAACCAGCATCGAATTGGGCAGGCGGGTCGCCGATCGCGCCGAACGCCGGATGCTGGTCGACGGTCAGCTCGTCACGGCGGCTTCGGGCGCCGAGTTCGACAACGCCGGACCCGCCACCGGCATCGTGTTGGGTGCCACGGCAGCCGCCGGGGCCGACGACATGGATCGGGCAATCGGTGCCGCGCGGCGTGCCTTTGATACCGGAGACTGGTCGACCAACCGGGCGCTGCGCAAGCGTTGCCTGGAGCAGTTGCAGGCGGCCCTGGAGGGCGACAGAGACCAGCTGCGCGACGAGCTCATCGCCGAGGTGGGGTGCCCGGCGATGACTACCCTGTCGGCTCAGCTGGACTGGCCGCTGGCCGAATCCTTGCGCTACCCGGCGAATTTGATCGACACCTTCGAATGGGAAAGGGCGCTCGACGGGGGAGGACTGTTCGGCGAGCGCAACGTCAGGACGGTGGTCAAGGAAGCGGCCGGGGTCGTCGCCGCGGTGACGCCGTCGAACTTCCCGATCGAGGTCATCCTCAACAAGCTGGGCCCCGCCCTGGCGGCGGGCAACACCGTGGTCCTCAAGCCCGACCCGAACACCCCGTGGAACGCGACCCGGTTGGGCCGGCTGATCGCCGAGCGCACCGACATCCCGCCTGGGGTCGTCAACGTGGTCACCACTGCGTCCAATGAGGTCGCCGCACTGCTAGGCACCGACCCGCGGGTCGACCTGGTGTCCTTCACGGGGTCGACATCGGTAGGAAAGCAGCTGATGCGCAACGGGGCGGACTCGATGAAGCGAATGTTTCTCGAACTCGGCGGAAAGTCGGCGGCGATCGTGCTCGACGATGCGAACCCCGCGGTCATAGTCCCGACCGCGGTGGGGGTCTGTGTGCATGCCGGACAGGCCTGCGCGGCCACCACCCGCATGCTGATCCACCGTTCGCTCTACGATCAGGCCGTCGCCGACATCACCGCCGCCTATCAGTCCGTCCCGGTGGGGGATCCGGTCGCCGGGGACACTTTCGTCGGCCCGGTAATCAGCGCAACCCAACAAGAGCGCGTTCTGGCCGCCATCGAGGGCGCACGGCGCGACGGCGCCGAGATCACCACCGGCGGCGGCCCGGTGCAGGGCTTACCCGCATATCTGGCCGGCGGCCACTTCGTCGCCCCGACCGTTGTCGCCGGTGTGGACAACGGCGCCGCGATCGCGCAAGAGGAGGTGTTCGGTCCGGTGCTTGTGGTGATCCCGTTCAACGATGACGACGAGGCGGTGCGGCTCGCCAACGACAGCACGTTCGGACTCGCAGGTGCGGTGATGTCGCGCTCGGAAGACCGCGCGATGGCGATCGCCCGGCGTGTCCGGACCGGCTCGTTCGGCGTCAACGGCGGGATGTTCTACGGCGCCGACGCGCCGTTCGGCGGATACAAGAGCAGCGGCATCGGGAGACAGTGCGGGATAGAAGGTTTCGCTCAGTACCTGGAGACCAAGACCATCGCACGCCGGCTGCGCCGGCAGCGCTGACACGTCTCCCCGGTGCTATTCGGCCACCGCGGGGGTGAACGTCACCGGAAGCGCCGTCGGCGACCGGAACGGCTGACCGTGGATGTGCGGGTCGTCGTCGGTCACCAGATGGATGTCGTCGAGCCTGCCCAGCAGGCACTCGAGCGCCACCCGGGTCTCCATCCGCGCCAGGTGCAGACCCATGCACGTGTGCTCACCGGCGGCGAAAGAGATGTGCGGAACCCTCTTGCGGAAAATGTCGAACTCCTCGGAGCGCTCCCAGCGTCGCTCGTCGCGGTTCGCCGACCCGATGCACACATCGATGACCGAGCCCGCCGTGATCGGCACCCCGTCGATCTCGGTGTCCTCGGTGGCATAGCGCTGCACCGTGGTCAGCGGCGTCTCATAGCGCAGACCCTCCTCGATCGCCGCGCCGATCAGGTCGTGGTCGGCATTGACGGCCTCGAACTGGTCACGGTGGTTGAGCAGGAGATAGAGCAGGTTGCCTGACGAGCGGTAGGTGGTCTCCAACCCGGCCGGCAGAAGCAAGCGCAGGAACGAGAAGATCGCCTCGTCGGTCAGCCGCTGGCCGTCGATCTCGGCAGAGACCAGATCCCCGATGATGTCCTCGGTCGGGGACGTACGACGCTCCTCGATACGGTCGCAGAAGTAGTCCTTTAACTCCGCGGAGGCCTCGAACGCCCGCTGGTAGTTGACCGCATAGCTGATCAGGGCCACGGCACGCTTGCGAAACCACGGTAGGTCCTCTTCGGGCAGGCCCAGCAGCCTGGAGATCACCCGGGTGGGGAACTCGAAGGTGAAATCGCGCACCAGGTCCGCTTCGCCGGCGTCGACGAACTCGTCGATCAGCGAGTTGACCACCGGTCGGACGATTTCGGGCTCCCAGCGCGACAGTGACCGCGACTTGAACGCCGCCGAGACCAGGCTGCGATGCTGCCAGTGCGTCTTTCCTTCCATCGCCAGGATCGTCGGGCCGATGAACAGGCCGACGGTGGAATCGTAGATCTTCGAGTTGAACACCTTTCCGTCCCGGAAAACCCGGTTCACGGCATCGAATGACACTGCCGCGTAGAGTGTTTCGGGCTTCAACGACTCAGGTGTCCTGGACCAGTCCAGGACTGAACCCCGGAACACGCCGCCCTCCTGGCGATGGCGAGCGAACATGGGGTAGGGATCGCGCAGGTCGATGGGCTCGTCCTTCGCGGCGTCTCGTACCGGCGTTTCCACGGCTGTGCCTCCCGTCGGCTCTGCGCAATCATCCGCAAAGACGTACTGTAATACTTACAGTAAAGTATGTCGAGTTTGTGTTACCGTCCCCCTGACCCAGGGGCCGTCCGCGGAGGTATGAGATGACGATGCTGCTGGACGCGATCGACCGCCGGCAGGATCCGATGCTGGCCGTGCTCGAGCGTCAACGCGCCGCGTTCACCGCCGACGGGCCGCCGGGGGTGGCGCTGCGGCGCAACCGGATCGACCGACTGCTGGCGCTGGTACTGGACAACGCCGACGACTTCGTCGATGCGATGGCCGCCGACTTCGGCACCAGGCCGCGAGCGGGCTCACTATTCACCGAGATCATGGGGATGATCTCGGTGATCGAACACACCAGAACCCATGTACCACAGTGGATGCGAGCGACCAAACTGATGCGTGCCGCCCGGATCTTCGGGCTGCGGGCCGAGGTCGAACCCTGCCCGCTGGGCGTCATCGGGATCATCGGTCCGTGGAACTTCCCGCTCAACCTGGTCGTCCTGCCGGCCTCGGCCGCCTTCGCTGCGGGTAACCGGGTGATGATCAAGATGTCCGAGGTCACCGCCGGGACTGCGGAGCTGATGAAAGCCCTTGCGCCCGAATACTTTGATGAAACCGAGCTGCATGTGGTGACCGGCGACGTCGACACCGCCGCAGCGTTCGCCGCGCTACCCTTCGATCACCTGTTCTTCACCGGGTCGCCGGCGGTGGGTGCGCTGGTCCAACGGGCTGCGGCGGCCAATCTGGTACCCGTCACCCTCGAACTGGGCGGCAAAAACCCGGTGGTGGTTTCGCCCGGCGCCGATATCGCCCGCGCCGCCAAGCGTATCGCCCAGGCGCGGATGATCAATGGCGGCCAGGTCTGCGTGTGCCCCGACTATGTGTTCGTTCCCGCGCGTCACGTCGACGAATTCCTCAGCACTACAAGGGAAACTCTGCGTGCGATGTTCCCGTCGGTCCTTGCCAACGACGACTACTGCTCGTCGGTCAACGTTGCGAACTTCGATCGCGTAGTCGGCCTTATCGAAGACGCCCGCGCCAAAGGGGCCCAGATTGACACGGTGGCCCCGCCGGGTGAAACGCTACCCGACCGCGACGCCCGCAAGATCGCGCCCACCCTCGTCCGCGGCATTGACGACTCGATGCGCCTCGCGGACGAGGAAACCTTCGGCCCGGTGCTGACCGTACGAACCTATGAGCATCTCGACGACGTCGTCGACTACGTCAACGCGCGCCCCGCGCCGCTGGTCGCGTACTGGTTCGGTCCGGACGACTCCGACTTCCGATCCTTTATCCAGCACACCCGCAGCGGCGGGGTGGCCCGCAACGACTTTGCCGCACAGATGATTCCGTCTGCTGCACCGTTCGGGGGAGTAGGTCGAAGCGGGATGGGCGCCTATCACGGGAAGGCCGGGTTCGATGCCTTCAGCCACTACCGCACGGTCGTCGGAAGCGACCTGTCGTTCACCATCACCGGGCGCGCGGCGCCACCGTTCACCCGGTCGACGCGGGCGACCACTGCGCTGACCTTACGGATGGCGCGCAACCGCACCCACAGAAGACTCCGGTCAGGTTGACTCGCCTCCGGCTCGGGTC
>CAZLTV010000104.1:0-5765 GCA_964562545.1 uncultured Mycobacterium sp. | reverse complement strand
TCGCCTCCGGCTCGGGTCCGGTTGGTTCGCCTCCGGCTCAGAACCCCCTGATGGCTTGCTCGCGGGCCCACCGATAGTCCGCCTTACCCGCCGGACTGCGCTCGATGTTCGGCCTGAACACCACCGCCTTGGGCAGCTTGTAACGCGCGATGACCGTCGCCGCATGGTCGATGAGGTCTTGTGCCGTGGCCTCGGCGCCGTCGGCCAAGGCCACGACGGCCACCACTTCCTGCCCCCAACGGTCGCTAGGCCGGCCCGCGACTACCACGTCGGCGACCCCGGGGTGGGACAGAATCGCCGACTCCACCTCCTCGGCGAAGATCTTCTCGCCGCCGGAGTTGATCGTCACCGAATCGCGGCCCAACAGCTCGACGGCACCGCCGGCGAGGTGACGCGCCCGGTCGCCCGGTATCGAGTACCGCACACCGTCGATGACCGGGAACGTCGCTGCGGTTTTGGCCGCATCTCCCTTGTAGCCGAGCGGGACGTAGCCGCGCTGCGCCAGCCAACCCATGCCGTCATGGCCAGGGCTCAGGATCGACGCAAGATCCTCGGCGGCGACGAAGGTGTCCGGCCCCGCGGTAAACGTGCCGGTCGACACCGCGCCGGGCGCCGACATGTGCGTCATCTGGGCGCCGGTTTCGCTGGAGCCCACGCCGTCGACGACCATCAAATTCGGTTTGACGTCGATGAGGCGCTGCTTGGCTGTCGGGGTCAGTTGGGCACCGCCATTGGCGACCACTGCCAGCGACGACAAGTCTGCCGACGTGCGCTCGAAGGCGTCGGCCAGAGGCCGGGCCATCGCGTCGCCGACGACCGTGACTGCCAGGACCTTCTCCCGTTCGATGATGCGCACTACGTCGTCGGCATCGAGATGACCGGTGGCAGAACAGAACACCACCGACTGGCCAGTGTTCATCGCGGTGAATACCGCCCACTGCGCTGCTCCGTGCATCAAAGGCGGCAACACCAACAGTGCGGTGCCCGGTGACGCGGCGCACCGCGCGGCGATGTCGTCGTAGGACGCGGCGAGCTCCCCGGTGTAGAGACTGCGGCCGCCGAAGGATGCGACGAAGATGTCGTGCTGGCGCCACAACACACCCTTGGGCATGCCGGTAGTTCCTCCGGTGTAAAGGACGTAGAGGTCGTCGGGGTGCGGTTGCACCGGCGGCGCCTGCGATGGGCCCTCGGCCACGATCGATTCGTAGTCCACGGCGCCGGGCAGCAATTCGTTACCCGAGTCGTCGGCGATCTGGATCAAGACCCGCAGCTGCGGCAGCTCGCCCAATACCTCGGCCAGCCGCGGCGCGAACGCCGCGTGGTATAGCAGCGCCGTCGCCCCGGAGTCGGCCAGCAGGTACTGCAGCTCACTTTTGACATAGCGATAGTTGACGTTGAACGGTGCGACGCGTGCACGCCATGCGCCCAGCATGCCCTCGATGTACTCGGGTCCGTTGTGGGCGTAGATGCCAAGCAGGTCCTGCCCCACATCGTGGCCGGCGAGTCGAGCGCGCTCGGTGTGGCAACCCAGGCCCTGCGAATGGAGATAGGCGGCAAGCCGATTGGAACGTGTGACCACCTGGGCGTAGGTGAGGCGACGATCACCCTGGATGAGAAACTCGCGATCGCCGATGACCGCTGCGATGGCGTCGGCGGCGGCCGGAACGGTGAACTCGAACGCCTCGCTCATGCGACGAACCCTAGACGCCCACGCCGGGTCGGTGGAGGGTTGTCGAAAAGTTGCCTACTCGTCATTTGCGCTCCAGGCTGCGATGAGTTCGTCGGTGGTGGTGACCGTCGCCAACAGCGACAAGGTGTGGTCGATGACCGCGGCTGCGTAGGTGCTCGGGACGCCGGCGATTGCGTCGCGGGGCAACACCACTCGGTAGGCTGCGTTGACGGCGTCCATTACCAGGTTGATGATTGCGACGTTCACCGAAACTCCCACCGCGACGATCGTGGTCACCCCGAGGTTGCGCAGGACCGCATCGAGGTCGGTGCCGCCCATGGGGCCCAAGCCGTGCCATCGGTGTAGCACCAGATCGGTTGACTGGGCGTCGAGTTCGGACACCAGCTCGGTTCCCGGCCCGCCGGGGGTGATATCCACTCCTGCGCCGATGGAAAAGAGCTTGGCGTTGTGGTTAGAGCCTCGCCCGTCGGCGCGCCGCTGGACCACGCAGTGCACCACCGTGACGCCGGCAGACCGGGCCGCCGGCATCAGTCGGGCGATATTGGGCAGTGCCTGCCGGCGCGCCTCCGCGGCCAGCGCGCCCAGTCCCGCACGGGGCCCGACGATCGCACCCTGGCATTCTTGTGTGACGACCGCGGTGTGTGCAGGGGCGGCCATCTCGGCGAGGCCGCGCCTCATCTGGCGGCCACCGAATCGCTGGCGGCTGGCGCATCATAGAACTGCCGGGCCCACGCGCGCATCGCCATATAGGGTTTGGCGTCCACCTTCGCCAGCGGTGGGTGCTCGACGTAACGCTGGTAGCGCCAGATGTCGAGGTCCTCCCACACCGTGCCGAGGAACTGGCGCTGCACTTTTTCGACCACCGACGGGGGCGGGGCGTCGGATTCGTCGCCGGGCAGTCGGGGCCACCAGATCGAATAGAACATGTCCGAACTGCCGTCTTCGACCGGGGTGCAGGCGAAAATCAGCCGATGGTTCGACGAACCCTCGAAGGCACTGACCGCGAAGCCCAGGCCGGAGAAATGACTGTGGATACGCAACGCCATCGTGTCCGGGTCATCGCTGCGGGCGTCGGGCCATCCGGTCAGGAACCGCCATTCCTCGTCGACCGCCTCCCACGCAAGACACACCGGAGTCACAGTCGCGCCATGCACGTAACGGAAATGCGAGCTGTCCGGGCCGTTTTCGGCGACGATCTGCGGATGGACGGGCTCGCGCTCGGCGCGCCGGGAGAACTCCGGGTAGGGCCGGTAATAGGCGTCCGGGTCGGTATTGAACTGCGGGAATTTGTGAAACAGGTCGGGTAGCTCCCATTGTGGCTCCCTGCCCTGGGGCTGGTGCCAGATGAAGACGCATCCGTATTGTTCGCGCACCGGGTACACGCGCAGCCTCAGTGCGCGGTTGGGGCGGTCCGGTTGGTAGGGGATGAAGGTGTTGGCGCCGTCGGGTCCCCACCGCCACCCGTGGAACGGGCACTCGACACATTTGCCGACGACCTTGCCGCCGTGACCTATGTGGGCGCCGAGGTGGTGACAGTGACCGGAAAGCACGTGCAGCTCGCCGGACTCGTCGCGGTAGGCCACCAGATCCTCGCCGAAATAGCGCAGCGGACGCACCTGCCTATCGCCGAATTCCGCGGACCAGCCGACCATGAACCAACCCGTGACTTTCCACGTGAATGGGACCTGCACGACGCCTCCCTGGTGCCTCGGGCTGCTCAACAGAGAATATTACTGTATCTCTTTCGGGATGCGGCGGTGGTGGACATCGCGACCCCCGAAGCGGGCGGTGTCCCGGATCTGGGAGTGGCCCTCGATGGCGGACGTGGGCCTGGGCGGATGGATTGTTCGGATCTGACCCCGAGAAGATACGGGCGACGATACTGTAAATGGCACGGTAACTTGGCCGGGCCCGCTGGTGACGCCAGGTCGGAGGAACGTCGGAGGAATGTTGACGCTCGAAGGTGAACCCCGCCGGTACGACGTGATCGTCGTCGGTGCCGGGTTTTCCGGACTGTATGCCCTGCACCATTTGCGCGAGCGAGGCCTGCGGGTACGGGTGCTGGAAAAGGCGCACGACGTCGGCGGCACCTGGTTGTTCAACCGCTATCCCGGCGCCAGATGCGACATCGAGAGCATCGAGTACTCCTACTCGTTCTCCGAAGAGATCCAGCAGGAGTGGGTGTGGACCGAGACCATGCCGGCCCAACCCGAGATCGAGGCCTACCTCAACTTCGTAGCCGACCGGCTGGACCTACGCCGCGACATCGAATTCGACACCACCGTGGCGGCGATGATCTTCGACGACGAGACCCTCGAGTGGAGTGTGCGCACCGAGGGGGGACAGGTTTACGTCGCACCGTTCGTCGTCGCGGCGACCGGGATTCTCTCCGTGCCTCTCGAACCGTCGATCCCCGGCATGGACACCTTCGCGGGCCTGTCGTTGTACACCAGCCGCTGGCCCGCGCACGGCGACGACCTAACCGGCCGCCGCGTCGGTGTCATCGGCACCGGATCCACCGGGGTGCAGCTGATTCCGGTCGTGGCCCAACAGGTCGAACACCTCACGGTGTTCCAGCGCTCACCCGCCTACACGCTGCCGTGGCAGGTGCGGGCATTCGAGCCAGGCGAACTCGACGAGCTCAAGGCCCGCTACACCGAGATTCGGGCCGCCCAGCGCGAGCACCCCGTCGGCGCGGCCCGGCTCAGCGCGTTCTCGGTGCTGCTGGAAATGCTGGCCAAGCCCCCGTTGAAGGCCGCGTCCTGCGAGCAGCGTCGACGCGCCGTCGAGCAAGACGGCATTATGGGTGCGCTGAACTGGGGTGACCTGTTCTTCGACATCGAGGCCAACCGGATGGCCGCTGAACTTTACGGCCACGCCATAGCCCGCATCGTCAACGACGCCGACACCGCACGGGCACTGACCCCGAGCCATCCCTTCGCCTGCAAACGTCCGATCATCGACCAGGGTTACTACCAGACCTTCAACCGCGCCAACGTGTCGCTGGTCGACCTGCGCGCCGAGTCGATCGTCTCGGTGCGCCCCGACGGCATCGAAACCGAACGTGGCCTGCATGAACTCGACGTCATCGTGTATGCGACCGGATTCGACGCGATGACCGGTGCGCTCACCCGTATCGATGTCCGCGGTCGTGGCGGCGTGTCGCTGCGCGACTTCTGGTCCGAGGAGGGGCCGCTGAGCTACCTGGGCTTGGCCGTGGCGGGATTTCCCAACCTTTTCACCATCCAGGGTCCCGGCAGCCCCGCGGCGGCCGCGAACTTCGTTGCCGCGCTGGAACAGAACGTCGAGTGGATCGGGGACTGCGTCGCCTACCTGCGCGAGCACGGCTATCGCAGCATCGAGGCGCTTCCCGAGGCCCAGCAGAACTGGATCGACGAGGCCACCTCGTTGGTCGCGCCCACGGTGCTGGTCCACCCAAGCTGCAACTCCTGGTACAACGGTGCAAACGTGCCCGGTAAGAAGCGCATGTATATGGGCTACACCGCAGGCATTCCCGAATACCGGCGGCGCTGCGACGAGGTTGCCGATGCGGGCTACACTGGGTTCGCGCTCGCATGAATCCGACCGAACGGATCTGGCGGCTCGGCCGCGACCTTGCTGGTGTGCTGCCGCGGGCCCACGCCGCCGTTGCAGCCGAGGGCGACTGGAACCCAGGTTCGCCCAGCGGTATTGCTCAATTCGGCGAGGTCGCCCTCGACGAACTCGCGCTGACCGGCATGACCCTGACGGCGCCACCGCCGACGCTGCAGCGATCCCCGGAGTCGTGCGCTGCTGCCGCGGCCGAACTCGCCGCCCTCGGTGTGGCCGGCGCCAACGCCGAACCCGATCCCCTCGAAGTCGGATCCCAGCGGTGGCGCCGCCTCGGCCGGCAACACTACGAACAGCTGCTTTTCAACCACGATCCCCGACTGCCGGAGTCGCTGGCCAAGCAGGGATTCGGCGGACCCGCAACGGCCGTCGTGCGCCTGTGCCGCAGCCCGGGCGACCCCAAGCCGTGGCTGGTGTGGGTCCACGGCGCCGGCCAGGGGCAGCCCATCGACCTGCTGTTCGCGCG
>CAZLTV010000103.1:0-12515 GCA_964562545.1 uncultured Mycobacterium sp. | reverse complement strand
GCAAGGCGTTCAGATTCTTCTCCAAGCTGCGGGGCGGAATGAAGAGCAACGTCGCGCTCGAGATCAAGCCGATGTGAACGCGGGGCCCGCCCACAGCGACACCAGCGACACAGGTGACGTCGGAGTTGACCCCAGGAACTCCTGGCCTATCGCACGCGTTGACCCACTATGGCGATGAGGCTGTTCCTGATCTACGCGGTTGTCGAACTGGCCGTGCTGGTGGCGCTCGTCTCGACGATCGGCTTCGGTTGGACGGTGCTCGCCGTAGCGGCCACGTTCGTGGTGGGGCTGGCGCTGGCCGGATCGCAACTGCGCCGTCACCTGCGTCGACTCCAGTCCGGCCTGACGGCGGCCAACGCTCAGGGGGCGGTCACCGACAGCGTGCTCGTCGCGCTGGGTACGGTGCTCGTCGTGATCCCCGGTCTGGCCAGCTCCGCTCTCGGCGCACTCCTGCTGCTGCCGCCCACCCGTGCTGCCGCACGCCCAGTCGTGACCGCGCTCGCCGCAAGACGGGCACCGCTGATCGTCGGGATCAGCACCGTCGGTGGCGTCGCCGCCGGCCGCTCTCCGGGGCGAGGTGACTACATCGATGGTGAAGTCATCGACGTGGTCGACGACATCAACAGCCCGGGAAACTCGTCCGCCGGCGACACCACGCGCGGTGCCGAACATCGTCGGCTGACCGACTGACACTTCGCGCATCGGCGCACACTGACAAGTCGACATGACCACCACTCTGCTGCTCAACGGGCGCGTACATAGCCCGGCTATGCCCGATGCCACGGCAATGGCGGTCCGCGATGGTGTGGTCGCCTGGCTTGGCAGCGACGACGTTGGCCGAGTTCAGTTTCCCGACGCCACCGTGGTCGATCTCGGCGGCGCGTTCGTCGCGCCGGCGTTCGTGGACAGCCACGTCCACGTCACCGCAACCGGGCTGGCCCTCACCGGGCTGGATCTGCGCCCCGCGACATCGTTGCGGCACTGCCTCGACCTGCTCGCCGCATTCGCCAAGACACACCCCGGCGGCGTGATCTGGGGGCATGGGTGGGACGAAACACGCTGGCCGGAACGCACCGCCCCGACCACCGCCGACGTGGACGCCGCCGTCGGCAACCGGCCCGCCTACCTGGCCCGCATCGACGCCCATTCGGCCGCTGCCTCGACGGAGCTGCGGCGTTCGGCAGGACTTGCCCAGGACGTCGCACTGACCGCCGATGCGCACCATCGCATCCGCGCGGCCGCCCGCGCGAGTCTCACTCCGACGCAGCGGGCGTCGGCCCGCCGCGCTGCCCTCGACGCCGCCGCAGCGGCCGGCATCGTGGCCGTTCACGAATGCGCCGGTCCCGATATCGCCGGCCTCGACGACTGGCAGGAACTGCGCGCCACCCAGCACGGCGTCGAGGTTGTCGGCTATTGGGGTGAACAGGTTGAGACCGCCGCGCAGGCGCGAGATCTGATCGACGCCACCGGGGCTCGGGGACTCGCCGGGGACCTATTCGTCGACGGCGCGCTCGGTTCGCGCACGGCCTGGTTGCACGAGCCCTACATCGATGAGCCCCACATCAATGAGCACTACGCCGACGCCCCCACCGGGTGCGCCGCCACGACCGGCAACTGCTACCTCGACGTCGAGGCGATCACAGCCCATCTGGCAGCCTGCACCGAAGCGGGCGTCACCGCCGGATTCCACGTCATCGGCGATGCGGCTGCCTCGGCGGTTGTGGCCGCGCTCGATACCGTTGTCGAGCGGTTCGGGGGAGTGGCGGTCGCTCGATGCGGCCATCGCCTCGAGCACGTCGAGATGGTCACCGAGGAGCAGGCCGCCAAGCTCGGCGGTTGGGGGGTGATCGCGAGCATGCAGCCAAGTTTCGATGCACTCTGGGGCGGCGAGTCGGGGATGTATGCGCAGCGTCTCGGCATTTCCCGAGCCGCACAGATGAACAGGTTCGCGCTGTTAGCATCCCAGGGCGTGCCCCTCGCGTTCGGCTCCGACAGCCCGGTGACCGATATGAACCCGTGGGCGACGGTCCGGGCGGCGACGATGCACCGCACCCCGGGTAGCGCCATCTCGGCGCGCGCCGCTTTCGCGGCCGCCACCCGGGGGGCGTGGCGCGCCGGCGGCGTCCACGACGGTCTCACCGGCACCCTGGTGCCCGGAGCGCCGGCGTCCTACGCAGTGTGGGAAGCCGACGACTTCGACGTCGCCGCGCCGGCCGACGCAGTTCAGCGCTGGTCCACCGATCCGCGGTCACGGGTCCCCGTGCTGCCCAGACTCGACGATCGTCTTCCGCGGTGTCTGCGCACCGTGCACCGGGGTGCGGTTTTGCATGGCTGACTCCGCCCACGTCGACCTCGGCGAGGCAGATGATCGCGAACGCCCTTCCCGTGTGGCGCGACTGGGCCGTGGCCTCGTCGACCGGCTGCCTGCGCTGGCCGTCACGATCGTGGCCGGTGTCGCGCTGTACGCCAGCTTCCCGCCGCTGGGCTGGTGGTACACCGCGATCGTGGCCTTTGCGCTGTTGGCCTGGGTATTGACCCGGCCGTCCACCACCGTCGCGGGGGGTTTCGGGTACGGACTGTTGTTTGGGCTGGCGTTCTACCTGCCCCTGCTGCCGTGGATCAGCGGGTTGGTGGGGGCGGTTCCCTGGCTGGCGTTGAGCTTCGCCGAAGCGCTGTTCTGCGCCCTGTTCGGTGCGTTGGCCGTGACCGTGCGCGCGCTGCCAGGCTGGCCCGTCTGGTTCGCGGGGCTGTGGTCGCTTCAGGAATGGTTGAAGTCGACTGTGCCGTTCGGTGGATTTCCGTGGGGGGTGGTGGGGTTCTCCCAGACCGAAGGGCCGCTGCTGCCGCTGGCCTACTTTGGTGGCGCACCGCTGGTGTCCTTCGCGGTCGTGCTCGTCGGGTTCAGCATCGCCGCGATGACACTCGCTATCGTCTCCTGGTGGCGGCGCGACCCCGACGCCCGCGCCGCGGCTGCGCCCGCCGTGGTGATCCCCGGGGTGTGCATCACCCTGGTGCTGTTGACGACGGCGTTGGCGTGGCCGAGCGTCCGTAAGGCCGGCTGGGGAGGCAGCGACAACACCCCGGTCACGGTGGCCGCCGTGCAAGGAAACGTTCCGCGACTGGGTCTGGACTTCAACGCCCAGCGCCGGGCTGTGCTCGATAACCATGTCGAAGAGACCCTGCGCCTGGCAGACGAGGTGCGGGCCGGGCGGGCGCCGCAGCCGATGTTGGTCATCTGGCCGGAAAACTCCTCGGATATCGATCCGCTCGCCAACGCGGACGCCAGTCAGCTCATCTCGCGGGCGGCCGAAGCCATCAACGCCCCCATCCTCGTCGGCGGGGTGGTCGCAGCACCCGACAACAGTCCCACCAACCCGGTGTCGACGAACTCCGTCATCGTGTGGAACCCAGATACCGGGCCGGCCGATCGCCACGACAAGCAGATCGTCCAGCCGTTCGGGGAGTACCTGCCGTGGCGCAGCTTCTTCAGCAAGCTTTCGCCCTACGCCGATAGGGCCGGGTACTTCATTCCAGGGCACGGCGACGGGGTCGTGCAGGCCGCCGGCGTCCCGGTGGGAATCACCACCTGTTGGGAGGTGATCTTCGACCGGGCCTCCCGCGAGGCGGTGCGCAGCGGCGCGCAGATGCTGGCAGTGCCGACCAACAACGCCACCTTCGACGAAACGATGAGTGAACAACAGCTGGCTTTCGGCCGGTTACGTGCCGTCGAGCACGACCGATACCTTGTCGTCGCCGGTACCACGGGAATCAGTGCCGTCATCGCCCCCGATGGCCGGGAACTGGCCCGCACCGGGTTCTTCGAACCCGCCGTGCTCGATCAGCAGATCCGTCTGAAGACGTCGCTGACCCCGGCCACCCGATTCGGCCCCTACATCGAGGCAGCACTGGTCGCGATCGGCATTTCGGGAGTTGCGGGGGTGATACTGCACAATAGGTCATTCGTGCCAGCAAGATTCCGCCGTCGGCGAGCGACGAGTGATAACGGCAAAGGAGCGTCATGAGCGTCCCCGGTGGCATCCCCGGCCGCAAAGCCACCCAACCGGGGGTGGACGCAGGAGATCCGGCCGACAAACCCAGCGCCCGCACTCTGGTGATCGTCCCGACCTATAACGAGCACCAAAACTTGCCGTTGATCGTCGCACGCGTGCGGGCCGCACAGCCCGAGGTCGACGTACTGATCGTCGACGACAACAGCCCCGATGGGACCGGCGATCTCGCCGACGAGTTGGCATTGGCCGACCCTGACCGCGTACACGTGATGCACCGCACGGCCAAAGATGGCCTGGGGGCGGCCTACCTCGCCGGGTTCGAGTGGGGGTTGGGCAGGCAGTACACGGTGCTGGTCGAGATGGACGCCGACGGCAGCCATCCGCCCGAACAGCTGCATCGGCTGCTCGACGCGGTAGACGCAGGCGCGGACCTGGTGATCGGTTCGCGTTACGTCGCCGGCGGTGAAGTGGTCAACTGGCCGCGGCGCAGGCTGGTGCTGTCGCGCACCGCCAATGGGTACTCACGCATCTTGCTCGGCGTCGACATCCACGACATCACCGCCGGTTACCGCGCCTACCGTCGCGAGGTGCTGGAGAAGATCGACCTCGCCGCGATCGACACCAAAGGTTACGGGTTCCAGGTCGATCTGACCTGGCGCACCATCAACGCCGGATTCACCGTCGTCGAGGTTCCCATTACGTTCACCGAACGTGAGCACGGCGTGTCCAAAATGGATGGGTCGACAATTCGCGAGGCCATCGTCAAGGTCGCCGAATGGGGCCTGCGTGCCCGGGTCGACCGGGCACGCGGCATCACCCGCTAGGCCTGCGCTTCCGCAGGTCGGGGCTATTTACCCCCGGCGGCGGGTTTTGATCAGGTCGAGGCGCTCCTTGAGCAGTTCTTCGAGCTCCTCCACCGAGCGGCGCTCCAACAGCATGTCCCAGTGCGTCCGCGGCGGCTTGACCTTCTTGGGCTCCGGCACGTCACCTTCGATCAGGGTGCCTTCCATGCCGTTGCGGCACAGCCAGGTGCCGGGGATCTCGGCGTCGTCGGCGAACGGTACGTCGAACTCTTCACCGTTGTCGGTGCGGTAGCGCGCGACCTGACGTGGTGCCAAGTCGTGGTTGCGATCGGTCTCGTAGCTCACGGCTCCGAGGCGACTGCCCCTCAATACACGATCAGCCATCGTCAACTCCTCAATAAGCGCATTTCGTCCGGGTAGTCAACGCAGAAACGTCCCGCAGAGTTCCCGACTCGGCCGTCGATGATACCGCCAACCCGGAAGTCGGCGGTCTACAGTCGTGCGGGTGACCTCGCTGACCCCTGCGGCCTCACCTAAAAGTGCTCGTACCCGCTCGCAGAGTTGTCGCTGGTGCGGCCGTGAGGTGGCCGACAGTGAAATGGGGCGCCGCCGCCAGTACTGCCGGCAGTCGTGTCGACAGCGCGCTTACGAACAGCGTGCGATGGTCAAGGGGACTTCGGTGCCCGCCGATGCGGTGGTGCTCTCGGCTGAAGAGGCGTCGCTGCTGTCGGACCGGGTGTATCAGGTGCGTTGCGCCGCCGAGGACCTGGCGACCGCCATCGAGGAGGGTGCGGGGCCCACTGAGCTGCGTGAGCTTTGTGACGAGGTGATGCGGGCGGCCCGTGCCGCCGACGGATGGCGGTAACCCGGTGGACGGATCCCGCAATCGAGGCTGACCGCCGGTACTGTAAGCGCGTGTCCAGCGCTGAGTCGGCGCCGTCGCGCGTGTGGCGCTTCGATGATTACACCCTCGACACCGGTCGCTACGAATTGCGGCGCGGCGACGACGTCATCAGGGTGGAACCCCAGGTGTTCGACGTCTTGACCCAGTTGGTCAGTCACCACGAGCGGTTTGTGAGCAAAGAGGAGCTCTTCGACTCGGTGTGGGGTGGCCGGTTCGTCGGCGAGGCCGCGCTGACCAGCCGCATCAAGGCCGCGCGACGAGCGCTCGGCGACGACGGTGGCGCACAGCGTTACATCCGCACGGTGCGTGGTCGCGGCTACCAATTCGTGGGCACGTTGTTGGTCGACGAAGCCGCTCAACGGGTGATTCCCAACCCTGCCCCCGAACCGGAGGTGCCTCGCCAGCACATCGCCTTCTGTCGTGCAGCCGACGGGATCCGCTTGGCATACGCGGTGGCCGGCGATGGTCTGCCGCTGGTGCGTGCGGCGAACTGGATGACGCACCTGGGCTATGACGTGGAGAGTCCGGTGTGGCGACATTGGGTGCGCGATATGTCGCTGCACCACAAATTCATCCGCTACGACGAGCGTGGGTGCGGCCTGTCGGATTGGGACGCAGAGGATTTCACATTCGACGACTGGGTTGCCGATCTGGAATCGGTGGTTGAGGCGCTGGATCTGGAACGCTTCCCGCTCCTCGGGGTATCTCAGGGAGGTGCGGTAGCTGTCGCTTACGCAGCGCGCCACCCGGAGAAGGTCACCCGGCTGGTGTTATGCGGGGCGTACGCCAGGGGGCGCGCCGTGCGGGCTATGAGTGATGATGAAAAGCGTGCCGCTGCACTGGATCTCGACCTTGCCCGGGTGGGCTGGGGTCGAGACGACCCGGCGTTTCGGCAGGTGTTCGCCGCGCAGTTCCTGCCCGATGGCTCCCGCGCGGATTGGGCCGCGTTTGACCAGTTGCAGCGGCGCACCACCTCGCCGGAGAACGCAGTGCGTTTCCTGGAAGAGTTCGCTCGCATTGACGTTCGCGACCAGGCCGGGCAGGTTGGCTGCCCAACGTTGATTCTGCACTCCCGTGACGACCATCGCGTCCCGATGCGCTACGGCGAGGAGCTGGCCGCGTTGATCCCCGATTCTCGACTGGTCGCACTCGCCAGCAACAACCACCTTCTCACCGCAACCGAACCGGCATGGCGGGTCTTCTGCAGCGAGGTCGAATCGTTCCTGGCGGTCTGATGTCGGCGCGGCGTGGAGATCTCCACGCAATCTCCAGACAATCTCCATGCATCCGCTTCGGCGTCCGACCATCCTGGTGACATGAGAAAACACACTCGTTCGATGCTTGTGGGAATCAGCGCGATGGCCGCATTCGGAACGTTGACGGCGTGCTCTGGCAGCTCGACCACGCAGTCAACTGCTCCGGCGCAGCCGGCTTCGGAGACCGCCGCCGCGGCCGATGTACCCGAGTCGGCTCGCTACATGGCGGATATGGAATCGGCCGACGGCCAGACCATGACGATCGGGATCAGCGTGGACGGGGAGGAGGTCGCGGCATACGCGTGCAATGGGACCGACGATGAGTCCTGGTTCTTCGGCACCCAGACCGATGGCCAGATCGACCTGACCTCACGGTTCCGCGACACTCTCGACGCGCAGTTCGACGGGGCGGTGGCTACCGGGGAACTGATGATGGACGGGGTCACGTTCGACTTCACCGCCAATGCGGTGTCCGGGGTGGCCGGGATGTACACCGCGGCAGTCGACGGTGTGCGCGACTCGTGGATCGTGCGCCCCGACGGTACGGCCACCGGCGTGAGTTTCAGTGGGTTTTCCGAAGGCAGCCGCGACTTCGACCCGTTCAACCTCGACGAGTTCAGCGACTTCGATGTGCGCAATGACGTGCGCCCCCGGCGCAACCTGGCGCCAGCAGGTCCGATCGAGTTCACCGACGGCCGGCCGCAGGCCAGCATCAACGGTGTTTCGGTCACCCCGACCTTGGTGACAGGCACCTTCCGGATCAGGTGACGCGGCCGTACGGCGGGGGATTCGCGTGATCGGCCTCCGACGGGGTAAAGGTGGGGCGTGGACGAATGGTTCGAGCGCAGCCCCTTCATCGCTTTCGTTCCGTGGATCCTCTATTGGGTCGTGGCCGACGGCCCCAGCACCTGGATGGTCGGAGCGATCTGCGCGGTCATGTCCGCGGTCTTGCTGGGAGTCTCGGCGGGGTTCGCCGGGGTGCGGTTGCTCGACATCGTCACCGTGGTCTTCTTCACCGGGATCACCATCGCCGGCCTGGTCCTGGGCGCCGAGGATCGTGACTGGATGGATGTCCACGCCACCACGCTGTCGAGCGGCGTGCTCGCTCTGATGGCGGTGATCTCGCTGGCATTCGAACCGTTCACCGCGCAGTACGCCCCGCCGGAGGCGCCCCGCCACGACTGGCAGGAATCCGCGTTCCGGCGCACCAACCAGGTGCTGACGCTGATGTGGGCGTTGGTGTTCGCACTGATCGCCGTGCTGGGTTATGTGGCGACGATGTCACCGGCGACCGTGGACTGGACCAAGGCAGTGATTCCGGTCGTGGTCATCACCGGTGCGGTCGCCATGACCCGGATCTATCCGCGGCGGGCGCGGGACCGGGCCGACCAAGGGCGGACCTAGCACGTCGAGAGGTCTCAGCAGCCGAACATCTCGCCGACGTCCGGGGGTGCAGCCACCGGTTGGAGGCAGCCGTAAGGCAGCACCCCGGCCGCGCCGATCCAGGCTGCCGACCTGTGCGCGTAGTTGACACAGGCCAACCCGGTGTCGTCGCTGCGGCAGCGATAGTCGCCGAAGGCCAACGTGTCGCCCGGCGCCAGTTCGGGTCCGACGCCGTTGACGAATGGGCCGGGGTCGCCGTGCAGGGCCCCGACCAGCATTGAGGTGCCGGTGAACTCGATCCAGCCAGGCTTCCACATGCCCTCGAGGCCCTGCGGTCGCGGCGCCGGCGAGTCGAGATCGGCCAAGCAGGTCAGGGCGCCCTCGTTGTACTGCGTGTCGGTGATGCACTGCGTCGATCCGTGCGGTGCGCCCGAGGGGGCGGTGAAGGCGATGTCGTCGCCGAGGCTGGTGGTTACGCCGTCGCGGAAAGCGACGTGGTGGTCGGCGGCGTCGACGGCCGATCCGGCCTCCACCCAGGAGATGACGTCATTGATCGGGGTGCCGGGCTCGGGCGCTGCGCCGGGTTCTCGGGTGGTCGACGGCGCAGCGGAAGAGCTCGTCGGCGCGGTTTGTGTGGGTGTCTGTGTGGATGACGCCGACGTCGGTGCACCCGAGGGTTGGGCGTCGCCGCCCACCGACTGGGAGCAGCCGGCCGCGAGCACACTCACTGCAATCAGGCCTGCTATGCGCATCACGCCAGGCTAGCTGCCGGATACGGCCCGAGACGCGAGGCAAGCCGCCCGCGCCCGCGGTATGTCCCCGCGCTGCGGTGCGTCCCAGCGTGGTTCGCTACGGTCGCAGAGATGCACGAGCATATCGTCAGGGTGAAGACTGCCTCGGGCACCGTCGAGGGGTTCACCCGCGACGGGGTCAGCCGCTGGCGGTCGATCCCGTATGCCCGGCCTCCGGTGGGTCGTTTGCGCTACCGGGCACCTCAGCCGGTGCAGCCCTGGCGAGGGGTGCGGTATTGCCACGGGTTCGGCAATTGCGCGCCTCAGCAGCGGATGTACACGATCCTGGCGCCAGGCAAGTTCCAGCCGATGAGCGAGGACTGTCTGAGCGTCAACGTCACCGCACCCGCAGGCCGGGCACAGGAATCCCTTCCTGTCACGGTGTTCATCCACGGGGGCGGTTACATGATGGGCAGCTCGGCGACGCCTATCTACGACGGTGCAGCGCTGGCCCGCAAGGGTTGTGTGTTCGTGTCGGTCAACTACCGGCTCGGCGCGTTGGGATGCCTGGAGTTGTCTTCCTTGTCAACCGATGACGTCATCATCGACGACAATCTGTTCCTGCGTGATCTGGTGGCCGCCCTGCGCTGGGTGCGCGAGAACATCGCCGTATTCGGTGGTGATGCGGACAATGTCACGATCTTTGGTGAGAGCGCCGGCGCCCACGCAGTCGCCACCCTGTTGGCCACCCCGGAGTCCAAAGGTCTATTTACGCAAGCGATTTCGCAGAGTCCGAGCAACGGGATGACTCGCGGCGCCGAGGTGGCCGCCGACTATGCCGCCAGGTTCGCCGCGCAGCTCGGGGTCGGTGAGGGCGACGCGGCCGAAGCCTTGCTGACCGCTCGACCGGCGGAGTTGGTGGACGCGCTGGGTCGCCTGATAGTCGAGGGACAGCGAGAAATGTTGGGTGCCTTCGCGATCGGGCCCACTTTCGGCACCGAGTTCTTGCCGCAGGATCCGGTGGTCGCGATGGCCCGCGGTGACGCCCACCCGGTGCCGTTGGTGGTGGGCACCAATGCCGATGAGGGTCGCTTGTTCACTCGTTTCCTCAAATTGCTGCCCACTACTGAACGCGCCATTGAACGGCTGTTGTCGCGGGTCGACCCTGTTCAGCGAGAACGTATTTTGGCTGCCTATCCGGGATATCCCGATTCGGCGGCGTGTGTTGCTCTCGGCGGTGACTTCGTCTTCGGATCGGCGGTGTGGCAAATCGCCCAGGCGCACAGCCGCCATACGCCTACGTTTGTGTACCGCTACGACTACGCCACTAGGGCGCTGCGCTGGTCGGGCTTGGGCGCCACCCACGCGACCGAGCTGCTGGCGGTGTTCGACATCTACCGTTCGCGGTTCGGCAGGTTGCTGGCTGCCGGGCCCGATTCGCGCGCCGCGCGCCGGGTCAGCGACGACATGCAACAACGCTGGCTGTCCTTTGCCTGCCGCGGGGTACCGGGCGACGACTGGCCACCGTACGACTGCCGCGAGCGTGCGGTACTGGTACTCGACAGGCAGCGCCGCGTCGAGTTCGATCCGCACTCCGCGCGCCGACGGGCCTGGCAAGGGTTCTCGCTGGCCGCCGGATAGCCAGCCCATTCATGGGCGCCGTGCGACAAGGGAATCTGCTAGGGTCCCCGTGCAAATCCTTCTCGTCGTGACGGGGCAGCCAATGGCGAAGCTGATCGGCGCGCTCGGCGTGCTGGTGGCAACGTCGGCGATCGTGGCGGCCTGTGGCAGCGAGCCATCCCCGAGTGTGCCGGCGGTCGACAGCGCCGATCTGCAGGTCGATATCGCCAAGCAATTGGCCGCGGCAGGGGAGAATCCAATGTCGGTGACCTGCCCGGCCGGATTGGTCGGTGAAGTGGGTCAGGTTGCTCGCTGCGATGTGGTGATGGGTCCGACCAACAGTTTTCAGCCGATCGTCACGGTAACCGAGGTGGACGGGGCAACCATCGCCTACGAAATGAAGCCGGCTTTGTCGCGCGAGCAGTTGGAGGGTGCGGTGGCCCGGTTGCTGGAGGGGGTCGCCGACAAGCAGGTCACCTCGGTGGAATGCCTGTCAGATCTTGTGGGGGAGCTGGGCGCCGTCGCCCGCTGTGTGGTCACCGCCGACGGCGTGACCTTGAGCCGGACCGCGGAAGTCACCCAGGTGGACGGGTTGCTGATGAACTTCGATCTGGTGCCGATGCTGACCCGCACCGAGTTGGAAGCGTCGCTGCTTGACAACCTCGCCGTCCAGCTGGGCGGCGAGCGGCCGGATTCGGCGACCTGCGGGGACCACCTGGAGGGCCGGCCCGGCAACACCGTGGACTGCACGGTGGTCGCCGACGGGATCTCGGCGACACTGCGATTGACTGTGACCGACGCCGACGGTGCCGAAATCCACTACAGCTATGCGCGGCTGCCGGGCGAGTGACCGGCGTTCGGCTGCCTCAACTCTTGACGTCAACTCTTGACGACCGCTGTGCCGCCCGCGAGCTCGTCGTGTTTACCCTGCTTGGTCGGGCTGCCGTTGATGGTGACGGCGATGACGACGATGGCGATCAGGCCGAGCAGCCCGCCGATGAACGGAACGATCGGCAGCAGCGTCCACGAGTTGCGGATCGCCGACTGTGCGGCAGTTGGTTTCGCGGCGCCGCTCGGACCTCGCACGCTGAGACCCAGCAGCTTCTTGCCGAGAGTCCAGCCCTGCGTGACCTCCATGGCCACGAAGTAGATAAAGGTCAGCAAACCGGTGAACAGGCCGGTGATCCAGTAGTTCGACGAAGCGCCGATGACGACAACGATGATCCCGCCGACGATTCCGACGATGACGCCGTCGATCAGCCTGGCAGCAAAGCGCAGGCCCAGACCGCCGGGCTGGACGTTTCCGCCTGGGGGTGGGTATGAGCCTGGGTATCCGTACTGGCCGGGTTGGGGCGGGTAGTCGCTTGTCATGGTGGCTCTTTCTCGCGTTGTCGGCGATGAACCCTCACGGTACCGAGGAGCGGCGGCTGGCGGACGCTTTCAGGCCTTTCAGGCCTTTCAGGGCCTTTAGGGCTTGCGGCGCTTTTTGACTTCGCCTTCAGCGGTGTGGGCGAGTTCCGCGGCGCGGTCGCGGGCGAGCTCGGCGAACTCAGGGCCGCGTTCGCGGGCGAGTTCTGCCCATTCCTCACCGCGTTCGCGGGCGAGTTCTGCCCAGTCGCCGCCGCGTTCGCGGGCGAAGTGGGCCAGTTCGCGACCCCGCTCGGCGCCGGCATTTAACCCGTGGCCGACTTTCTCGGCGAGTGGACTGTCGGTCAGCGATGTGCTTGGGGCAACCCCGGTCGGAATCGTGGCGGACATCGCCTCAGAGACCTTGTGGGCCGCGCGGCGGCCGCGCCAGCCCAGCGAGG
>CAZLTV010000102.1:0-12722 GCA_964562545.1 uncultured Mycobacterium sp. | reverse complement strand
CCGAACACCAACCCGCCCACTCGGGGTCGCGTTCGACCATCGACGGCAGGATCGCATCGCAGGCCGCGATCGTATCGCTGCCGGGAACGGGAACCCCGTCATCGCCGACGAAACCCGTTGGGCCCAGGCCATTGTCCACGTCCCGGAGAGGGTCGAGCACTTCCCCGAGGAAAGCCTTAGTGGCGGACGCGGTGCGCTGGATCGGCTCAAGCGGCCACCGCATCCGATGGTGTGGCCTGTCGGCCACCACGCATTCGCCGCCGTCGACCCAGCCCAGAGCACGAAACATCGCGGCGTAACGGGATTGCACAGTGGCCTCGAATCGCAGTGCCCCCATGGACTCGACATGAGCGCAAGCTGCCCGTATCAGGGCAGGTCCGATGCCGATCGCGCGTGCGTGCGGACCAGCGACCAACCTACTGCCGGTCCACCACCCGATGTCGGGGGAACAGGCTGGAGCCAGCCGAACCCCGCCGAGCACCGCACCGTCGCTCCCAACCGCGACCAGTACCGTGGTACGCGGATCGTCATCGAGGTCGTCGCGGTCACTACCGGCGAACATGCCCTGCTCGAGCACGAAGGACTCGCGACGCAGACGCCGATAACGGTGTAGCTCACGGTCGTCGGCCGGGTGTATCAGAAACTGCTGTGTTTCCGACGGCCGCACACCGGCAAGAATCGACAGCTCGCCACGATGGGGTGACATCGCGTGGAAAAGCACCTCGTTCACCCGCCCATGTTCTGCAGCACGCCGCAGGCGCCGCATGCCGCACAGCCGGCCCGCTGGTCGGCTCCAACCATGCCGACCAGCCGCAGGTATGCAGCGACCTCGCGGGAGACCTTCTCGAGCACAGCGGCCTCCGGCGCGGTGGCGCCGTCGACCTCGACGGCCAGCGTGCCCGGGTGTGGACGGAACGGCACGACGAACGGGTACACCCCCATGTCGATGAGTTCACGAGCCCCCGCGACCAACTCCTCGGGGTCCTCACCGAGCCCGACGAGCAGGTATGTCGACACCTGGTTGCGTCCGAACACCCGCACCGCCTCACTCCAGGCGGCACGGTAGGCCGCCAGCGGCACGGTTGCTTTTCCCGGCATCCATCGGCGTCGCACCTCATCGTCGAGAGATTCGACATGAATTCCGATGGAATCCGCTCCAGCAGTGTACAAATCGGTAATAACCTCAAGGTTCGCCGGAGGTTCGCACTGCACCTGGATCGGCAAATCCGGAACCGCCGCCTTGACTGCCGAGACGCAGCGGGCCAGATGCCGTGCCCCACGGTCACTACCGGCCGACGTCCCTGTCGTCATCACCATCGAGGTGACCCCGTCGAGGCGCACCGCAGCCTCGGCCACTTCGGCCAGTTCGGCCGGGCGTTTGACGGCCGTGGTGGCGCCGGATCGCAGCGACTCCTCGATCGAACAGAACCGACAACGCTGATCGGCGGCATACCTGATGCAGGTTTGTACCACGGTGGTTGCCAGCACATTGCGTCCGTGCAGACGGGCCAACTTCTCATAGGGCACGCCCTCGGCGGTGGTCAGGTCGTAGAACGCCGGGCGCTCGATCACCTCGACGTCCAAGCCGGTGTCCTGCCCGTCGTAAAGCACCTTGGTTCCATCGAATGCGAACGGGCTCTGCGGGTTTTGCGGAATCGCGGCGCTAAGCCCGTCGATGACGAGGTGACCGTCGGCGCTGGGGCCGGCGCCGGCGCTTCGGCTCACAGGTGGGCGGCCGCGGATGCCCAGCAGCGCGAGGTCGACCCTGGTTGATGTCGAGGTCGTCATGGTTCTCCTAGGAGATTCGGGCCGAGAAGTCCCGGCCGGTTCGATTGGCTGCGGACGGAATTCGCAAGGCGCTGCGGCGGGCCTTGCCGGCTTCGTTGCGTACCGGGCTGCGGGTCAGCAGAATCTGGGATGGCAGCTCGACACCGGTCAGATGCGCAGCGGCGAAACGCCGAACGCTAGCGGCGGTCTCGTCGTCGACCTCGATGTTGTCGACCCGGGGGACCTGGGTTCCAGCCGCCCCGGCCGCTACCCCTACCTCCAGGACAGCCGCCAGCTCGGGACCGTCGGCGAAGACCACGGCCGCGCGCACCGACGGGTGAGCCTGCAGGACATGCTCCACCTGTGACGGGTACAGCGCGACCCCGTCCCGGACGATCACGTCGCAAGCGCGCTCGAGGATCGTGAGATAGCCGTCCTCGTCGAGGAATCCGAGATCGGCGAGGCTGTCCCATCCGTCGTCGGTGCGGTGCGACGGCGCACCGACGTAGCTGTACGCGGGCTGCTGCCCCCGGCGCATCCATATCTGGCCGACCTCCCCAGTGGCGGCCATGGAACCGTCGCCGCGCAAGATGCGTATCTCCGTGTCGCCGAGGGGCGTGCCGACGCTACCCGGCCGGCCGAGCCACTGACGGCCGGTGATCATCGTCAGCCCGTTGGACTCCGCGCCCGCGTAGATCTCGGTCACCCGGTCGGGTCCCAGCCAATCGATCAGGGCGCGTTTGTCGGCCACCGAGCACCGTGCCCCGAGATGCAGCACGGTTCGTAGCGACGTCACTTCGCTGCGGTCGGGCACCCGGACCAGGCGGTGGATCATGTCGGGGGACAGCAAAGCCCAGGTCACGGCGTGTCGGTCCACGAGATCGCAGAAGCGATGCGCTTCGAAGCGTGCGGCCAGGATCAGCCGGTGGCCGGTCAGCAGACCGCGGAACGCGTAGGTGAAGGAAGCCGAATGCCAGAGTGGCCCGGTGACGAGCTGTACGGCACGGGTGGGCAGGAACGGGGCCACGGCCGAGGCCGGGTCGAGCAGGGCGGGCGCCGCGGCCTTGACGATCTTGGGACGACCGGTGCTACCCGACGACATGGGGGCCTTCCAACAATTGGCCCACGTATCAGGAAGCGGCGCGCCGGACTGCTCAGCGATGAACCCCGGCGGCAGGTGGGGGATCGAAGAGTCGGCTGGCGCTGCCCCGATGGCCAGAGCCGGACGACCCAGCCGCTCGATCTCCGCGCGCTCATCCCGGGCAAGGTCTGCCGACAGGGGGTGTGGAGTGGCTCCTGCCTTCCACACCGCCGCGGCGCAGATCAGGAACTCGATGCCGGTGGGCAGCGAGATCGCCACCAGGTCGTCTCGGCGCACACCGCGGGCGATCAGTTCACGGCCCAGCGCGTTGCTTGCGGTATCCAGCTCGGCCGCGGTCAACGACTCCGGCGCGGAGCCGGTATCGCTGACCGCGACTACCGAGTCGGGGTCGGCACCGGCGCGGGCCGAGATGATGCTGGAAAACGACTGGCGGCCCACGGCGTGTCAGCCTCCGATCGCCAGCGGCAGCACCGAGTCGTCGTAGGCGTTGACGATCGTCGCCGCGATGTGCTGCGCGTCGCGGTCAACCCCGAGGAACCTGCCCGAACCCCATGTGTGCATCCACGGAAGGCCGACGAAACTCAGACCGGCCACGTTGGTGACGCCCCGGTTCTGCATTGGCCGTCCGGCGCCGTCGAACGCGCTGGCCTCGATCCAGCGGTAGTCAGGCCGATACCCGATAGCCCATACGATGCTGGTGACGCCTTGATCAGCCAGATTCAGTGCGGTGGTCTCGGTTTCAGGCTCCCACGCTGGTGTGTAGCGGTAGGGCGGGCCGGCGGCGATACCCTGCGCGTCGATATAGGCGTCGATGTCTGCGCAGATCGAGTTGTACACCGAATCGGCATGGTCCAGGGCGCTGCGCAGACTCGGAGCGAACCTCAGTGAGGCATCCTTGCCGTCGGTGAGCGTGCCGTAGAGCTGCATGCCCTCGGCCGCGAAGCGGCGCAGGTCGATATCGCGGCCGCCGTCGCGTCCGGTGACGTAATGGTTGGTCTTTTCGATGGCCGCCTTGCCGCCCGGATACTCCGCAGCGGGCTTGTCATACAGGCCCATGTCCGCCAGCCATGTCATGCTGTCGCGACCTCGATAGAACCGCGCGACCCGCGGCGCGTTGCCAACCGCCACATGCACCTTCCGTCCGGCCAGGTGGAGGTCCTCGGCGATCTGAGCTCCGGATTGCCCGGTGCCGACGACCAGCACAGCGCCGTCGGGCAGTTGTCCGGCGTTGCGGTACTGCTCGGAGTGCAGTTGGGTGATCGACGGCGCTAGCGACCCGGCGAAGGCGGGGATGACCGGCAACGGATAGCCCCCGGTGGCGATGACCACATGCTCGGCCATCAACGCCTGGACGCCGTCGTCGGTGTGCAGGGTCAGCTCGAAGCCGCCCTCAGCTGCCTTGCGCAGCCGAGTGACGCGGGTGTGGGTACGTACCGGTGCGCTGAATGTCTCCAGCCACCCGGACAGCCATTCCACGACTTCGTCGCGCGTCATGAAGCCGTCGGGGTCGGGCCCGTCGTAGGTGTACCCCGGTAGTCGGCAGTGCCAGTTGGGGGTCACAAGAGTGAAGTTGTCCCAACGGCTGTCGGTCCAGGCGTGGACCGGGGTATGGGCCTCCAGCACGATGTGTTCGACGCCGGCACGGCTCAGATACCAACTGACCGACAATCCCGCCTGTCCACCGCCGACGATCGCGACGGGGATGTGTTCAGTTGTGCTCATGACGCCTCCAGCGGGGGCTGCATCGCGGTGATGTGGATGAGAGCATCCGACGGGTATCGGGCGGCGGCGTGTCGGATCTGTTCTACGGTCGCCGCCGCGGAGGTGCACGCGAAGCCGTACTTTGCCCGCACCCGGTCGCTGGCCTCGGCCAACGCTCGGCTGGAGAGTTCGACGAACTCTGCCACGGTGTACGCGGTGTTCGGGCTCAGATGATCGTGCATCACCAGACTTGGCGAATAGCATTGCTGAGCAATGCCATCTGGCCATCGTACGTCGAAGGTCATCTCAGGCATGGGTCAGCTCCCGCCATGCGGCACGGGAGTCGAAGTCGACATCTGCCACCGGCCCGTACACATCGGGTCTGCGGTCGCGTAGGTGGAACATCCCGGCACGCATTGTGCGGAACGTTTCGTCGATGTTGACTTCGGCGATCGCCATGCCACTTCCCAGAAGTGTTGTCGCCAAAATATTTCCGCCCGGGTCGACTACCTTGGCGTTACCGACGTAGCGCAGTGAACCGAAGGTTCCGCTCTGGTTGGAGGCCACCCAGAACACCTGGTTGTCCAGCGCGCGGGCGGTATCGAAAAGGTTGAAGCGGTATGTCCAGCGGTCGTCCTGTAGGTTCTCGGCAGTAGCTGTGCGAGCCGCCGGCCAGGCGGACAAACTGGCGATGACCTGCGCACCTTGGAGTGCCATGATGCGGGCAGCTTCCGGGAATGCCTTGTCGTAGCAGATCTGTAGGCCGACGCGGCCGACCGGGGTGTCGAATACCCCATAGTTCATGCCTGCCGAGTAGGACATCCCTTCGCCCAGTGGTTGGTGCACCTTGCGGTAGGAGCCGTAGATCGTGCCACCGTCGAGCAGCGCCGCGGCGTTGTAGCGGGTCACACCGTCCTCGGCGAGTTCGCAGAAGCCGATGGCCACTACGAGGTCGCCGACGATCTCCTGTACCCGTGCGAGTTCGGGTCCGTCGAGGCGAATGGCCGGCGGCAGCGACTTCGTGGTGGTCTTGACCGTGTCACCGTGATTGCCGAGGGAAGACAGGTAGCCGCCGAGGGCGGCCTCGGGCAGGGCGAGGAAGTCTACGCCCTTGTCGGTGGCTTCGGCCGCTAGCGCCGCGATCAGCGCGTAGTTTTGGTCGAGATCTCTGGTGAAGTTGGCCGCGGCTGCGGCAAGTTTGGTCATGGGCGCAGTCCCCTCTCGAGCTAGACCATGTAGGTCGAGTTGATGATTGCGCCTTTGCGGGCGTAGTGGATCAGCGCGTCTTGGACGTCGAGCGGGTGGGCGGGGATGACGCCTTCGATGAGGTCCTCTTCGCGCCCCCCGTGCAACGCAAGCCCGAACCGGCAGCAGAACACTGTGCCGCCTTCGCCGATGAAGGTTCCCAGCGCGTCGTTGATGTTCTGCTCACCAGGGAAGCCGGAATCGCCGGTGGTCGGAAAACCGCGCGTAGAAAGGCAGTTGATCGCTCCCGGCCCGTAGAAGTAGATGGCTGTTTCGAAGCCCTTGCGTAGTGCGCGAGTGGCCTGCAGCACGGCGACGAAGCTGACCGAAGATTCGTGGGCGATGCCGTGTACCAGAGTGAAGTAGCTTTCGCCGTTCTCAGCCTTGTAGTCCGGGAAGATCTTGGTCCCACCGTAGATGTTGGAGCCCTTCGGCAGCGCAGGATGCGGGATCTCTGCAAGCGAAGTCTTGATGTTCTCGGCGATGGTTTCGTCAAAGGGCATGGAAGCTCCAGGGTTTCGTTGATCGCGGGTCTTTCGGCAACGGTGCCGGGGGCCGAGGATGGTTTTCGGCTCATTCGATTACAGGCGTGTGGTGTTGCGGATTGGTTAGCGATGGAATACGAGATTGTTAGATGGAGCTCACGCATGTAATGCGGACGAAACGACAGCGGCGGCCCTCCCGGATTCGGGAGAGCCGCCGCTGGTCTCTGCAGTCGCTACTGTGGTGAAGCTAGCCGAGGCTGAATTCAGTTGCCAGGCCATCGATTCCGTCACGGATCGCCGCTAGTGCAGAACCTCGGGCCTTGAGCTTGGTAGCTAGGTGGGCAGCGGTGTGCAGGGTGGTTGCGGCCTCTCGGGCGACCTCTTGTGCCCGGGCGATCACGTGGTCAGCGGCGACGATCTCGTCCAGCCAGCCCGCGGCGATAGCTTCCTCGCCTACGTAGGTCGACGCCAGCGCGGCCGCGCGCTGGAACGCTGCTGGAGTCAGTCGCATTCGCATGATCTCGACGGCCGAGATCGGGATGGTCATCCCGATGGCCACCTCGATCGCTCGGCACTGTGTTGTCGGGGCGCCTACCCGGTGATCGGCCGACAGCAGCAGAAACGAGCCCATCGCGATCGCGGGCCCGGTCGCAGCGATGATCACCGGGACGGGGAACGTCAGTGTGCGTGCCGACAGCTCGAACCCGCCCGCAAGCATGCTCAGCGCCGCGGCCGCATCGCCGGACTGGAACACCGCAAGGTCGAACCCGCCGCTGAACACCCGGGAGTTCCCGGCCAACACGACGGCCTTGGCGGAGTCGGTCTCAGCGCGGTCGAGCGCCTCGTTGATGGCGGTCTGCATGACTGGGCCCAGAACGTTGACCTTGCCGTCATCGAGGGTGATGGTCGCCACGGACTCGGCGAGTTCGTAGGAAACGATGCTCGTCATGGTCCTCCTGTCGGATCGGCCAGGCCCAACCTAGCACCGGCAAAACTATCGGGGTTGAGCCGATGCGTGAACTAGCCGGCTTCGATGAGCTGGGGGCGCGCCTACCGTCGGCGGGCTTACCAGCCGCTCGGACCGATCCGCCCAGTCCGGGTCGGCCCAGACGACCTGTGCCGGTAGCCGACGCCAATAACTCGGGTGCGCTCGTACGTAGCTGGCCACACTGGCGTGCACCGTCGCGTCGCCCGGAACTTTTCGTGCTGAGAACGGCAACGGGTGGCCAGCCAGGGCGTCGGAAGGAACCGGCGCCGGTGCCTGGTCGCGGGTTGCCGGCTCGAGTAGCACGCCGGCCCGGACGGCGCCGTCGAGCATCCAATCCAGAGTGATGTCCGCCAGTGGCGCGCACGCGTGGGGCCCTCCCGCGACGTCGCAGTGCGCACCGCGAAACCAGACTTCCTGGAGCTCATGGGCGTTGCGTTGTGCCGTGGGGCGCAGCGGTTGGGCCCGCAGTGGCCCCCAGCCCCCGTCGAGGGCCAGCGCGTGGCGTACCGAGACGACGTTGCCCAGTGGGTCAGGGGAGGGTGGGCGACCGGGAATTGCGGCGCAATCCCACAGGCCCAGGTACGCGACTTCGACCGCGACGTCGTCAGTGCCGGAGATCTTGGCCGCCAGTTCGCCGACACGTCCCCAGTCGTCGGCTCCGCGGTAGGTGCGTGGCATCGCGTAGGTGGCCAAGACGTACTGGCGGAACTCGGCGGCAGTCCACCCCGTGATCTCGGAGTCACGCAGGACGCCGAACGTGCCGAGTAGGCGAGTGAGGGCCCGCGCACACGCGGCGCCTCGTCCGGAACCGAAGAGATAGATTCGATCGCCTCGCACCCATTGTTCGACGAGGAATTCGTACGCTGCCGCTACGCATGCGTGTGCGGACTTCAGCGGCGCGTGCCAGGAGGTCGACAGATATCCACCACGGGTGAAGTCTGGGCAGGACCACACCAGCTGACCGCTACCGCGGGCCAGCAATTCGGCAAGCGCGGCGGCGTTGCTGGCCTCCCTTGGCGCGGCCCGGTCCAGGACACGGTCGAAACACAGCGCAATATTCTTCACGAAGACCCCCGACGTGAGTGCTGGATAGCGCTGAAGCTCCAGTTTGCCCTAGCGGCGGGGGAGCGACTGAGGTTTCTCGGCATTTGCAGGCCGGAAAGCCGGGGAACTGGACGTGTCGGCGGGCACCACAGTGGTCGACGGATCGTCGGTGAACAGCGTCGCATAGACCACGAGTGCGAGCAGCAGCGCCAGCAGCGCCGCACACGCCGCCAGGTAACGGATTAACACCTTGCGGCTATCGCTGCCGAAACCGGGGCGCCACGGAGACACTGTCAGGCGACGTGCCGTAGCGGGCTCGGCGGCCTCCGATACTGGTCCGGCTCGGCAATCGGTCCATAAACGGCCGTCCCAATAGCGTTGTCCCCCGGACCCGTCAGGGTTGGCGTACCAGCCGGAAGGGATTTGCGGTGTCGGCATCGTGTTGCGTCCTCACGGCGGATGCTGGTGAGCCCCGCTCCCAGACAGACTGCCGCGCGAGCAGGGCATTGGCCGGTAATGACGGGTCGGTCCGCTCAGCCACCCATTAGCATGCGCCACTGGTCGAGATTGCTGGCTCGGTAGACGAAATTGCTGGCGCGGACGTCGGAAAGCGGCGCACTCGGCTCCGCCGAGTACCAGTGCCCCGGGAACACTGTGGGATCACCGGGTAGCTGCGCCAGCGCCTGCAGGCTGCGATACATGTCGTCGGCGTTGCCACCCGGGAAATCGGTGCGCCCGCATCCTTCCAGGAACAGCGTGTCGCCGGCGACCAGCCGGCCGTCGAGCAGAAAACACTGGCTGCCCGGGGTGTGGCCAGGAGTGTGCAGCAGTTCGATGCCGATGTCTCCGACGCTGACGATGTCGCCGTGCTGATGCGAAGTCAGTTCGCTGGGCGCGATCCCCGTGACGCGCGCAACCCAGTCCGCCTCGTGGGCATTCACGTGAACCGGCACACTGACGCGTTCGAGCAGCTCGGCCAGGCCCTTGAGGGTGAAACCCATCATCGACCCCCCGACATGGTCGGGATGATGATGGCTCACCAGGACTCCGGACAAGTGCATGCCATCCGATTCCAGGACGTCGACCAGATCATGTGCGGCATACGCGGGATCTACTACCACGGTGTCACCGGTCTCGCGGTCACCGATCAGGTAGGCGAAGTTGCGCATCTGCTGAGCGATCATGTCCCCGGCCGCGAAATCGCGGCCCGCAAGCAGTTGGCGAAAGTAGAGGCGCTCGGTTCCAGCCATGTTGGCCAGCGTATGCACCGCAGGGTCGACAGGCGGGTCTGAGGGTGTGCAGAAGGCTGTGTTCGGGCGGATTTCGCCCGCAAGAGCCAGGATTACCAGCGGTTTGGCGCCAGAAACCCTGAGAATGTACCCTCTTTAAGGCCCGTCGCTCGGCGGTGGGACAAGGCCCCCTTAGCTCAGTCGGTAGAGCGTTTCCATGGTAAGGAAAAGGTCAACGGTTCGATTCCGTTAGGGGGCTCGGTGGAAACCGGGTGGTAGCCCAAACGCTTCAGCTCGGATCCGTCCGGGGCGGTGTAGCTCAGCTGGTTAGAGCGCACGACTCATAATCGTGAGGTCGGGGGATCGAGCCCCCCCACCGCTACAAGGATGTGTACGCGAATAAACGCGAAGAAGAAGGACGACTGACGTGGCCTCCAGTACCGACGTACGGCCCAAGATCACCTTGGCCTGCGAGGTGTGCAAGCACCGCAACTACATCACCAAAAAGAACCGCCGCAACGATCCCGACCGGCTCGAGATCAAGAAGTTCTGCCCTAACTGCGGCAAGCACCAGGCTCACAAAGAGTCTCGCTGAGCGAACCGGCCCCGGCCCTGTTTCATGGTTGCTAAGGCCGACTAGGTTAGGTTCATCACTCGTGTCCTCACTGGATAACCACGTCGGAGCCCACCTCCGCTACCCCGACCACTACATCGTGGGCCGCGAGAAAATCCGCGAATACGCGGCTGCCGTCAAGAACGACGATGCCGCCTTCTTCGAGGACTCCGCCGCTGCTGAGCTGGGCTACGGCTCCTTACCCGCGCCGCTGACCTTCATTTCGGTGTTCGGCTACCAGGCGCAGTCGGCGATGTTCGCCGCCAACAACATCGGCATCCAGGACGCCAAGATCGTCCAGGTCGATCAGGTGCTGAAATTTCGCAAGCCGATCACCGCTGGTGACAAGCTGTATTGCGATGTGTGGATCGATTCCGTCCGCAAAGCGCACGGCACCGACATCATCGTCACCAAGAACATCGTCAGCAACGAAGACGGCGATGTCGTCCAGGAGTCTTACACCACCCTGGCGGGTCGCAGCGAGGAAAACGGAGAGAGTGGCTTCACAGATGGCACTGCGTGAGTTCAGTTCGGTCAAGGTGGGCGATCAGCTGCCCGAGAGAGTCATCCCGCTGACCAGGGCAGACCTGGTGAACTATGCCGGGGTCTCGGGCGACCTGAATCCGATCCATTGGGATGACGACATCGCCAAGCAGGTGGGGTTGGACACCGCGATCGCCCACGGCATGCTCACCATGGGGCTCGGTGGCGGCTATGTCACCGCCTGGGTCGGAGACCCAGGTGCTGTCACCGAGTACAACGTGCGCTTCACCGCGGTTGTGCCCGTGCCCAACGACGGAAAGGGCGCCGAGATCGTCTTTAACGGCCGAGTGAAATCCGCTGATCCCGATACAAAGTCGGTGACGATAGCGTTGACCGCGACCGCCGGTGGAAAGAAGATCTTCGGCCGCGCCGTGGCGACGGCGACGTTGGCGTAGACAGGGGTCTGGTATGGCTCTCAAGACTGATATCCGGGGAATGGTGTGGAAGTACCCGGACGCCTTTGTTGTGGGGCGCGAACAGATCCGCCAATACGCGGCGTCGGTCAAGGCATTCGATCCGGGCTCCCACGACGAAGCCGCCGCCGCCGAGCTCGGCCATTCCGGGCTGATCGCACCGCCGACGTTCCTGTCGATCTTCGCGGTGATGATCCAGCGGCACTTCTTCCAGCACGTCGACATCGGCTTCGAAACCATGCAGATCGTCCAGGTCGACCAGAGGTTCCTGTTCCACCGCCCAATCAAGGATGGTGACCGAGTCAACGGCACCATGTACGTCCAGACCGTCGATGAGCGGTTCGGGGCCGACATCGTCACCACCCGCAACGTCCTCACCGACGACTCGGGCGAGATCGTGATGGAATCGTTCACCACGCTGATGGGCCACGAAGGCGACAACTCGATCTCGGCCGGATGGGATCCTGAAACCGGCCAGGTCGTGCGCAAGCCGGTCAAGCACGAGGACGAGGTCGAGTCCGACGGATCAGCAGTCGCCGGCAACACGGATTAGTAACTCGGTGGTCCGGCGCGCTACACTCAGAACTCGGGGTTTTCCCAGTTAAGCGCGCTGTCCGTCGGCTCTGATCGACCGAACGGGGAGCGCGCGAATTGTGTGGGCCCCGCGCCGGACTACGGTGTTGCCTCGTATGGCAAGGTCAACAGTGTTGTTCATGAAGGGGCGTAGCTCAACTGGCAGAGCAGCGGTCTCCAAAACCGCAGGTTGCAGGTTCAAGTCCTGTCGCCCCTGCTCAACCGAATACTCGACAGGTGTGGACACTGGAAGGTGACCGCACGATGACCACCGACGACCAGAAAAGGAAGCAGCGGTGAGCGACGAGCGCGACGGTGCCGATTCCGTCGGCACCGACAGCGGCGCAGCGGCTGATGCTGCGGCCGACGACGGTGACAACCGCGGCCACTCCCCGGTCGTGACACAGCCGCTGCGGCCTACGGGTAAGCGGTCGCGGCGCGGTGCTGTTGTCGGTGCCGACTCTGGTGCCGGAGACGACGACAGCAAGCCCGACACTGCTAGTGCCGGGTCGAACGACGACGGCTCGAAGAACGGCTCGAAGCCGGCGAAAAAGACCGCTAAGAAGCCCAAAGATGGGCCGTCGCGGAACCCGATCACCTACGTCGTGAACTTCCTCAAGGAAGTTGTTGGCGAGCTCCGAAAGGTGATCTGGCCGAACCGCAAGCAGATGGTCAACTACACGACCGTCGTGCTGGTCTTCCTGGCCTTCATGGTGGCGATGATCGGATTCGCCGACCTGGGTCTGGGCAAACTCGTCATGCTGGTGTTCGGCTGAGTATGACACTGAGAGAGGACTGACCTGTGACTAGCTTCGACGGCGAAGCGCCTTCGGGTGACACCGTCGACACCATGGACGTCGACGAGACCAACACGGATGCCGAAAACCACGTTGACGCGGGAGCTGTGGGCGCCGAGGAGGACGCCACCCCTGCTGAGGTGACTGACGCGACCGAGGATGCCGGTGCAGCTTCGGAATCGCCGGCCGCGGCTGATTCCGATGAGGACGAGGATCCGGCCG
>CAZLTV010000101.1:0-12974 GCA_964562545.1 uncultured Mycobacterium sp. | reverse complement strand
TCTGCGTCCTGGGCTCCGCCCGGTTCAGTGATCGTCATGCTCGGTTACCTCATGCCCTCCGCGCGGAATCCGCGCACCTGCCGCGCTGCGCGGCGCCTCATAGCTGGTCGGGAACGCCCCTCGAAGTCGCCGAGACGAGCACGCTCCTGGAAGCCTTCCTGGAATCTATTGAAACAGGTCGCGCCGCTCTGTGCCCAAGCCTTGGCCACGGCGCTTCTTTAGGCTCGGTGCCAAACCCTCGGGAGGTCGTCGATGGCGAATGCGGATATCGCCGCCTTTCTGGCCCTCGCCGCTGCCTTCTTCATCGCTGTCGGCGATGTCATCCACCAACGCTCTGCCCTGGACGTGACCGACGAACCCGTCGGCCATTTCGAGCTGTTCGCCCGGTTGCTGAGGGACCGCCAGTGGTGGCTGGGCACCGGGGTGGCAGCCGCAGGGTTCGCCTTGCAGGCCGCCGCGCTGGGGCTGGGATCGGTGCTTCTAGTGCAGGCGGTGCTGGTGACCTCGCTGCTGTTCGCACTGCCGATCAGCGCCCGGGTCGCCCACCACCGAGTCCCGCGTTGGCAGTGGATGTGGGCGGCGCTGCTGGCAGGCTCGGTGGTCGTTATCGTCACCGTAGGCAATCCGACAGCCGGGCAGTCACGCGCCTCGTTGGACACCTGGCTCGGCGTGATCGCCGTGCTCGGTCCCGCGCTGGCGTTGTGCCTCGTCGGTGCCCGGATGTGGTCCGGCCCGATCAGCGCGGTGCTGCTGGGAGCGGTCTCGGGTGCCCTGTGGGGCGTGTTCGCGGTGCTGACGAAGTCGGTGGTGCACCGTCTCGACTTCACCAGCTGGGCCGGTGCGATCGAGCTGGTGCGAACCCCCGAGCTCTACGCGTGGATCGTCGTCGCAGTCGGCGGGACCGCATTCCAGCAGGCATCGTTTCGGGCCGGAGCGATCACGGCGTCACTACCCACGATGACGGTCGCCGAACCGGTCGTCGCCGCCATCCTGGGCATCGTGGTGCTCGGCGAGACACTCGACCCGGGAGACGCCGGGTGGTTCACGCTGATCACCGCGGTCACGGCGATGGTGGTGTCGACCGCTGCTCTGGCCCGCGGTGAAGCCGCCGCCCGGCAACCGGCCTGAGCTGGTGCGGCTACGTTGGGGAGCGTGCTGAGCGCCCTCGCAATCGTGTCGTCGGCTCCGGTGATGGTCCCCGAACTGGCCGGCGCGGCGGCCGCCGAAACCGCCGACCTCCGTGAGGCGGCGCTGTCTGCGGCTGCCGGTCTGCCGTCGCGGTGGATCGGGGTGGGGGTAGGCGACCGCGATACCACCGTCCCCCCCGACACCTCCGGAACGTTCGCCGGATACGGCAGGGACGTGCCGGTCGGGTTGTCCGCCGAGGCCGCGGGCCGTCCTCCCACGGCGCAGCCGCTGTGCGTCCTGGTTACGGCCTGGCTGCGTGGCCTCGCGCAACCGCAAGCCTGCGCCGAAGTGCGCACCTACCGCCCGGACCACACGGCGCGCGCCGCGCTCGACCTCGGTCGCACGCTGCGCGCAGAGATCGAGGCACACAACGACCCGATCGGGGTGCTGGTGGTGGCAGACGGCGCGAACACACTCAGCCCCACCGCGCCCGGCGGCTACGACCCCGACTCGCTTCCCGTGCAAGCCGCCCTCGACGACGCGCTCGCGGCCGGCGACTCGGCCGCGCTGGCTGCCCTGCCCGACACCATCCCGGGCCGGGTCGCCTACCAGGTACTCGCCGGGTTGACCGATCCCGCGCCCCGATCCGCCAAAGAGCTCTACCGGGGCGCCCCCTACGGAGTCGGCTATTTCGTCGGGGTCTGGATGCCATGACCGTAGTGCGCCCGCTTGCCGTCGTCGGGCCCACCGGAACGGGCAAGTCCGACCTGGCATTGGAGATCGCGGCGCGTCTCGCCGACGAGTCACCCGTCGAAGTGGTCAACGCCGACGCCATGCAGTTCTACCGTGGCATGGACATCGGCACCGCCAAGCTGACTGTCGCCGAACGCCGCGGCGTGCCCCACCACCAGCTCGACGTGCTCGATGTCACCGAGACCGCGAGCGTCGCCCATTACCAGGAGGCGGCGGCCGCCGACGTCGAAGCGATCAGCGCCCGCGGCGCGGTGCCACTGATCGTCGGCGGCTCCATGCTTTACGTGCAGTCCCTGCTCGACCAGTGGTCGTTTCCGGCCACCGACGCCGCGGTGCGGGCCAGATGGGAACGCCAGCTGGCCCAGGTCGGTGTCGCGGCATTGCACGCCGAGCTGGCCCGCGTCGACCCGGCTGCAGCTGCCTCGATCCTGCCGACGGACGGGCGGCGGATCGTGCGGGCCCTGGAGGTCGTGGAGCTGACCGGCGCGCCGTTCGCGGCCTCCGCACCCCAAATCGGAGAGCCGCGTTGGAACACCGTGATCATCGGGCTGGACTGCGACACCGCGTTTCTTGACGAGCGACTGGCCCGCCGGACCGAGCTAATGTTCGAGCGCGGACTGGTCGGGGAAGTCATCTCGTTACTTGACCGCGGACTGCGCGACGGCGTCACCGCGGGTCGAGCCCTGGGCTATGCGCAGGTCATCGCCGACCTCGACGCCGGCGGCGACGGATCGGGCGCGCGCGAGCCGACGTTCATCGGGACCCGCCGATATGTGCGCCGTCAGCGCTCCTGGTTCCGCCGCGACCACCGGGTCCGTTGGCTCGACGGCGCATCGCCGGGGAACGCCGAGCGGGCTCTGGGCTTCTGGCGAGACGTATCCTGAACAGGTGAAGTTCGCCAAGGGGCACGGCACGGAGAACGACTTCGTGGTCCTGCTCGACGAGCCCGCCGCACTGGACCTGACCCCGGCGGCGGTGGCCGCGATGTGTGATCGCAGGAGAGGTCTGGGCGCCGACGGTGTGCTGCGAGTCACCAGGGCCGGTGCGCTTCGGCAGGCAGGCGTGCTGGATCGGCTACCCGAGGGCGTCGACGCAGAAGACTGGTTCATGGACTACCGCAACGCGGACGGATCGACCGCACAGATGTGTGGCAACGGGGTGCGGGTGTTCGCTCACTACCTTCGGGCAGCGGACCTGGAACGCCGTCGCGAGTTCGTCGTCGGCTCGCTGGCTGGCCCTCGGCCGGTCGAACTGCACACCGCAGACGCCACATTCGCCGACATCAGCGTCGACATGGGCAAGGCCAACCAGTTCGGCGCCGGCGAAGCGGTGGTCGGTGGTCGGCGGTTCACCGGGCTGGCCGTCGACGTGGGCAATCCCCACCTGGCCTGTGTGGACCCGACACTGACCATCGACGAACTGGCGGCTTTGGACGTGGCTGCGCCCGTTTCGTTCGACACCGTGCAGTTCCCCGACGGGGTCAACGTCGAGGTGCTCACCGCCGCAGCGGACGCAACGGTAAGCATGCGGGTCCACGAGCGCGGCGTTGGGGAGACCCGATCCTGCGGGACCGGGACCGTCGCCGCCGCCGTCGCCGCGCTGGCCCAGCAGGGCAAGCAGACCGGCGAGCTGCGGGTGCGTGTCCCTGGCGGTGAGGTCACCGTCACCGTGACCGACGCCAACAGCTTTCTGCGCGGGCCGTCCGTCCTGGTCGCGCACGGCGAGATCGCCGGGGAATGGTGGGCGGCCCAACAGGCGTTAATTGAGGTGCATGAACAGTGATCTCCGTGCGAATCTTGATTCGCCTATGACCTATCCCAAATTCTTTGATGACAACCCCAGCGCTGGCGAGCTGGCACTGCAGGACCGCTCGGCGCTGCGCCGAGTGGCCGGGTTATCCACCGAGCTGGCCGACGTCTCCGAGGTCGAATACCGCCAGCTGCGCCTCGAACGTGTCGTGCTAGTCGGTGTGTGGACCGAAGGCAGTGCCGCCGACGCCGACGCCAGCCTCGCCGAGTTGGCCGCACTAGCCGAAACGGCCGGTTCGGAAGTTCTCGAAGGGGTAATCCAGCGCCGAGACAAACCCGACCCGGCCACCTACATCGGCTCGGGCAAGGCTGCCGAGCTGCGCGAAGTCGTGCTCGCTACCGGCGCCGACACCATCATCTGCGACGGCGAGTTGAGTCCCGCCCAGCTCAACGCGCTGGAAAAGGTCGTCAAGGTCAAGGTGATCGACCGCACGGCGCTGATCCTCGACATCTTCGCCCAGCACGCCACGAGTCGCGAAGGCAAGGCCCAGGTGGCGCTGGCGCAGATGGAATACATGCTGCCCAGGTTGCGCGGCTGGGGTGAGTCGATGTCGCGGCAGGCCGGCGGTCGGGCCGGCGGAGCGGGAGGCGGTGTGGGTACCCGTGGCCCCGGCGAGACCAAGATCGAGACCGACCGCCGCCGGATACGCGAACGGATGGCTAAGCTACGCCGCGACATTCGCGCGATGAAACAGGTGCGCGACACCCAGCGCAGTCGTCGCGTCGCCAGCGACACGCCATCGGTGGCGATCGTCGGCTACACCAACGCCGGTAAGTCCAGTCTGCTCAACGCGTTGACCGGTGCCGGGGTTCTGGTCGAAGATGCACTGTTCGCCACACTCGAACCGACAACGCGGCGTGGGCAACTCGACGACGGTCGACCTTTTGTGCTCACTGACACTGTCGGGTTCGTGCGGCACCTACCCACCCAGTTGGTCGAGGCATTCCGCTCGACCCTCGAGGAGGTCGTCGAGGCCGATCTGCTGGTGCATGTCGTCGACGGTTCGGACTCCAACCCCTTGGCCCAGATCAACGCGGTGCGGCAGGTGGTCAACGACGTCGTCGCCGAGTACGGTATAGCGGCACCGCCAGAACTGTTGGTGGTCAACAAGACCGACGCAGCCAGTGGACTGGTCCTTGCTCAACTACGGCGAGCTCTGCCCGACGCGGTGTTCGTATCGGCGCACACCGGCGACGGGCTGGCGCGGCTGCAGGCCCGGATGGCCGAGATGATCGAACCACGTGACAGCGTCGTTGACGTGACGATCCCTTACAGCCGTGGCGAGCTGGTCAACCGGGTGCACGCCGAGGGGCGTGTCGATGCCATCGAGCACACCGAGACCGGAACCAGGATGAAGGCGCGGGTGCCGAATGCACTGGCCGTCGGCCTGAGCGAATTCGCCACTCACTGACCTGCGCGAATGAGCCGCCTGGGGCGATGTGCGGTAGAGTTGCCCCCGTCGGCCGCGGCAGAATGATCAACCACCGCACATGGGCATCCGCCCCCGATACCACCCGACACCGAATCATTTGCACGATCACTTGGCGTGGCGACCTTCGCCACTGTGTGCGCACTGCCGCTCGACGACATCGTCGCGGCCAGCCGGGCACACGTAGCCCGACAGCCGGAAAGGCACACATGACCTCCCCGACCTTCGCCGAACTCGGCGTGCCCGCATCTATCGTGGACGCGCTTGCGGCCAACGACATCACCACGGCATTCCCGATCCAGGCCGCCACCTTGCCCGATTCGCTGGCCGGCCGGGACGTGCTTGGCCGTGGAAAGACGGGCAGCGGCAAGACGCTCGCCTTCTCGATCCCGCTGGTGGCCTCGCTGGCTGGGCAGCGCAGCCGTTCCGGGCGCCCGTCAGGTCTGGTGCTGGCCCCGACCCGCGAGTTGGCCACTCAGATCACCGCGGTTCTGGAGCCGTTGGCTGCCGCGGTCGGTCTGCGCGTCACCACCATTTTCGGTGGGGTGTCGCAGAACAAACAGGTCGCAGCGCTGCGCGCAGGAGTCGACATCGTCGTGGCCTGCCCCGGCCGGCTCGAAGATCTGATGCGCCAGAAGCTGGTTGGGCTCGACGGGGTCACCACGACCGTGCTTGACGAGGCTGACCACATGGCCGACCTGGGCTTCCTGCCCGGCGTCACACGTATCTTGGCAGCCACCCCCGCAGGCGGGCAGCGGTTGCTGTTCTCGGCGACCCTGGACAACGGCGTCGACAAACTGGTTAAGCGCTTTCTGACTGATCCGGTGGTGCATTCGGTCGACGAGGTCAGTGCGCCGCCAGCCGCGATGACCCATCACGTGTTCCACGTCGGGGGAGCAAAGGAAAAAAGGGATCTGGTGCATCGGCTGGCTTCCGGGACAGGCCGCCGAATTCTGTTCATGCGCACCAAGCATCAGGCCCGCAAGCTTGCCAAGCAGCTCACCGAATCCGGCGTGCCGTCGGTGGACCTGCACGGCAACCTTTCGCAGCCGGCACGTGACCGCAACCTCGCCGCGTTCAGCAGCGGGGACGCTCGGGTGTTGGTAGCCACCGACATTGCCGCCCGCGGCGTTCACGTCGACGGTGTCGAGTTGGTGGTTCACGTCGACCCGCCGATGGAACACAAGGCCTATCTGCATAGGTCCGGTCGTACGGCGCGGGCGGGCAGTGCCGGCGACGTCGTCACCGTGGTGTTGCCTGAACAGCGCAAGGACACCCAGCAACTGCTTCGACGGGCCGGCATCACGGTGCGGCCGCAGGACGTCACCGCGGAGTCCGCTCAGGTGCATGCCCTGGTCGGGGAGATCGCGCCGTTGCGCGCACCCGCACCCAAGGCTTCCAAACCCGTTGCACCGGTAAAGACTTCCGCTGGCCCCCAGCGTGGGCAGGCGGCAAACCGCAGGGGCGGCCGGCGGCGTCGACCGGGCAATGGTCGGCCGCGGACTGCGGCCTCGGCCTCCTCGTAGGTCAGCGCGGCACCATCGTCGGGGGCACATGCGCCCGGACCGGTGGTGGCACGTCGGTATAACGCTGGACCTCGACGAGGACGTGCGCACCAGTGCACCCCCGGGCTAGCGAGGACGTCCCAACGTCGTCGGTGAGTACGTTGGGGTTGCCGTGCACACACATCGCGTCGGGATCGGCGGGGTTCTCAGGGTCGTACCAAGCGCCCGTCGCCAGTTGAACGACGTGGGGTCGCACCCCGGCGTCGACTACCACACCGGCCAGGCAGGCGCCGCGGTCGTTGAACACCCGTACGACATCCCCGGCGGCCAGACCGCGCGCGGCGGCGTCGGAAGGATTCATCCGGATCGGTTCTCGTCCCGCGACTTTCGATTCCTGGCTGGTGGCACCGCCGTCAAGTTGACCGTGCAGTCTGGTTGCAGGCTGGTTGGCCAGCAAGTGCAGGGGATAGCGCGCCGCGCGGGCCCCGCCGAGCCATTCAGTCGGCTCGAACCAAGTGGGATGACCGCCGCAGTCGTCGTAGCCGAAGCCGGCGATATCGGCAGAGAAGATCTCGATCAACCCGCTCGGGGTGCCCAGCCGGTGGGTATGCGGGTCAGAGCGGAATTCGGCCAGTAACGTGAGGCCCTCATCCGTAGGGAGCCGCAATTGTCCACTGCGCCAGAAATCCGCAAACGGCGGAACCTCGAAATCGAGTCCTTTGGACCATGTTTGGTAGATGTGCTCAAGCCATTGTCGCGCGGTGCGTCCCTCGGTGAATTCGTCCTCGAAACCCAGCGAGCGGGCCAACGCACTGAACGTCTGGTAGTCGTCTTGAGACCGCCCATGCGGCTCGGTGAGTTTCGGCATTGCCATCAGCACGGGATCGTTGCGCGAGCCCGATAGGTCGTCGCGTTCGGCGAAGGTTGTGGAGGGCACGACGATGTCGGCATGTTTGGCCATCGCGGTCCAATAAGGATCGTGCACGACGACGGTGTCTGGCCGGCCCAGCGCGCGGCGCAGTCGCGGAATGTTCTGGTGGTGGTGAAAGGGGTTGCCGCCGGCCCAATAGACGAGCTTGATGTCGGGGTATTCAAGACGCAGGCCGTTGTAGTCGAAGGGCTCGCCGGGGTGTAGCAGCATGTCGCTGACTGCGGCGACCGGGATGAATGACGAGACGGGGTTGATGCCCTGCGGCAAACGTGGAAGTGCGCACCGCAGCGGCGGAAGGCCAGCTTCGTTCATGGAGCCGTAGCCGTGCCCGAATCCGCCTCCGGGAACTCCGATCTGCCCCAGCATGGCCGCCAGCGTGAGACCCATCCAGGGCGCTTGTTCGCCATATCGGGTGCGCTGTAGCGACCAACTGACCGTGATGAGCGTGCGCCTGGCAGCCATCCGGCGGGCTAGTGTTCGCAGCACCTCGGGGTCAAGCCCGCAGATCCTTGCTGCCCACTGCGGCGACTTTGGTACCCCGTCGTCGGTGCCGAGCAGGTAGCGCTCGAAGCGCTCGTAGCCTGTGCAGTAGCGCTGCAGGAAGTCGCGATCGGCCAGGGATTCGGTGGCCAGTACGTGAGCCAGGGCCAGCATGATGGCCACATCGGTGCCGGGTACCGGCGCCAGCCACTCGCACGGGCCGTCGACGTCATCGCGCAGCGGTGAAATCGCAACGATTCTGCCGCCGCGCTTTCGGAGCCGCTGCAGAGCATCGCGTGTCGGATGATCGGTGGTGCCGCCGTGGTTGACACCGGTGTTTTTCAGCGCCAGCCCGCCGAAACTGACCATGAGGTCGGTGTGCTCGACGATGACGTCCCAGCTGGTCGAGCGCTTGAACAGGTCGTCGTGGGTGCCGACCACCCGCGGCATGATCACCCCGGTCGCGCCCAGGCTGTAGGAGTGGCGCGAAAAGGTGTAGCCGCCGAGGCAATTGAGGAACCGGTGCACTTGGCTTTGGGCATGGTGGAAGCGCCCTGCGCTCGACCATCCGTAGGAGCCGCCGTAGATCGCTGAGTTGCCGTGCTCGTCGACGACACGACGCAGTTCGCCAGCCAGCAACTCGGTCAGCTCATCCCAGCTCACCGGGACGAATGCGTCGGCGCCCCGGCGGTCGCTCGATCCTGGACCGTCATCGAGCCAGCCGCGGCGCACCGCCGGTGTGAGGATTCGCGATCGGTGTCGAACCGATCCGACGAGGTTGCCTAGCAAAGGGGAGGGGTCGGAGTCGCCGTGGATCGGTGTGATCGAGCTGAGATCGCCGTTGGAGACCGTGGCTGTGAAAGCGCCCCAGTGGGTCAGGCTGCTCGAGACGTCAGGCACGCGCCGAAGTCTACGGTCGGCTAACCGACCGGCTCGACCAACCATCCGGTTGATGGGGTACCGTTTTCGATAACAGTCCCGAGGATGGAGAATCCGTTATGGGCTCTCAGGCCCCCGTTATCGCTTACCAGCGCACCCTGTTCGAGCCTGAGCACGAGCTGTTTCGTGAATCGTTCCGGGCGTTCCTCGACCGCCACGTCGCTCCGTATCACCAGCGATGGGAAACCGATAGGCTGGTCGACCGCGGAGTTTGGCTGGAGGCCGGCAAGCAAGGCTTTCTAGGCATGGCCGTACCCGAGGCGTACGGCGGCGGGGGCAACTCGGATTTCCGCTACAACACGGTCATCACCGAGGAGATCACCGCTGGACGCTACTCCGGGCTGGGTTTCGGTCTGCATAACGACATCACTGCGCCCTACCTACTCCGGCTGGCCAACGACGAGCAGAAGCAGCGCTGGCTACCGAAGTTCTGCACGGGCGAACTCATCAGCGCCATCGCGATGACCGAGCCCGGTACCGGAAGCGACCTGCAGGGAATTAAAACCCGCGCGGTCAAGGACGGTGACCACTATGTGCTCAACGGCTCGAAAACGTTCATCACCAACGGAATTCACTCCGATTTGGTTATCGTCGTTGCCCAGACCGATCCCGACAAAGGCGCACTCGGGTTTTCGCTACTGGTCGTCGAGCGCGGTATGGACGGATTTGAGCGGGGGCGCAAGCTCGACAAGATCGGTCTGGACGCCCAGGACACGGCCGAGTTGTCCTTCACCGATGTCCGCGTTCCGGTTGCCAATCTGCTCGGCGAGGAAGGGCAGGGTTTCATCTACTTGATGCAGAACCTACCGCAGGAGCGCATCGGGATCGCGATCATGGCCGCCGCCGCGATGGAGTCCGTGCTGGCCGAGACGTTGCAGTACGCCAAGGAGCGCAAGGCCTTCGGCAGACCGATCGGCAGCTTGCAGAACAGCCGTTTCCTGCTGGCCGAGCTTTCCACCGAGGCGACCGTCGTGCGGATAATGGTCGACGAGTTCATCAAGCTGCACCTGCAGGGCCAACTCAGCGCCGAGCAGGCGGCGATGGCCAAGTGGTACGCGACCGAAAAACAGGTCCATCTCATCGACAGGTGCCTGCAGTTGCATGGCGGATACGGTTATATGCGCGAGTACAACGTCGCGCGCGCCTACCTCGATGCCCGAGTGCAGACTATCTACGGCGGCACGACTGAGATCATGAAGGAGATCATCGGCCGCAGCCTGGGCGTCTGATTTGCGCGGCTTCGCGCGCTGCGTGCCGCGGATTGCCGCATATTCTCGGGATTGTTCGGCGAGGTGGCTTGGTAAATGGGGCCCGCTGACGCACAGTTAACGGACGCGGTAACTTTCTCGAAATCTCTGAGGTCCCTGGGAAAGGGCCGATGCAGACATTTCGCCGACCGGGGAGGACGAATGAGCCGGCAGCCGCTGCTGCGCCTACGAGTGGTCGGTCGCGCAGCGATCGGGGTCTTGGGGGTCGCCGCTGCGCTCCTATTCGCCCCGGTCGCGGCGGCGCAGCCAGAGGTTGAAGCTAACGACGCCATCACCGCTGCTTGGCAGGCCAGCGGCGGTGATACCGGACCGCTGGGCCCGATATCCAGCGATGTCTACCCGGCCGGTGGCGGCTTCGCCCAGAACTTCGCTTCGGGCAGGATCTTCTTCACCCCGGAGACAGGCGCGCATTACATGCAGGGCGCGATCCTGGATAAGTACGAATCTCTTGGTGGGGCAGCCGACGGCGACCTCGGCTTTCCGACGATCGATGAGGGACCCGGCCTGGCGCCGGGTAGCCGCAACAGCACTTTCAGCGCGCCCGATAGCCCGGTGATCTTCTGGACCCCAGAACACGGTGCACAGGTGGTGCGCGGAGCGATCAACGCAGCCTGGGACCAGCTGGGCGGCTCAACCGGTGTGCTCGGGGTGCCGGTCGACGACGAAACCTACGACGGGTCCGTGGTCACCCAGCAGTTTGCCAATGGCGAGCTGTCCTTCGATTCGCAGACGAAGACGTTCACGACGGCCCCACCCGAGCTAGCCGACCAACTGACCGATCTATCGGTCCCCGACGATCCGGTGACGGCGATCAACGCCGCGCTGCGCGCTGCCGGCGGACCGATGGGGCCGCTGGGGGCCGCCCAGGGCGAGCCATATGAGATCGGTGACAACGGGCTCGGTCAGGACTTCGCCAACGGCAAGATCTTCTACAGCCCGGAAACTGGCGCCGCCGTCGTGACCGGCCAGGTACTGGCCAAGTACGAGAGCGTCGGCGGCCCTGAAGGCGATTTGGGTTTCCCGGTCATCAGCGAGACCGACGGTGGGCTGGGGCCGGCGAGCCGGATGAGCCAGTTCGCTGCGGAGGACAATCCGGTCATCTTCTGGACCCCTGATTACGGCGCGGTGATCGTGCGCGGCCCGATGAATGCGGCATGGCAGGAACTCGGCGGAGCGACCGGTGACCTCGGTGCCCCGGTGGCCGATCAGACCCAAGACGGTGATGTCATCACCCAGCGCTTCGGTGGCGGGTCGATTTCCTGGAACTCCGCGACAGGGCAGTTCAGCACCGAACCGGCGGGGCTGGCGTCTCAGCTCGCTGGGCTCGAGATGCCCGGACAGGACAACTCCGCCGCGGGTTCTGCCGAGGCTTCAGATTCCGGCGGCGAAGGCGCCGGAATGCGATGGAGCTGGTGGTGGGTACTGGCACTTGTCCCGATTCTGCTGTTGGCGGCGATTGTCGGTTTTGCCGTGGTGCGCAACCGCAATCGTGGCCGCAGTGGGGAGGACCCGTTCGCCGAGGTGGACGACGACGAGTACGTGTCCGCGCTGGCCGCAGAGCAGCGTGCCGACGAATATGGCGGCGAAGAGCCGTTGTTCGGTGGTCGCTATGCCCGCGACGGTCTGAGTCCGGCCGACATGCCGGCGGGCGATGCGTCGACTCCGCTGAGCTTCTGGAGTACCTCGGCACCTGCGGGTACTGGACGTGACGAGGATTTGGACGACAGCCCGAACAATGTCGTAGATCTCGAGCAGGAAGATCCCGACGCCGTGGATACGGCGCCGACCCGCATTCAGGTGCTTCCGGAGGTCGAGCAGGAGCCGCCTGAGGGTGCGCCGCCGGCGGCGTCGGACGCTTTAATCGGGCCGGAATTCGACGACGAATACGGTGCTGATCTGGAAGCGCCCGAGGAGTTCGAAACGCCGGCTGACCTCGAGCCTCCCGAAGATCGGGAGCCTCCTGCCGATGTGGAATCACCCGCGGCCGGGGTCGAACGTGATCCGCTGATTGACACGGGCAGGCACGCGCGTATCGATGTCGACGTGCCAACTCCGGGAGGCACGGCGCTGCATATGCCGTTCGACGACCCCTGGCAGGTGCCTGGTGGTTATCCGGTCAAGGCCAACACTCAATCGGGTCTGTACTGGGCGCCCGATAGCCCTGACTACGACGACATCCACGCCGAAATCTACCTGGCCAGCGAGGAAATGGCTCGCACGATGGGTTTCGTACGGGCCGACTAGTCCTGAGGCCACGCCTGCCAGGGGAGATCCGGCCAGACATGACCCAGGCGAGATATGACTAGGTTGAGTTCATCCGCATCAGATCTTGCGGATGACGGTCACAACCTTGCCCAGGATCGCGGCGTCGTTGCCCGGGATCGGCTCGAAGGCGGGGTTGTGCGGCATCAGCCACACCTGGCCGCGGTTTTGCTTGAAGGTCTTGACGGTGGCTTCGCCGTCGATCATCGCTGCGACGATGTCGCCGTTGTCGGCGACGTTCTGCTGCCGGACCACGACCCAGTCGCCGTCACAGATGGCCGCGTCGACCATCGACTCGCCGACGACCTTGAGCAGGAATAGCGAACCCTCGCCCACAAGCTCACGCGGCAGGGGGAATACATCTTCGACGGCTTCTTCAGCCAGGATCGGGCCTCCGGCGGCGATGCGGCCCAGAACTGGGACGAACGTGGGCTCAGGAAGTGCATCGGAGCCTGCCACCTCGGTGGCGA
>CAZLTV010000100.1:0-13126 GCA_964562545.1 uncultured Mycobacterium sp. | reverse complement strand
GTCGTCGTGGCGGTGCGCGCGCTGGCCGACGAGGATGCTGCGCGCACCGCGGCCCCGTTCGTGGCGGTGGCTCCGACGGCGATCTGGATCGCCGTGTCGGCCGACGGGTACTTCGCCGGGGTGGCCGCCTGGGGCATCACTCTGCTGGCGTTGGCCGTGACCCGCACCGCTCGGCTGCCGTTGCTGGCCGCCCTCGGCTCGGGGCTGTTGCTGGGCTGGGGCATCTTCGTGAACTACGGTCTGGGCTTGATGGCGCTGCCCGCGGTGGCGGTGCTGATCAGTGCCGCAGGCTGGCGGCCCGCGGTGTCGGCGCTGGTGCCGGCCGTACTCGCCGCGGCAGCGGTTGCCGGCGCGTTCGCCGTCGCCGGGTTCTGGTGGTTCGACGGCTACCTTCTGGTGCAGGAACGCTATTGGCAGGGAATCGCCAACGACAGGCCGTTCCAGTACTGGGGCTGGGCCAATCTCGCGGCGACGGTGTGCGCAATAGGTCTCGGCAGCGTCGCCGGACTTGCCCGCGTATTCGATCTCGCGGCGATCAAGCGCCGGTCCGGGCTGCATCTGGTGGTAGTCGGCGCATTGTTGGCGATCCTGTTCGCCGACCTTTCGCGGCTGAGTAAAGCTGAAACCGAACGTATCTGGCTGCCGTTTACCGTTTGGCTGGTTGCCGCGACGGCGCTGCTGCCCCGGCCGTCACTTCGATGGTGGTTGGCGCTCAATGTGATCGGTGCGCTGGCTCTCAACCATCTCATCCTGACGAACTGGTAGCAGCCGCAACAGGTGGTATAGCGGCACACAGGCCCACACGATTGCCAGCGATACCCACAGGCCCAGGTGGTAGTCGCGGTTCAGGACGGTCATATTGTCTGGCCGCATCCCCGGCTTGTTGTACACCGGGATCGCCAACAGCACCAGCACCAGGCTGCACAGCGCCGCGACCGCGATCGGGGGAAGCCACCGAGCCGGTATCCATCGCCGCCCGGCCAGACCCACCGCGGCCGCCAGGGGGGCGAACACGAAGTCGTGGACGACAACCCCGACAGCTGCCCACACCGCGATCCGCAGCACGATAACCGGCGGGTTGTCCCACAACAGCAGCGCTCCGTAGCCGATCGAGGTCAACCCCAAGGCCATACACAACACCCGGACGGACGTCATCGCACCACCTCGATACGGGTCAGCCACTTCGTCTGCAGCACACCGGGTCTGGTCGGGGCGATCAGCCGACACGGGTAGCCGTGGTCGAGGTTGAGCGTCTCACCGTTGAGCTGCAATGCGATCAGCGTGTGATCGTCGCGCGCATGGCGGGCCGGTAGCACTGTGCGTGAGTAGGGGCCGGGAGGTTCCAGTGAGATCATCCGCACGTCGGATTCCGGGGGCGCGCCGACGGTGGCCAGCAGATCGGCCAATACCACCCCGGTCCAGTCGGCATTTGCGCTCCAGCCCTCGACACAAGCGATCGGCAGCCGGCGGGTGGCCTGTTGCATGGCCTCCAGATCGGCGCGGCTGAAGGTCTGTGATCGGTCACCGTTGGTGACGGTCAGCCGATAGTCCGGTGACTGGGCACTGCGCAGTACGCCGGCCGCGACCGCGCTGCGATTGATCGGAACACCTTGTGGCCCTTGCCCGGTGCGCGGTGCGAGCACCGATACCTGACGCAGCCACGGGATGGTCTGGCCGGCGGTGACCAGAGTAGCCAGACCCACCGCAAGCCAGGTGCCCCGCAGCACCGCCCGGCGCGACGGTATCGGCAGTTCACCGCGCTTGCCGCCGTCCAACGGCTCCCCCAGTGCGGTGCGCACTACCGGCAGCTTGACGCCGATATGCACGACGACGGCCCCGATCGCGACATAGGCCATCGCGTAATGGGCTGTGGTGAAGAAGAATTTAAACGCGTACCACTGCGCGATGTTGAGCAGCCCGGTGCTGAGCTCGAACAGGATCGCAGCTACCAGCACCAGGATCGACAGCCGCTCCAGCATCCGCACCGGACCGCCGATCACCGGGCGCTCGAACAGCTTCGGCCACACCGACCACAGCTTGACCAGCACCAGCGGGATCGCGGCGATTCCGGAGACGACGTGCAGCCCCTGGGTGAAGCGGTACAGCCAAACCGGGCTGGTTGGCCACCAAAACCACGATGGCGGGTGCTGGATCAGGTGTGAGATCAGCCCGGTGGTGAAGCACACGGCAATCACGACGCCCAGCGCCACGCCGACGCGGGCGGTCACCGCGGTCCCCCGTGGCGAGCGCACCATCACTGACTGACCAGGCTAGCGACGACCCGCTGACCGATCGGGTGGATCCCGGCCACGGCCAACCCCACCCGGGCGGCCAGCGTAGGCACGCAATCGATACCGACCGATGCCCACCGGAACCATGGACCGATCGCGCTCTTCGATTCCAGCCGAACCCAACTCACGTTGATACCGGTCGCCGCCGAGTCGAATTCGGCGACACAGCTGCCGCCGCTGCGCAGCAGTTCGGCCGCGCGGCGCAGAATCCGATCGGGATCGCCGCCGAGGCCGACGTTTCCGTCGGCAAGCAACACGGTATGCCAGCGCCCCGTCCCGGGCAGGGGATCGAATACGTCGCGTCGCAGTGCCGGAGCACCGCTTCGGCGTGCGAGTTCGATCGCGGTCGCCGACACGTCCACTCCGAGTGCCGGGACACCCCGCTCGATCAGATGGGCCACCAACCGGCCGGGACCGCAGCCCAGGTCGATCGTGGGGCCCTGACACATGCCGACCACCGCGGTGTCGAAGATCGTGTCGGCGCCACGTCCGCCCAGCCAGCTACCCACCGGCAGCCTGCCTAACCTGCCGTCGGCGTGGCGCACCCAACAGCGTTCCCCGCCTAGCGCGCGATCGTATAGCTGCCCGAACATCAGGCCCCCACCGGTGCCGTCGCCCGGAAGAACCTCGACAGGGGCCGGCATTGTCCGCGCACAACGGCGACGTCGTCGACGGTGTCCACATCGGCGAGCTCACAGACGAGTTCCACATCGACCCCTGTGTGCTGCAAGGCCGAAAGCGTTACAGCCCCGGTTTCAGGGGTCGACATCGGCACCTCCCGCAGACACCCCGCGGTCTCGGCGTCGGTGACACCCAACACCCACCAGCCGCCGTCTTGAGCCATACCCAGCAGGGCTTGGCCGCCCGTCAGCTTCTGTGCGCATTGGGCGATCAGCTCCCCGCTGACCTGCGGTGTGTCCATTCCGATCTGCAGTACCGGCAGTCCGCCGGTGTGTGTGGCGGTGTCGGTGTGCGCGTTGGCCAGCCGGGCCCCGAAGTCCGCGCCGCGTTGCTCGATCACCGTGAAAGACGCTAGACGCGAACGAAGTTCATCCGCCCGCTCGGCGTCACCGAGGTTGCCGGCCAGCGCGACGACCCGCGCCGCGACCGGGGCCTGCTCGACCGCGTCGAGCGTGTCAAGCAGGGCGGCGGCCGCGATGTCCGCAGCAACGCGGCCGCCGACCGAGGCCGCCAGCCGAGTCTTGGCCAGCCCCGCAACCGGCGCCTTGGCGACCACCAACACGCTCACCGGAATCATGAGATCACCCGCCAGAAGTCCAGCGCAGCGATCGCGCTGCCCCGAACCGATCCGCTGACCTTCGAGGTCCCGCCGGTGCGAGGCCCGTACACGACGTCGTGTTCGGTGACCTTCCAGCCTGCCTGCGCGGCCCGCACCAGCAACTCCAACGGATATCCGGATCTGCGGTCGGTGACGCCGAGGGCCAACAGTGCGTCTCGGCGAGCCACCCGCATCGGTGCGATGTCGTGCACGGGAAGACCGTGCCTGGTCCGTAATCGCCAGCACACCGCCGCGGTGCCGACCCGGGCATGCCATGGCCATTTGAGGCCCGGTGCCGCACGTCGCCGCCCGATCGCCATATCGGCGCCGGCTTCGACGTCGTCGACCAGCGCGGGCAGTTCACGCGGGTCGAGGGAGCCGTCGGCGTCGAGGACCGCCACGATCGGCGTCTGTGCCGCTTCCACACCCGCGTGCACGGCCGCGCCGTACCCGGGTCTGGTCTCGGCCACGACGTCTGCGCCGTGTGAGCGGGCCACGTCGGCGGTCCTATCGGTGCTGTTGTTGTCGACCACGAGTGCCCTGTACCCACTGGGCAGCAACGCCAACAGCCCGGGCAACGAGGCGGACTCGTTCAGACAGGGCAGCACCACCGTTACCGGACTGGCTGGCATAGCCCATCAACTTATTGCAGCCGCGCGGGTTGCGCGAGGGCCAACGCTGACAAATCCGTAACATCGACGCTGGTGAGGCGGGTCTGGCGCTAACCTCTGTGTGATGACCCGAGTGTTGATCGCCGACGACGACGGCGTCGTGCGCGATGTCGTGCGCCGTTATCTGGAGCGCGACGGTCTCGACGTGTCGACCGCTCACGACGGAAACGAGGCGCTGCGCCTGCTGCGTTCGCAGCGCATCGACGTCGCCATTCTGGACGTGATGATGCCGGGGCCCGACGGGCTTTCGCTGTGCGGCAGGCTGCGCGAAGGTGACGACTACAGCATGCCGGTGATCTTGCTGACCGCCCTCGGTGAGGAGGACGACCGGATCGCCGGCCTCGAAGCCGGCGCCGATGATTACCTGACCAAGCCGTTCAGCCCCCGCGAACTGGCGTTGCGGGTCCGCTCGGTGTTGCGCCGCGCCCCCGCAGGCACCGGCGTCCTGTCCCACGACATCAGCTCCGGTGATCTCGTTGTGTCGACGGCGTCGCGCGCCGTGACGGTCCGGGGTAAACGGATCAGCCTCACCAACCGCGAGTTCGACCTGCTGGTGTTCTTGCTGACCCATCCCGACATCGTCTTCACTCGTGAAGAGCTGCTCAAACAGGTGTGGCGGTGGGACTTCGGGGACCTTTCCACGGTGACGGTGCATGTCAAACGGCTGCGCTCGAAGCTAGGCGAAAACCACCAGGTGCAGACGGTGTGGGGTCGCGGCTATATGTGGACCGCCGGGCGGTGAGAATGCTGTCCGCTGATTTCTGGGAGATCGTGGGCTGGGCACTGGCATGTTCGGTGCCGGTGGTGATCGTCGGTGCGTTGATCATCCGGCTGGCCCGGTCGTGGTCGCTGGCGGTGAGCATGGTGACGCTGGCGTTGATCCCGGTGATCGCCACGTTCACCGGGGTGCTCGGGGCGAGCGGCTTCATGATCACCTCGACCTTCGAGAGCATCGCCGTCGTGCTGGTCATCGTCGCCATCGTCACGATCCCCGCCGCGGTGATGCTGGGCCGATTCCAGGCCAGGCGCACGGTGTGGGAGGCCGAGATCCGCGATTCCGAACGCGCCGCCGAACATTCTCGTCGCCGTCTGGTCGCATTCGTCAGCCACGACCTGCGCACCCCGCTGGCCGGCATCCGAGCGGTGTCGGAAGCGATCGCCGATGGGGTGGTGCCCGACGATGAGGTCAAGGTGCACGCAAAGCACATCGAACACGAGTCGGTGCGGCTCTCGGAAATGGTCGATGACCTGTTCGAGATGTCGAAGATCAATGCCGGTGCGCTGACCCCGTCGTTCGACAGGGTGGCCCTGGACGAGGTCGTCGACGACGTGCTGGCCGCCCACCGGATCGCCGCCGAACGCGCAGGGGTGGTGCTTCGGGCCAACCTGCCCGGCGAACCGGTGCGCGTGGTGGGCAGTGACCGTGCGCTGGTGCGGGTGCTTTCGAACCTTGTGGCCAACGCCATCGCGCACACGCCGGAGGGCGGCAGCGTCGAACTTGCGCTAGGCGCCGATGAGAACAGTGCCTGGGCCCGCGTCGACGACACCGGTGTGGGCATCGACGAGGCCGACCTGCCAAGGGTGTTCGACGTTGCCTATCGCGGTTCCAACAGCCGGGTGCCACGCGCGGATTCGTCGTTGCCGAGCGGCTCCGGGCTTGGCCTGGCAATCGCGGCGGGCCTGGTGCAGGCCCACCGCGGAACACTGTCGGCGCACAACCTGCCCACCGGCGCCCGCTTCGAGGTGAGACTGCCTCTGGCAGAAGACAACTGAATCGGGCTGCGCAGCATCTCCGCCGGGTTGAGGGTCGTCTACACCAGCGACGACGCTCCGGTGGTGCACGACGAACTCGCCTGCAGCCTCGGGGGGGCGGCGGTCAGTCGCGGCGCCGGGCACCGTCCGCGTCGCCGAGCTCGGCCCCCTCGCCCGGTGTGGAACCGGTTGTCTCCGGCTGGTGCGACGGCTCGTCATCGGGGCGCATCACCGCAGGACGCCACCGGGGTGGCACGGCTCGAAGTGCCGCGGCGCACGCAACGACGAGCATGAGCGCCAGTCCGGCGACCACCAGGACGTTCGCGCCCGGGATCAGGTTGTCGAGCAGCATGTAGAACCCGAAGAGCAGGAACAGCGCTGCAGCGGTGAGCTGGATGAACTTCTCGGGTAGGTGCTTGCCCGCGACAGCGCCCACCAGGATGGCGAGTCCGTCTGCGGCCACCATGCCGAGCGTGGAGCCGATCCAGACACCCAGCCAGTCCCGGTCGGCGGCCAGGGTCACGGTGGCCAGCATCGTCTTGTCACCCAGTTCTGCGAGCACGAATGCCGAGGTCACCACGAAGAATGCCGGTGCGGTGGCCCGTTGAGCGCGGGAGGCCTCCTCGTCGCTGAGGCTGTCCCCGCGAAGTGTCCACAGACCGAAGAAGACGAACGCCAGCCCAGCCAGGATGCCGAGCAGGCCGGTCGGCAGCGCCGCACCGAGGTAGTGGCCGATGGCGACGGACAGCACGTGCACCGCGGTGGTCGCGACGGTGATGGCGATGAGCACCACCCACCACCGGTAGCGCAGCGCGAACATCATGGCGACCAGCTGTGTCTTGTCGCCGAGCTCGGCCAGAAAAATGACGCCGAAACTGAGTAGCAATGCGGCTAGCATCAGCGTTCTCCTCGATCGGAGGCTGCCACACGGAGAACTGGGAAATCCTCCGACCGGCAGCCGAAATGGCTAGTACGGTCGAAGGTCTCGCCCACCGGCAACCAAAGGCCGGTCCGAATGACCGGGCCACGCCGTGCGCATGTGGCCAGTATGTCGATCACCCGATTGGGGGCTACTCCCCTTCGCTGCCTTCGACTATTGCACCGGATCCCGAATTTGGCAACTCAGGTGTGGCCAATTTCGCTCTGCACCAGATGTTTTGGGAATTCAATGGAAAGTATTCGGGTCCCCGAAAACTCTCGAAGGGTGGGCCGAAGCAGCTTGTTATCCACCCGGGCTAGCCACGCAAGGGCGCGGTGGCAAACTCACGCAATCCGTCGCCCGGCGCGATAGCGGCCCGAAAGCCCAGCCGCTCAGCGGCTCTCGCGGGGTCAGCGACGATATGACGGACGTCGCCGCTGCGGTATTGACCAGTCACCTCGGGCGTCACACCTCCGCGCGCGTCGCACAGCACGCTGGCAACGTCACGGATCGACACCGGCCGGCCCGAACACACGTTGAAGGCCTGGAAACCGTCGACACCGTCTGCCCCGACAGCTTCGACCGCCGCGACGTTCGCCGCGGCGACGTCATCGACATGTACGAAGTCGCGCATCTGCCCACCATCCTCAAAAACCTTTGGCGCGTCGCCTTTTTCCAGGGAAGACCGAAAGATCGCGGCGACCCCGGAGTACGGGGTGTCGCGCGGCATCCCCGGTCCGTAAACGTTGTGGTAGCGCAACGCGATCACCGAACCGGCACCGGCTTCCGCCCACGCCAGTGTGTAGTGCTCCTGGGCGACCTTGCTGGCCGCGTACAGGCTGCGCGGGCGAAGCGGAGCGTCCTCGTCGACCAGCGCCCAATCGACCTGTTCACCTCCCACCGGGCAGCGATGCTCGAACACCCCGGCGTCGAGGTCGGAGCGGCGGCGCGCAACAGGCTCCACGGCACCGTGTTGCGGGCACACGAAGCGACCTTGCCCGTAGACAACCATCGACGAGGCCAGCACCAGCCGTTGACAGCCCCTGGCGAACATCTGGGACAGCAGTACCGCGGTGGCGTAGTCGTTGTGCGACGCGTAGGAGGGCGCGTCGGCCGCGTTGACACCCGCACCGACGACCGCAGCCTGGTGGCACACCACGTCCACGCCCTCGAGCAGTTCCGCGACGGCGTCGCCGTCGCGGATGTCCACTACACGTACGCCGGCCGGGGGCTCGGCCGCGTCGCCGTGCGCGGCAGGCAGCATCACGTCGATTCCGACGACATCGTGCCCGGCCTCGGACAGCCGGGCTCCGATGCGTGTACCGATGAATCCGGCCGCGCCGGTCAGTAACACTCTCATGGCAGATCGAAGGGCAGCTCGACCCCTTCGTGGGCCAGGCAGTGTGTGCAGTCGCGTCCCGGCGCGGTGTTTTCGATGGCTTCGCGCACGAGCTGCTTGAAAGGGCCAATGTTGCGTTCGAACTCGGCGAATACGTCCACTGCACGCACCCCGGCGCCAGCCTCGATACCAGCGTCCAGATCGGTGATCAAAGCGATTGCTGCATAGCACATCTCAAGTTCTCGAGCCAGTACAGCTTCCGGATAGCCAGTCATGTTGACCAGCCGGAACCCCTGGTCGGCGAACCAGCGACTTTCCGCACGGGTGGAAAACCGCGGCCCCTGGATCACCACCATGGTGCCGCCGTCGACGACACCGGGCAACGTGGTTGCGGCGTCGCGCAACGTCGGGCAGTAGGGGTCGGCGAACCCGACGTGGATGCCTCCGGAGTCGAAGTACGTGTCCGCCCGTCCCGAGGTCCGGTCGATGAGCTGATCGGGCACCACCATCGCGCCTGGCCCCAACGTCGGGTCCAGACTGCCGACCGCACAAGGCCCGAAGATGCGCCGCACTCCCAGCGCCCGCAGGGCCCACATGTTGGCGCGGTACGGCACGGTGTGTGGGGAGAACTCGTGGTTGGTGCCGTGTCTGGGCAGAAACGCCACTTCGTGGTCGCCGACCGCACCGACGGTAATCGGCGCGCTGGGGGGCCCGTAGGGCGTATCGACACTGACCGCACGGGCATCGGAACCGAAAAATGTGTAGAAACCGCTACCACCGATGACTCCCAGCATCCGACCATTGTGGTTCATCAGGCGTAGAACCGGGGCCCGTCGGGACCGAACCGCCGGGCCGCTACCCGCCGCCCGGCAAGTTCCGGCAGTGTCCGGGCGCCATGACAGACTGTCGCTCGTGGCCAGCTTTGCCCAATGGGTCGAAGGAGCGCGTCCCCGGACGCTGCCCAATGCCGTAGCGCCGGTGATCGTCGGAACCGGGGCCGCGGCCTGGCTGGACTCTGCATCGTGGTGGAAGGCGCTGCTGGCCCTGCTGGTGGCGTTGGGCATGACCATCGGGGTCAATTTCGCCAACGACTACTCCGACGGTATCCGCGGCACCGACGACGTGCGCTCCGGCCCGGTACGGCTGGTGGGCTCCCGGCTGGCGGCCCCGCGGACGGTGCTGATGGCTGCCGTGGCGTCGCTGGGCATCGGCTCGGCGGCGGGTCTGGTGCTGGCATGGGTCTCGGCGCCGTGGTTGATTGCGGTCGGGGCGGTGTGCATCGCCGGGGCCTGGCTTTACACCGGAGGTTCGCGACCCTACGGCTACCTGGGCTTCGGCGAGGTCGCGGTGTTCGTGTTCTTCGGTCTGGTCGCGGTGCTGGGCACGCAGTACACCCAGGCGTTGCGGGTCGACTGGGTGGGTGTCGCTGCGGCAATCGCAACGGGGTGTCTGTCTTCGGGTGTGCTGGTGACCAACAATCTGCGCGATATCCCCACCGACTCGGCGTCGGGAAAGATCACGCTGGCCGTCCGGCTCGGTGATGCACGGACCCGATTGTTGTATCAGGCGCTGTTGGTGATCACGTTCACGCTGACGCTGGTGTTGATGCTGGCGACCCCGTGGTGCGCGGCGGGGTTGGTGGCGCTGCCACTGGCGCTGCGCGCCGCCGCTGCAGTGCGCAGCGGGGTGGGCGGCATGGAGCTGATCCCCGTGCTGCGCGATACCGGGTTGACGATGCTGGTTTGGGCGGTTTCGGTGGCGGCCGCACTCACCCTGTCCTAGGAAGCCGCACGAATTTTCTCGAGGTCCGTTCTCAAGGCGTTCCTCAAGGGCCGTTTCGAAAGCACCGTTGGGTCGGCGTCCGCCGGCCCAACAGCCCCTGCCGCCAGCTTCACCGCCGAAACCAGACCTCCACAAGACCAGGCCTGAAGCAGGATCACGTTGAAGAGGGATCGGGTTGAAGCAGGATCAGGTTGAAGAGGATGGGGTATCGCCCACGCCGGCGTCCCCGCTCCCCTCACCACCGTCTTCACCACGAAGCCGAGCCTGCAATTGGCGACGGTCGCGGCGTCGGCGTGCGTCGGCTGCGGCAATGCTGGCCGTTGCCCGGCGACGCAGCGGGGCGAACACCCACATGCCCAGCGGCAGCGCGACGACGATGGCGAACAGCAGAGCCACAACCACCGGGAAATCCTGCACGCCGGCCAGGCGCCCGACCCCCAGTATCACCGCGGTCACCACCGCCACCAGCGCCAGGCGCGCAGCGGCGTAGGCGAAAACGTCGATGATCAGGCGCGATCCGGGCTGGCTATCAGACACGGTCAGAGCCTACCGAGGGCGCGTATATTGACAAGAAGGAGGTTTTTCGTGGCGTACTTACTCCTAATTCTCGTGCTAGCCGCATTGGTCTACGTCGGCTGGCGGGTGACCCGGATGGCGGCCGACCGGCCACGCACCCGGGTGATCGGGCCAGACGACGATCCTGACTTTCTGCGGCGGATCAACCCGCGAGACGACCAACCCAGGTCTTGACCGGACGGTGACGGCGACCGGACCCGACGGGCTCTCAAGCAGCCGGGGCGCTGGCTGCTAACGGGTCGCCTCGCCGGGCGGCCGAGTCCCCGGAAAGCCCTGTGCCACCGTCGCGGCGAGTTCAAGCAGCGCTTCGCGCGTCTGGCGGCGCAACCGCCGCAGGTCGATCTCGGCCCCCTGCTCGAGGTGTGGGTCGAACGGCACCTGGCATACGGCCCTGCTGCGTCGGGCGAAGTGCTCGGCGGCTTTCTCGAGATCGATCTTGGTGCGCTTGTCCGTTCCGGCACGCGCCCCGTTGACGACGACGACCGTGTCGCGGACCACAGCCTCATGGCCATGGGCGTCAAGCCAGTCCAGCGTCGCCGAGGCGCTGCGCGCCCCATCCACCGAATTCGAACTGATCACCACAAGCACGTCCGCCCGCTCGATCACGGCCGACATCACCGACTGCGGCATCCTGGTGCCGCAGTCGGTGATCACCAGGCTGTAGAAGCGTTCGAGCACCTCCAGCGTGTGGTGATAGTCGTTGGCACCGAACGCGTCCGACACGGCAGGGTCGCCTTCTGAGCTTTCGAAGCTCTCGAAGGCCAGCACTTCCAACTGGCTCGGCCCCATCGACGTGTATCGCCGGACGTCGCTGTAAGTGCCGATGCCTTGGGCGTCACGCAGCAGGTGGCGCACCGTGGCCGGCGTTTGACGCGGCACTTTCTGGCTCAGCGTTGTGCGGCCGGGGCTGGCGTCCACCGCGACTACGCGGTCGCCGCGGGTGCTGGCGAACGTCGCTCCCAGCGACGCGGCGATTGTCGTCTTGCCGACCCCGTCCTTCTGCGACAGCACCGCAATCCGATAGCAGCTCCGCAGCGGCGCGTGCACCTGCGCGACCATGGCGTCGCGCCGCAACACATCCGGGTTCTCACCCGGGTTAACCAGCCCGCCCGATGCTCGATAGAGCCACTTGCGCCAGCCCGCCGACGGACCGAGACGGCTGTCCTTACCGATCAATGCAACGGTCGACAGATCCACAAACGCAGCCGCAGGTGCGTCGGCGCCTGACGGATCGGCGGGCGCGAACTGCAGAGACGGGGCCGGCGACACAGGCGGGGACACGGGCGGGGACACGGGCGGGGACGAAGACAAAGTGGCTATCGGCAGCCCTCGGGGCGGGGTGGGCGCCGACCACTCCGGGGGGACCGGCGCCATCGGGTCGCTGAAGCGCTGCTGCGCCCGAAACCCGCCCGACGGCTCGGACCCTGGCAAATCAGACCCTGACAGCTCAAACAATGCCCGGTCTCCTCGACTCGCCGGCTCAGCCGACCCCTGCGTAGGAGTGCAGCCCGACCGTCACCAGGTTGATGAAGAACAGGTTGAACACCATCGCGACGAAGCCGGCGACGTTGATCCAGGCTGCCTTTCGGTCCCTCCAGCGTGCCGTCGAACGCGCATGTAGGTAGGCGGCATAGATGATCCACGCGATGAACGACACCGTCTCCTTGGGGTCCCAACCCCAGTAGCGCCCCCACGCCTCTTCGGCCCAGATCGCCCCGAAGATAATCGCGAATCCGAACATCGGGAAGGCGAAGATGGTCGTGCGGTAGGCGATCCTGTCGAGGGTCTGGGCATCGGGAAGCTTCGCCACGACACGGCTGGCGATGTCGGTGCGACCAGGCTCGCCCAGCCGCGACATCTTGAGCAGGAACAAGATACTGGCCACCCCAGCCACCAGAAACACACCTGAGCCGAGGCTGACCACCGACACGTGGATCGGCAGCCAGTAGGACTGCAAGGCGGGCATCACCGGGGCGGCCTGCGCGTAAAGCCAACGCCCGGACACCGTCAGCAAGATCAGCACCGGAACCAGCACGAACACCCACAGCGAGCGGTGCTGCGGACGGCGCAAGACCACCGCGGCGGCAACCAGGCCGCAGAAGCAGGTGAGGTTGATGAACTCGTACATGTTGCCCCACGGCACCCGTGAGGTCGCCACCCCGCGCAGCACGATGCAGGCCAGCAGCAGTGCGATCCCGACGTAGGCCAAGGCCACACCGGAGGTGCCTATCCGCTCCTCGAAAGGACGCCTGGGGGTGTCAGCGACAACCCCAGGGGTGGCGTCGTCGACGGCGACCGCGCCCGCCGCGCCACCCGCGGCGACGAGTTCGCGCGAGTCCGCCTTTCGCGTGCGGGTGTAGGCCAGCTCGACCGCCAACAGCAGCAGCGCCGCGAGCAACACCAGCAGCGAGGACGTGAACGCCCAGTCGGAGTAACGAGCCAGCCCGACGTCGATGGTGGTGTTCATCGGTGCCCCGATCGCTCACAAGCGTCGCTCATGGGTTGTCTTATTCGCTC
>CAZLTV010000099.1:4494-13159 GCA_964562545.1 uncultured Mycobacterium sp. | reverse complement strand
GATGCACTCAGCCGCCCCATCGGAATCGAACATGTGTGCGATTCTATCGAAGGGGCCGACAAACCTGCCCCGAATCAGATGGGTTCCGCTGCACCCGCGAACGCTCAGAAGGTACGTCGTCTCAGCGGTTCCGACGTCCCCGCAACCAGTTACGGATCCCGCCACCCGACTGCGAAGAACTCACAGTGGCGGACGCCTGCGCGGGCGTGTCCGGGCTCTCGGCTTGGGCATCGGTGGAGGCGAGCGCATCGACAGCTGCCTCGCCACGCTCCACCGGCTCATCGCTGCCGACGGCGCTGCCCTGCCCGTCCGGAACCTCCCCGCGATCCTGCTCATCTCTGCCACCCGCGTACTCCGCCGCCATCACCTCCGCGACGTGTGCGAGTTCGGCGGCCAGTTCCGCATCGGCAGCCGAATCGAACGGGGGGTACTGGCGCAATGGTCCGTCGCCAATGGGCTTGTTCACCTCATCGGCCTGGGCGGGCGCTTCCACGACACCCTCGACACCCATCTCAGCCGGTGAGACCGCACCGAGATCAACCACCCGCCTGGCGGCGTCAGCGGCCATAACCTCCGCAGCGTGGGCGAGCTCCGCAGCTAGTTCGGCATCCGGGTCAACCTCGGACTCCTCGGCAGGCTCTGCAACTCCGTCGACAGACCCGACGACAGAGTCAGACTCGGGTTCACTCGGCCCCGCCTCGAGCTCACCGACATCGGCCTCGGGCGCGGCATCCCCAAGACCGGCAGCGTCAGGCGCGTCAGGTTCAGGCTCAGGCCCAACCACAGCGTCCGACTCCGCCGCCTTCACCGCGGCGACAACACCCGCGCCGGAAGCCACCGTGACGTCCTTGACGACCTCTTTCGCACCTGCCCCAGCCGTCACGTCGGCGTCCTGCTTGCCGGCCAGGGTCTCCGGCGCCTCCCGCCCCTTCGGCGCGACCATGACGTACACGACGGCACCGATGAACACGAACGTTGCGGTAAACGAGTTAATCCGAATACCGGCCAGAAGTTGGGCCTCGTCGCTGCGCAACAACTCGATCCAGAACCTACCGAGGCAGTAGCCCGCGACATACATCGCGAAAAGCCGGCCGTGGCCGATCCGCCAGCGCCGATCGATGAAGATCAGCGCAGCGAACACCACCAGATTCCAGAGCAACTCGTACAGGAACGTCGGGTGGACAACCGCCTCGAGCTGGCCTGTCGACACCCCGTTGAGGTTGTCCAACGCGCCATTGGCGTTGCGCCGCTCGTAGATCTCCAGACCCCACGGCACGGTCGTGGCACGCCCGTAGAGCTCCTGGTTGAAGTAGTTGCCCAGCCGCCCGATCGCCTGGGCGAGAATGATTCCGGGCGCGATCGCATCACCGAAAGCCGGCAGCGGAATCCCATGGCGACGACACCCGATCCAGGCGCCCACACCTCCCAACGCGACCGCACCCCAGATACCGAGGCCGCCGTCCCAGATGCGCAGCGCGCCGATGAAACCCGCGCCGCCCTCCCCGAAATACTTCTGCCAGTCGGTGATCACGTGGTACAGCCGGCCGCCGATCAACCCGAACGGCACCGCCCACAAGACGATGTCGTAGATGACGCCGGGCTCCCCACCCCGAGCCGCCCAACGCCTGTCACCGATCAGCAGAGCGACGATGATGCCGGCGATGATGAACATCGCATACGCGCGGATCGGCAGCGGTCCGAGTTGCCACACACCCTGCGCCGGACTCGGAATGTAGGCCAAGACCGTCGTCGTCACGCAGATACCCTCTGCCGCACACCCTGGGCAAGCTCCGCGGTCAGTGATCGCATCTCGGGAATGCCCACCTTGAGCGCCGACACCAGCGCCGAACCAACGATCACACCGTCGGCATAGGCGCCGATCTCGGCCGCCTGCTCCCGCGAACGCACCCCCAAGCCGACGCCCACCGGGATATCAGAAACCTCTTTGACCCGCCTGACCAGCTCAGGGGCCATGTTGGAGACCGCATCACGCGCCCCGGTCACACCCATCGTCGACGCCGCGTAGACGAAACCGCTAGAAGCCTGCACGGTTGACGCGAGCCGCTCCGGGGTCGAGGACGGCGCCACCAGAAAAATGCGGTCCAGATCGTGCGCCTCGGACGCGACCATCCACTCGTCGGCCTCGTCCGGGATCAGATCCGGGGTGATCATGCCAAGGCCGCCCGCCGACGCAAGATCGCGGGCAAACGTGTCGACCCCCTTGCGCAAAACCGGGTTCCAGTACGTCATCACCACAGCACGGCCACCGGCGTTGCTGATCGCCTCCACCGCGGTCAATGCATCGCGAACCCGCACACCGCCCTGCAACGCCACCTCGGTGGCCGCGGCGATGGTGGGACCGTCCATACCGGGATCCGAGTACGCAATCCCAACCTCGATGACGTCGCAGCCCGATTCCACCAAGGCGGTCATCGCCGAGATCGACGTCTGCACATCCGGAAACCCTGTGGGCAGGTAACCGATCAACGCAGAACGACCCTCGTCACGACACGAGTCGAACAAACTCGCCAACCGACTCACTGGTCGTCCTCCAGCAGACCGAACCACTTAGCGGCCGTCTCGACATCCTTGTCACCGCGCCCCGACACGTTCACCAGGATCACCGACCCGGGCCCCAACTCCTGCCCGAGCTTGAGCGCGCCCGCCACGGCGTGGGCGGACTCGATCGCCGGGATGATGCCCTCGGTCCTGCTCAACAATGAAAAAGCGTCCATTGCCTCGGTATCGGTGATGGGTTCGTATTGCGCACGACCGACGTCCTTGAGCAAGGCGTGCTCAGGCCCGACACCGGGATAGTCCAAACCCGCAGAGATCGAATGAGACTCGATGGTCTGACCGTCCTCGTCCTGCAACAGGTACGAGTACGAGCCCTGGAATGCGCCGGGAGTGCCCCCGGTGAACGTCGCCGCGTGCCGTCCCGTCTCGACCCCGTCGCCAGCGGCCTCATAGCCGACCAGGCGTACCCGTGGGTCGTCGATGAACGCGTGGAAGATGCCGATGGCGTTCGACCCACCACCGACACATGCGGCTACAGCATCGGGCAGCCGACCAGCCTGATCGAGCATCTGAGCCCGCGCCTCGAGGCCGATCACCCGCTGGAAGTCACGCACCATCATCGGGAACGGGTGCGGACCGGCGGCCGTGCCGAAGCAGTAGTACGTGCTGTCAGCGTTGGTCACCCAGTCCCGGAACGCGTCGTTGATCGCATCCTTTAGCGTCTTGGAACCGGACTCCACCGACACCACCGTCGCCCCGAGCAGCCTCATCCGGGCCACGTTGAGCGCCTGACGGGCGGTGTCGACCGCACCCATGTAGATCACGCACTCGAGCCCCATCAGCGCGCACGCCGTCGCGGTCGCCACGCCATGCTGCCCGGCGCCCGTCTCGGCGATGACCCTGGTCTTGCCCATCCGGCGGGCCAGCAGCGCCTGACCCAGCACATTGTTGATCTTGTGGGAACCGGTGTGGTTGAGATCTTCTCGCTTCAAGAAGATCCGTGCACCGCCGGCGTGCTCGCTCAGCCGCTCGGCCTCATACAGCGGCGACGGCCGCCCGGTGTAATGCCGCTGCAGGCGGTCCAACTCATCGAGGAAAGCCTGGTCTCCACGAGCCTTCTCGTAGGCGGCGGTGACCTCTTCGATGACGGCCATCAGCGCTTCGGGCACAAACCTGCCGCCGTACACGCCGAAATGCCCCCGGGTATCCGGATCGTGAGCGGTGGGTTCGGCGACGGCCGCACTTGCTCGCGGCAGCCCGGGACCAGCTACGTCAGCCACTTAACGTGCAGGTTTCGGGCACGACGGATGTGTACCGGCGGTGACCAGGTCAGCCACCGCACTACGCGGGTCGCCACTGGTCACCAGACCCTCACCGACGAGAACGGCGTCCGCGCCGGCGCCGGCGTAGGCCAGCAGGTCGGCGGTGCCCCGCACACCGGACTCCGCGATACGGATCACGTTGCTGGGCAGCCCCGGCGCGATCCTTGCGAAGCAGTCCCGATCCACCTCGAGCGTCTTCAGATCACGAGCGTTGACCCCGATCACCGACGCCCCGGCCTGAAGGGCCCGATCCGCCTCCTGCTCGGTGTGGACCTCGACCAGCGCCGTCATGCCCAGCGACTCGGTGCGCTCCAGCAGCGATACCAGCACCGACTGCTCCAGCGCCGCGACGATCAGCAGCAGCATGTCAGCCCCATGCGCCCGGGCTTCGTGAATCTGATACGGCTTCACGATGAAGTCCTTGCGCAACACCGGAATCGACACCGACGCACGCACCGTGTCCAGATCGTCAAGCGAACCGTTGAAACGCCGCTGCTCAGTGAGCACGCTGATGACCCGCGCGCCGCCGTCTTCATAGGCGCGAGCCAGAGCAGCAGGATCACCAATCTCGGCAAGCTCACCGCGAGACGGGCTCGCTCGCTTCACCTCGGCGATCACGCCAATCCCCGGGGACCGCAGTGCGGCCATCACATCCAACGGTGCAGGTGCGCGCTGGGCCCGCTCCTTGACCTCGGCCAGACTGACCACGGCCTCACGAGCGGCAACATCGGCACGGACTCCATCCAGGATGGAGTCGAGCACGGTCGCCGAACCCATAGGTGTCGCTTCCCTTCGCCTTCCGGCCCTTCGATTCCTATCGAAGGGTAGTCGCCACCACGCCATCGCCTGTCACCGACCCTTGTTGTCCGGATTAGCGGGGTCCTCGGTGGGATCGGCACCCTCGTCGAGGGCGTCCCAAATCATCCGCTCCGACATCGCTTCCTGCGGTTGATCTGGCGATGCGGCCGCACGGCGTTGGTAACGCGCCGCATCCTCGCCGCCCCGGGCCGCCGACCGCATCAACAGCACCGCCCCAAGCACCGAAAGCACCGCAGCAACCAGCGTCACCAGGGCCCCACCGAAGTGCCGCTCGGTGCCCAGCAGATCTGCGACCGGCGTCTCAGCCAGCCGAGAGGCACGCACCGCCACGTCCGAAACCACCCACAAGCTGACCGCCAGGTAGCCCATCGCCGCACTGGCCACGGCAACCAGCACGGCGAGCACTCGTAATGGCCAACCACGCACCGCCAAGGCCGCAGCAGCCGCCGCCAACACGACCAACGCCAACGGGATCAGCGCCGTCGACCACGTCGCACCGTTGAGCTCGACGGTCTTCGGGTGTCCGAGACCGTCGAACGAGGTGATCTGTACCCACGTCATCCGCGAAGCCACCCAAAGGGCACCCGCCGCCAGCGCCAGCGCCAGCTGGCCAACCCGGATCACGGGTCACTCAGCGTCTCTGCCGCGGCGATCGCGCTGAGCACCGCGCGCGCCTTGTTCGCGGCCTCGTTGAACTCGTAGGGGCCGTTGGAGTCAGCCACCACACCACCACCGGCCTGCACGTACGCGGTGCCGCCACGCATCAACGCGGTACGGATCGCTATCGCGAAGTCGGCGTTACCGGCGAAGTCCAAATACCCCAGCACCCCGCCATAAAGCCCACGGCGGGTCTTCTCCACCTCTTCGATCAGCTCCATCGCGCGGACCTTCGGAGCACCCGACAACGTCCCGGCCGGAAAGCAGGCAGTCACCGCATCCAGCGCGGTCTTGCCGTCTGCGAGCAGACCGGTCACCGTCGAGACCAGATGCATCACGTGGCTATAGCGCTCGATGTGGCTGTAGTCCTCGACCCGCACGGTGCCGGGCTGGCACACCCGGCCCAGATCGTTGCGGCCAAGGTCCACCAACATCAGGTGCTCCGCACGTTCCTTTTCGTCAGCAAGGAGATCCTTCTCGAGCAGGATGTCCTCCTCCTCGCTGTCCCCGCGCCACCGAGTGCCCGCAATCGGGTGCGTGGTCGCGCGGCCATCCTTGACCGTGACCAGCGCCTCCGGGCTGGAACCGACCACCGAGAAATCCAGCCCGCCCGACGCGTCAGGCACGTTCAGCAGGTACATGTATGGGCTCGGATTGGACACCCTCAACATCCGGTACACATCAAGAGGGTCAGCGGCGGTGTCCATCTCGAAGCGCTGCGACGGCACCACCTGAAACGCTTCGCCTGCCTCGATGTCGCCGACCAACTTGTCGACAATCGCGGTGTATTCCTCCACGCTGCGCTGGGAACGGTGCACGGGCGCGGGTCGGCTGAACGTCGCCACCGTCGACTTGAGCGGTTCGGCCAGCGCCGCGGTCATGACGTCAAGGCGGGCCACCGCGTCGTCGTACGCCCAGTCGACACGCTCATCGGTGCCGTTCCAGTTCACGGCGTTGGCGATCAGCGTGATCGTGCCCTCGTGGTGATCGACAGCGGCAACGTCGGTGGCCAACAGCAGCACCATGTCCGGCAAGCCCAGATCGTCAACGGTCAGCTCGGGCAGCCGCTCCAGGCGGCGCACCATGTCGTAGGCGAAATAGCCGACCAGACCCGACGACAACGGCGGCAGCCCCGGCAGCGCCGCCGTCTCCAGCAGCGACAACGTCGCACGCAGCGCCTGCAGCGGGTCACCCCCAGCGGGCGCGTCCTGCGGGATCGTCCCCAACCACACCGCCTCGCCGTCACGCACGGTCAATGCGGACGGCGCGCCGGCCCCGATGAACGACCATCGCGACCAGGACCGACCATTCTCCGCGGACTCCAGCAGGAACGTGCCGGGACGGTTCGCGGCGAGTTTGCGATACGCCGAGAGCGGCGTCTCGCTGTCGGCGAGCACCTTTCGGGTCACCGGCACCACGCGATGCTCGGCGGCCAGCGCCCGGAAGTCCTCACGCGACGTCGTCCCAGTGAGGTTGGCGGTCGTCTGCACCCCGCCATCCTCCCAGACGTACCGTAGAACACCATGAACCCCCTTGGACACGGCGATCGAGTGGCTGAGTTCGAACTCCCAGACCAGACCGGAACGACGCGCAGCCTGACCGAACTGCTCGCCGACGGACCGATCGTCTTGTTCTTCTACCCCGCGGCGATGACGCCGGGCTGCACCAAGGAGGCCTGCCATTTCCGTGATCTGGCCGCCGAGTTCGCGGCCGTCGGCGCAAGCCCGGTAGGCATCAGCGCCGACCCCGTCGACAAGCAGGCCAAATTCGCCGACCAGCAGAAATTCGACTACCCACTGCTGTCGGACAGCGCCGGCGCGGTGGCCACCCAGTTCGGGGTCAAGCGCGGCCTGCTCGGCAAGTTCATGCCGGTCAAACGCGCGACGTTCGTCATCGACACCAACCGCACGGTGCTCGCGGTGATCGCCAGCGAGTTCAGCATGGACACCCATGCCGACAAGGCACTCGACGTGCTGCGCCAACGGAAATCGGCATAGGCGCCCGATGACACCCGTTCTCGAACTCAACGACGTCACGTTCCGCCGGGCCGGAAAACAGATCCTCGGCGGCATCTCGCTGACCGTGCACGCCGGCGAACACTGGGCACTACTGGGCCCCAACGGCGCCGGAAAAAGCACACTGCTGGGGTTCTGCGCGGCCGTCACATTCCCGACCTCGGGCACCGTTCGGGTCCTCGGCCACCAGATGGGACGGGTCGACTTGACCCAGGTTCGGCACCTAATCGGTCACGTGAATCCGCGTCACCGGCTGCAGTACTCACTAACCGTGCATGACGTCGTGCTCACCGGCATCACCGCCACGATCGACATACCCATGCGCTGGACACCCACCGCCGAGGAACTCGCACGCGCGGAGGCGATGATCGACGCGGTCGGCTTGTCACACAAGGCCGACGACGTCTGGCCGACCCTGTCACAAGGCGAACGCGGCCGCTCCCTGATCGCCCGGGCGTTGATCGCCGATCCTCGCCTGCTGCTGCTCGACGAGCCGACCACAGGCCTGGATGTCGCCGCGCGCGAACAACTCCTGGAGACCATCGACGCGTTGGACACCACCCACCCCGAGGTGGCGTCGATCCTGGTCACCCATCACCTCGAGGAGCTACCCACCACAACGACCCATGCCCTGCTGATCGCCGACGGCCGCACCATCGCCTCCGGCCCAGCCCGGCAAACCCTGACCACCGACAACGTCTCAGCTGCCTTCGACCACCCCGTGACCGTCGGCTACGACGAGGGACGCTGGACCGCCAGGGCGAAAGCCACCCGGATCATCGACGTCTAACCCAAGCCGAAACCGAGCTCGCTTCCGATATCCGGGCCGACACTCGCCGACAACCGCAAATTCGCTGAGGCAGCGCCTCGGGACTTGCCTGCGCCAACGCTTCAGGGTTCCGGCGCCAACAGCTGATCTGCGTCGAAGCAAGTGTGATCGCCGGTGTGACAGGCTCCCCCAACCTGATCCACCTCCAACAGCACGGTGTCGCCGTCACAGTCCAGCCGCACCGAATGCACGTGCTGGGTATGCCCGGAAGTCGCACCCTTGACCCACTGCTCACCGCGGGATCGGGAGAAATAGGTCGCCTCACGGGTTTCCAGGGTGCGGGCCAGCGCGTCGTCGTCCATCCAAGCCACCATGAGCACCGCACCGGTCCCGCGCTCCTGCACCACCGCACTGAACAGTCCGTTGGCATCACGCTTGAGCCGCCGCGCGATGGCCGGGTCCAGCGCGCTCATCGGTGTCTTCTACTCTTCGCGCAAGCGCTCATCGGTGCCTTCTACTCTTCGCGCAAGCGCTCATCGCACCGTAATCCCTTCGGCCTTCATCGC
>CAZLTV010000099.1:0-4394 GCA_964562545.1 uncultured Mycobacterium sp. | reverse complement strand
CTTCTACTCTTCGCGCAAGCGCTCATCGCACCGTAATCCCTTCGGCCTTCATCGCCGCCTTGACCTGACCGATGGTCAGCTCCCGGAAATGGAACACACTCGCCGCCAACACCGCGTCGGCCCCTGCATGAACAGCAGGCGCGAAATGGTCGACCGCGCCGGCACCGCCGCTGGCGATCACCGGCACAGTCACCGCGCCACGCACCGCGCGCAACATCGCCAGGTCGAAACCGGCCTTGGTGCCGTCGGCGTCCATCGAGTTCAGCAGGATCTCCCCGACCCCGAGTTCGGCGCCACGGGTCGCCCATTCGATGGCGTCGATACCCGTGCCTCGACGGCCACCATGTGTCGTGACTTCCCAACCCGAAGGCGTCGGCTCAACACCGTCGGGCACGGTTCGCGCATCCACCGACAACACGATGCATTGCGATCCGAACTGCCGTGACAGCTCGGAGAGCAACTCCGGGCGGGCAATCGCGGCGGTGTTGACCGACACTTTGTCCGCACCGGCACGCAGCAACGCATCCACATCGGCCACCGCGCGCACACCGCCGCCCACCGTCAGCGGGATGAACACCTGCTCGGCTGTGCGCCGCACCACCTCCAGCATGGTGGCGCGCCCCGACGACGACGCGGTCACATCCAGAAACGTCAACTCATCAGCGCCCTCGGCGTCATACACGGCCGCTAACTCCACGGGATCGCCTGCGTCTCGCAGATTCTCGAAATTGACACCCTTGACCACACGGCCGTCGTCAACATCGAGGCACGGGATGACGCGGGTTGCGACGTCGCTGCTGATTGTCACAGGTGGTCCTCCGGAATCCCGGTCTCGGCGACGACCTCAAGCATCTGCTCATGCACCCCCGGCGCGGCGGCCAGCGCCGACGGCGAGGAACTCGTCCACGGCTGCCCGGCAAGATCGGTGACCACACCACCTGCGGCACGCACCAACGCCACACCGGCAGCGTGATCCCAAATGTGATGGCCAAAACTGATGGCACCGCCGAGGATCCCCGCAGCGACATAGGCAAAGTCGATACCCGTGGAACCATGCATGCGCACCCGCGAGCAGCGCCGGCTGAGATTCGCCATCACCGCGGCTCGATAGCGGCCCGGGTAGCGGCCACGCGAATCGATGTTGAACGTGCCGATCCCCACCACCGAATCCGACAGCTCCGCAACCTGCAACCGCTGCAGTGGCTCACCATTACAGAGCACCGGCCCAGCGGCCAGCGCGGTGTAACGTTGCCCGACGAACGGCAGCCACGTCAGCCCCAGCACCGGATTGCCGTCAGCCAACAAAGCCAACAGCATGGCCGCCATCGGCGAACCCGCGGCATAGTTCAAGGTGCCGTCGATCGGATCGAGCACCCAAACCAGTTCAGAATCCAGCGGCTCACCCCCGAACTCTTCACCGTGGACACCGATTCCGGTCAGCCTCGTCAGCTCGGCGACCACTCGGCGCTCGATCGCGAGATCTACCTCGGTAGCGAAGTCGTTGCCCTTCTTCGCCACTGCAGAGTCGGCGCGATGACCCGCGATGAACTGCGACGAGCAGGAATCCAACACCCCTGCCGCGATAACCAGCAGATCGGCGAGCTGATCGGAGTCGACGCTCACGAGCCGACCGCGGCCAGCGCCTCGGGCAACGTGAAACGCTCTGCGTAGAGGGCCTTTCCGACGATCGCCCCTTCGACACCACGATCGGTCAAGGTGGCGATCGCACGCAGATCATCGAGGCTGGACACCCCGCCCGAAGCGATGACCGGGGCATCGGTACGGGCGCACACCGACGCGAGCAGCTCAAGGTTCGGGCCTTTCAGCGTGCCGTCCTTGGTGACGTCGGTGACCACGAACCGCGAGCAGCCCTCCCGGTCAAGGCGTTCCAGCACTTCCCACAGCTCACCGCCATCGGTCTCCCAGCCGCGGCCCCGTAGGCGGAACTCACCACCCGGCACCGACGGGTCGATCTTGACGTCGAGTCCCACCGCCACCTTGTCGCCATGCGCGGCCACCACCCTGGCGCACCACTGCGGATTCTCCAGCGCTGCGGTCCCCAGGTTGACCCGCGCGCACCCGGTGCCCAGCGCCGCTTCCAGCGAATCGTCGTCGCGGATGCCACCCGAGAGCTCCACCGCGACATCGAGCTTGCCGACCACCTCGGCGAGCAGTTCGCGATTCGAGCCGCGGCCGAACGCCGCATCGAGGTCCACCAGATGGATCCACTCGGCGCCGTCGCGCTGCCAGGTCATCGCTGCGTCGAGCGCCGAACCGTATTCGGTCTCGCTGCCGGCCTGGCCCTGTACCAGCCGCACTGCGCGGCCCTCGACCACGTCGACAGCGGGCAACAGGATGAGCTTGGGTGCAGTCGCGTTCACGGAGCTCAACTTAACGCCCCCACCCAGTTCGACAGCAATTCGGCGCCGGCGTCTCCGCTCTTCTCGGGGTGAAACTGAGTCGCCGACAGGGCGCCGTTCTCGACTGCGGCGAGGAACGGCACGTGGTGGGTCGCCCAGGTCAACAGCGCATCGGCGTCACCCTCCCACTGCTGGGCGGCATACGAGTGCACGAAATAGAACCGGGTATCGGCATCGAGCCCGCGGAACAGCACGCTGTCGGCCGGGGCATCCACCACGTTCCAGCCCATATGGGGGATCACCGGCGCGTCCAGGCGAATCACGGAGCCGGGCCACTGGGCACATCCGGTGGTTTCCACACCGAACTCCACCCCACGGGCGAACAGGATCTGCATGCCGACGCACACCCCGAGCACGGGGCGGCCGGCGGCAACGCGATCGGCGATGAGCTTGTCGCCGCCGATCTTGCGCAGACCGGTCATACACGCTTCGAATGCCCCCACCCCGGGCACCACGAGCCCGTCAGCGTTCATCGCCGCCTGCGGGTCGGCACTCACCTCGACATCGGCTCCGACCCGTTGAAGTGCACGCTGGGCCGACCGCAGGTTGCCCGACCCGTAATCCAGGACGACGAGCTTGCGGGTCACAGCGTGCCTTTGGTGGACGGCACACCGGTCACCCTCGGGTCGTACTCGACGGCATGGCGCAGTGCCCGCGCGACCGCCTTGTATTGCGCCTCGGTAATGTGGTGCGGGTCGCGACCGTAGAGCGTGCGGACATGCAGCGCGATACGGGCATTGAAGGCCAAAGACTCGAAGACGTGCCGGTTGACCACGGTGTGATACGGCGCCGAGGACCCGGCGATGGTGAACTCCACCAGGTAGTCGGGCTCGCCGGTGTGCACGAAGTAGGGCCGCCCAGACACGTCGACCGCGGCATGCGCGAGGGTCTCGTCCATCGGGATGAACGCATCCCCGAAGCGGCGGATGCCCTTCTTCTCCCCCAGCGCCTGCCCGAGCGCCTGGCCCAGCACGATCGCAGTGTCCTCAATCGTGTGGTGGCCTTCGATCTCGATGTCGCCGACGGCCTTGACCTTCAGATCGAAGCTTGCATGGCTGCCCAGCGAAGTCAGCATGTGGTCGAAAAACGGGACCCCGGTCTCCACACTGACCTGTCCGGTGCCGTCGAGGTCGAGTTCGACGGTGATGTCGGACTCCTTGGTCTTGCGTTCGATTTTCGCCCGGCGTACGGGGTGTACCGGCTCGGTCACGATGCTCCTATCCGGGCGCTGGCGGCCAGCAGCGCGTCATTTTCGTCGGCCAAACCGATGGTGGTGCGCAGGAAGCCGGGAATCCCGACGTCGCGGATCAGCACGCCGGCATCCAGGTAGCGCTGCCAGGCCCCGGGCGCATCGGCAAAATCTCCGAACAGCACGAAGTTGGCATCGCTGGGAATGACGTGAAAACCCATATCCGTCAACGCTTTCGACACACGCTCGCGTTCAGAAACCAAGCTGGCGACGCTGGCCAGGGTGTCGTCGGCGTGGCGCAGCGCAGCCCTGGCGGCGGCTTGGGTCAGCGACGACAGATGGTAGGGCAGCCGCACCAGCAGCATCGCATCGATCAGCGCCGGAGCGGCGATCAGATAGCCCAGCCGTCCACCGGCGAAGGCGAAAGCCTTGCTCATCGTGCGGGTGACGACCAGTTTGGTCGGGAACTCGTCGATGAGGCCGATCGCCGACGGCTGCGAGGAAAACTCGCCGTAGGCCTCGTCGACGATCATGATGCCGCCCGGGTGCTCGGACATCGCGTCGAGCAACACCCGCAAATCGTCTAGTGAAACGCTTTGCCCTGAGGGGTTATTAGGGCTGGCCACGAATACGATGTCCGGTGCGTGCTCCTTGATGGCGGTAGCCGCGACCGCCGGGTCGAGGCTGAAGTCCTCGGCGCGGCTGGCCACCAGCCACCTGGTCTGGGTGCCGTCGGAGATGATGGGGTGCATCGAGTAGGACGGCACGAAACCGATCGCGCTGCG
>CAZLTV010000098.1:0-13178 GCA_964562545.1 uncultured Mycobacterium sp. | reverse complement strand
TGGCCGACCTGGTTTCGTACTTCGGTGTCGACTTCAGCTTTCTGCGCTACAACGACCACCAGATCCGGGCCTCCCGGTTGATCGCCGAGTGGCCGGTCAGACCGGACATTCCCGATCCCGATCCGCTCGAGCTGGTCTTCTTCGCCGAAGCCGACCCGGTGTTCGCACAGAGCGAGCACGGCAAGAGGCCGATGGTTTTCCGCCCGGAGCCCGCCACCGATGACTACCAGAAACGCATCGAAGAAAGCCGCGCGGTGCCGAGCACCTCACTGGCCGCAGCACCGCTGGTGTCCGGAAATGTGACCACCGGCACGCTCGGGTTCATCAAGATCGGCGACAGAGCCTGGAGTCCAGACGAACTCAATGCCCTCGAAGCGATCGCATCGTTGTTCGCCCAGGTCCAAGCCCGCGTGCAGGCCGAGGGGCAACTGCGTTACCTCGCCGAGCACGACGACCTGACCGGGCTGTGCAATCGTCGCGCGTTGTTAGCGCACCTCGACGCTCGGCTCGCTGCCGGCCAGCCCGGACCGGTCTCGGCATTGTTTTTCGATCTCGACAGGCTCAAAGCCATCAACGACTACCTCGGCCACGCCGCGGGTGACTGGTTCATCCGGGTGTTGGCTAACCGTCTTCGACACAACACCGGCGGATCGGACCTGGTTGCGCGCCTCGGCGAGGACGAATTCATGGTCGTGCCCGCGGCGCCACTGGACGCCGAAGCCGCCGAAGCGCTGGCGCACCGACTCCAGGCGGCGTTGCTGGAGCGCGTAGCCGTCGACGGTGAGATGCTCACCAGAACTGCGAGCATCGGTGTGGCACAAGGTACTCCGGGAGTGCACTCGGCAACTGAACTGCTCCGCCATGCGGATCAGGCGGTGTTGACGGCCAAGAACTCCGGCGGCAACAAGGTTGTGTTGTTCTCCGATGACATGGCGATCAAGATCGAGTTCCGCACCGACATCGAATTGCACCTGCAGGGAGTGATCGAAAACGGGGCGCTGCTATTGCACTACCTCCCCGAGGTGGACATGCGCACCGGCGAGATCCTGGCGGCCGAGGCGCTGGTCCGCTGGCAACACCCGACACGCGGAATGTTGCCCCCCGACGCATTCATCGGAGTGGCCGAATCGGTCAACCTAGCTGGCGAATTGGGCAGGTGGGTGATGCGAACGGCGTGCGCGGAGTTCGCCAGATGGCAATCACAGGGACTCGGCAAGGGCACGGTCCTGCGTGTCAACGTTTCGCCGGCACAGCTAGTGATCAGCGGGTTCGTCGAATCGGTGGCCGCCATCATGGAGGAATTCAACCTCGAACGCGGTTCGGTCTGCCTGGAGATCACCGAGACCGTGATGGTCCAGGATATCGAGACCACCCGGGTCACCCTGGCCGGACTCAAGGACGCCGGAGTCCGCATCGCTATCGACGACTTCGGCACCGGCTACAGCGTCTTGTCACATCTGAAGTCTCTGCCCGTCGACACGCTCAAGATCGACCGCGGGTTCGTCCGCGAACTCGGCTCCGACCCAAGCGATCTAGCTATTGTGCGAGCGATCATCGCACTCGGCGAGGCATTCGGTCTGGAGTTGGTCGCCGAAGGCGTCGAGACCAAGGCGGCCGCGCTGACCCTGCTGCGGCACGGATGCCATCGGGCTCAGGGCTTTATGCTTTCGCGTCCCATCTCCGGAATAGCGATGGAATCGCTGCTGGCCAACGGCCGGCTTCCGATCACGTTCTCTGCTTGAGGCCATCGGCCGTGCGGACGGTGTCGGACGCCCGTGCGTGGGCCGCAGCCTCGCCCGCCACATCGGCATCCGCGGTCAGGAGTTCAACCCGTCCGAACCGGCTGGCCAGCCTGCCGACCAGCGCCACCCTGAGGTCGGGAAGCTCGGGCATAGCCCGGGGCGCGCCGACCGGCTGGGTGGCCCGACAGAGCATCACTCCGTGCCGGGCCCGCACAGCCAGCGGCCCCTCTTCGGTGGCGAACACTGCACCGGCGACCATCCCCTCCTCCAACACCAGGCGCGCCAGGCTGGTGACCGGTTCCGGGGTGACGTCGCTATCGCGGGCTTGGTCACGCAGCCATCGAAGGACCGAACCGTCGAAGTCCACGCTGTCCGGGGTCATCGCACCGACCTCGCTGACGGCCAGTGCCTGACCGTCAGCGGTTTCCAGTGCCGAGGTCTCCCACCCGGTGACCCGCGTGTACAGATATCCCGACGGGGCGGGGATGCAGTGCATCGCCCACTCACGCAGTCGTGCGCCCTCGAAGGTAGCAATGCGGCGCCGCCCCTTCGGAGGGACTTGTCGTCGGACCAGCCGCACAGGTAGGCCCGGGTCCGATACGGGTAGCGCTTCGACGTCGATATCGGCCACCAGTTCGTTCAGATAGACCGCGGTGTCGGGATCAGGGCTGTCGGCGGTGAACCAGGCTGCATGTCCGGGCACGGCCGGTGCGCTCGCCAGGAACACGGTGCCACCGGCACGGACCGTCATTATCGCCGTCGCCAAGCCGGCAAATCCAGCGTCGGTGCAGATGACGTCGACTTCGTCATCCCACTCTGCGCTTGAATCCACCGTTATTTGCCTCATATTTGCCACTACAACGACCCTCGATATCCCTGCCGACCGCCGGAACAGCGAGTATTCGACGCCTGTCCAAGTCCTGCCCGTGCGACTTCGCACGGTGCGAAGAATTGCCACAGCCGCGATGGATTTCTGAGGGGATTTGCCATCACGGACCGTGGCAACACGAAGAACCTACCACTGAGCGCTTTCGCGACGCCTCGTGCGTGAGGCGCCGATCACGGGTCCGCAGCATCCGAACGGCGCGGCCTCGAGCCCGGCAACCGATCACTTCACTGACTAGGTTCGCCGTGTGAGACGACGCCCGCTTGGACTGTATCGGCGGCCGGGGCGACGAAGGGCCGGACCGAACAGTTCATCGGCGAGTTGGCCGGTTACTCACCTGGTAGTCACCTCGACCGACGAACGCCTGGAGTCACGACCGCGCCACGATGACCGGAACACGGGCAGACTGCACTACCTGCGAGCCTACTGACCCGAGCAGCATCCCGGCGAAGCCACCACGGCCGTGGCTGCCGACGACGAGCAGCTGGGCCCGGTCTCCCTCGTCCAGCAGAACGTGCGCCGGACGGTCGGGCCGCAACACGCGCCGCACCGAGACGTCGGGATATCTCTCCCGGTAGCCCGCGAGTCGTTCGGCCAGCAGCATGTCCTCCTCCGGCTGAATTTCCGTCCAGCCTTCCTCGGGCAGCGCGTAGCCGGCGTCGCTCCAGGTGTGCACGGCCACCAGCCCGACGCCGCGCCTCGATGCCTCGTCGAAGGCGATCGAGGTGGCGTGCTCCGAGGCCGGGGAGCCGTCGATGCCGACGACCACAGGCGCCTGTGCGGGATGAGGGATCAACGGGTCTTCGTCGTGGATCACCGCCACGGGGCAGCGCGCATGCTGGACCAGCCCGCTGCTGACAGAACCGAGCAGCACGCGTCCCACCTTGCCCATCCCCCGCCGGCCGACGACGATCATGTCGGCGTCTTTGGTCAGGTCGGTCAGGGCCGCTACGGGTTGGCCGGACAGGATTTTCTGGTTGATGCAGGGCAGCTCCACGCCGTGGGTGGCCCTCTCGACCACGCTCAGCGTGTCGCGCAGGATCTGTTGCGCCGCGTCTTTCTCGTCCTCGAAATACTCAGCGGGCAGCGGGGCTTGAATCCACGACTGCAGAACAGCACCCGGCAGAACGTAGGCCAATGTCAAGGGCACGTTGCGCATCGCGGCATCGCGGGCGGCCCAGTCGACGGCAACCCTGGCTTCTGGCGATCCATCGGTGGCGACGACGATGCCGAGGGGGGCGGGTTGAGTGGACATCGTTGCTACTCCTCACCTCAGATCGGCGGGGTGGGCCGCCGCATAACCTCACCGTACCGGCGCGCACCGGAGTGGTAACGGGCCGACCGGCCCATCGAGACAAGGCCAAAGGTCCCTGCTCAGGAGTCCTCACGGCGTAGTTGAACCGCCAGCGGGCGGTGATCGGAAATCGGCTGTCGTGGTGTCTGACTCACCGCCGACTGCAATCCCGGATCGTCAGTGAGCACATGATCGAGTTGGGATTTCGGGGCGCCGGCTGGGAAAGTGGGTGCACTGGCCAGCGGCCGAAGGCCCGACCAGCGGCGCGCGGCGCCGAGGCCCATATTCAGATCGCCGGTGATGATGCGCGGCCAGGGCAGTGCCCGCACATCACGCATCAGCCGGCGAAGTTGAAATCTGTTCCAGCCCGGGACGAACGACAGGTGGGTGTTGACCACCGAGAACCGACCCAGCGGAGTGTCCAACAGCGCGGCTACGGCCGCACGGGGTTCTTGGTCGACAATCCTCACCCGGCCGGGATCGCCCAGGCGCATCGGGAAACGGATCGCCATCCTAGGCAGTCGGACAACCTGCCAGCTCAGCGCGGGGTAACGGGACAGCAGCGACACCCCATAGGCGGCGGCGCCTGGTTGTTCCGCACCGGTCGCGGAGATCCACGTCGCCCCTGGCGTACCGGTGATCGCGGCGACGAACTGATGACTACGCGCGCCCATCGCCTCGGCAGCCACCGCGGTCAGGTCGGCCAACCCCGACCGTGGCTGTGCCGAGTCGACTTCCTGCAGTGCGAGAATATCGGGGTCCAGATCGGTGACACACTGCGCGAAGCGCGCGAGATCCACAGCCCCACTGGGGGCGCGTCCATGCAAGATGTTGAACGTCACCAGCTTCATGGACTCTGTCTACCCATCACCGAGTCGCCAACAACGAACCTTCCGGGAGACGACCTACGCGAGACGGCTAGTTCACCGTCGTCGGCGCGTCAGCCAACTTGACCAACCGCACCTGGGGACGTTCAGGCCCGGCGTCGGCGAGAAACCAGCGGAAAGCAAGGTTGCCACGCGGATAGTCCAGTGTGGTCAGCGAATTGGGATGATCAGTCATGGTCCGCGACACGACGATGGTCACGGTGCCGTCGGCGTTGGGCACCGCGGTCAGACCGTTCACCGAGCTGCGCGCGTCGATGCCACCGGGCAACGCCATGAATTGGTTCCACACGACCATGTTCCAGAATCGGCACTTCGGCGGACGATGGGTGATCACCAGCGCCTCGTCGTCGTCGAGGTCGAAACTTCCCCGTGCGTAGCAGGCGTCAGGGGCCGACCAGCCGAAGTTCTCGTCCGCCACCTGATAAGGCTGGGCGAAATGATTGGCGGCCAGCACGGTTTCGTCACCGACGTCGGCGTCGTCGGTGATCTTGGGGCCGACGGTCAGCGGCACGATCGCGAACATGGTCCGAAGCCAGGCGGCGCTGGCGCGCAACGCTGCCGCAGTGTCACCCTGACCGTGCCGCAGTGGCGGCGGCGGGTCGAGCGATTCGATCTTCCAGGTGACCGACCGCCCCTTCAGCGGGTCGGCCTGGAAGTCCCGGGTCATCAGCACCGCGGCATCGGGTTCGGGCCCGAAATCGAAGCAGAAGTTGCCGTCGGAGTCGAAGTGCAGGTCCTCGTCGCGGACAACCCCAAGGGTGCGGTCCGACCAGGATCCCGGCGACGGCTCGTTGTATGCCGTCACCGAAAAGTACACACTGTCACCACGATTACCGGAAATCCGGTAGCGCCTGCTGGGGTCGACCGGGCAGATGTTGTAGATCGCATCGGCGTTGTCACCGCCCCACCGCCGGTCCGGCCGAAACGGCGAGTTGAGTTCGAACCACATCGGCCTGGCCGGATCTGCAAACAGGTACGTGTCGAACGCGACCCCGAGGGTGGTAGCGAGCATGCGGTAGCCATCGGCGACGTGTTGGTCGTCGGTGACGGCCCTGGGTCCCGCCAGGAACGTCTCGTCGAGTCCCCGCAGGGTGTCCAACAGATCGCGCCATGCCTGAGTGGCCTCGCCAGTGGCCACCGGCGGGTCGGCCTTGCTACTCATGGACAAATTCCCTTCGCGATGAGGCGAGCCGCGCGCTCGATCCAGGCTTCGTCGGGGCCTACGCCCCGGGTGACCAGCGCCAGGAGCGTCGCTCCGACGATGACTTCAGCAAAGTCGGCGGCGGTGACCCCGCGGCGGATTTCGCCGCGCTGTGTCGCGGACACGATGTAGTCGTCGAGGGCTCGGATCAGTTCATCATCGAAACGTTCCAGCAGCGTGGTGTGCAACGCCGAGTCCGAGGCCATCTCGCCGACAAGGCCGGGCAGTGCCGCCCGCGCTGCCGGTGTGTTGAGCGCGGCCAATGTGCGGCGCAGCATTTCTTGGACGTCGCCTTCCACCGAACCGGTCTCCGGCAGCGCTGCGGTGGGGACGAGCGGGAAAACTGCTTCGTGCACCAGGTACGCCTTGCCACGCCACCTACGGTAAATCGCCGGCTTGCTGGTACCTGCCCGAGCTGCGATGGCATCCACAGACAGCTCGGCGTAAGAAGATTCGGCGATGAGCTCGACCGTGGCACGTAATACCGCGTCGTCGATGCTCCGATTTCGGGGCCGCCCCAACTCCGTCCTCATTACGAAACTCACGGTAACATATCTGTGGTGATGGCCGATGTGCACGGTCCACGGCCGACGTAGAAACGCTGATCAGCGTGCCGACAAAGACAGCAACGGCCAGCCAGAGCGCTCAGTGCTCAGTCAGGGCTGCGGGCTCGATGCGCATCCGCGCATCGAGCACCATCAGCGCGACCGACAGCGAGGTCATCGATTCCGCGTCGTCGAGGTCGACGGCCAATCTCTGCGAGATGGCAGCCAGTCGCTTGTAGAGCGCAGGACGGCTGATGTGCAGCCGCTGCGCAAGCGCCGCCTTATTCCCAGCCAGACGCAGGTATTCCCGCAGCATCTCGATGTCGGCCGAGGCACCGCGATCCAGCAGCGGTTTGAGTTCTGTCTCGGCGAACCTCTGCACGCGTGGATCGTCACGCAGCAGCGTCATCAGTCCGCGCACCCGCACGTCGGCCGCCCGGAAGTATGGCCGCGCGCTGCCCGGCATGGACAGCGCAACCTCGGCGACGTGGCCCGCTTCGGCCAATCCCCTGATCGCTTCGGCGACGTCGCCGTCGGGTGTCCCGACGCCGAGCACCGACCGGGTGACGCCGTCGACGCGGCGGAGGTCGTTGCGCAGGCGCTCGCCGATCTCGCACATGACCCGGTCCGTCCCGCCCCGCGCGGTGTTGACGGCGAGCAGCGCGGCTATTTCGCCGTCGCGACGGCTGGCGAACAACGCGGCGTGCCCCGCGGCGTTGATCGTGTGTGTGACTGCGTCGAGCAGGGTGAGATTCCTGCGTTGCACGGCAAGCGGGTCGGTCGCCACGCCGGACCGCTCGACACGCACCACGACAGGGAGGTAGCGCGGAACTTTGCGCAGACCGAGCGCGTGCGCACGCGCGGCGGCCTCCCTTCCGTCGGCCACCCGGCCCTGCAGCACATCGTCGATCAACCCGCTCTGAGCCTGCTGGTGCAGCCCGCTTCGGCTTCGCTCGATCATCCGATTCAGGGCGAGCGCTGCCGATGCCCGCTCAAGCACCATCGTCACCCGCGCGCGGTGCTCGGCGGCGATGGGCACGATCAGGCGGCCCCACTCCTCGCCCCGCGGCCCGACCGGGGTGAGCGCCCATCGTTCGGCCCCGCCGCTCGCCGTCGCGCTGCGCCGAGACCGGCGCTCCCAGTCGTCGAGCAGTGATGCGGCCTGAGCGCCGCTACTGGAGACCGCGATCGCCTGGTGAGCGAGGTCCTCGAGCACGACAGGTAGCTCCAGGATGCGTGCCGCCGCGTCGACGATCCCGGTGACCGAGGCGCGTTTCATGCTGAGTTCGGTGAATGTCTCGTGCACGCGCCGGTCGAAGGCCACCTCGTCGTACTGCTCGGCGACGATGCGGCGGTGAACGGCCTCGGTGACCTCGACGAATCGGACCTGCCGGTGCAGCACGACGAGCGCGAGACCGAGCTCGCGAGCGTGGCTGGTCAACGCATCGGGTATCGCGGTCAGCGCTGTGCCCAGTTCAATGACCACGCCGAGCGCTCCCACTTCGGACAGGCTCTGCAGATAGCGTCGCGGCGCTCGGCCGAGCCCGACACCGGTGGTCAGCACAAGCTCGCCGCCCTGCAGAAGCGCCGACAGGTCGGCGACTTCACCGACGTGCACCCACCGGATCGGGTCCGACCAGTGAGATGCGCTGAGCACTTCGGGTTGACCGCGTTGCACGACCGGCAGGTCCACGACCTCGCCCACCGTGACAGCCATTTACACAGTGTAAATGTAGAGCGAGAATTCGATACATAGTGCATCAGCCGGGATCGGCGTGCAGTCCTCAAACTCGACGGTATCCGGTGGTTCCGCCACGAGCTCGCGAGCGAAAAGGTGCTCTTCTTGACGAACACGATCTCCCATTGGGTCAACGACGAGGTCTTCCCCGGCGCGTCGGGATCGACAGCGCCGGTGACCAACCCGGCCACCGGAGAGGTCACCGGCCAGGTCACGCTGGCGTCGACGGCCGATGCCCGCGCCGTGATCGACGCGGCCGCTGCGGCATTCCCCGCCTGGCGCGATACGTCACTGGCCAAGCGCACCGCGGTGCTGTTCCGCTTCCGGGAGTTGCTCAACGAGCGTAAGGGTGAGCTTGCCGCGCTCATCACCGCCGAGCACGGCAAGGTGCTCTCCGACGCCCTCGGCGAAGTGTCCCGCGGCCAAGAAGTCGTCGAGTTCGCCTGCGGCATACCCCATCTACTTAAGGGAGGATTCACCGAGAACGCCTCCACCAACGTCGACGTGTACTCCATCCGTCAACCACTGGGCGTCGTCGGCATCATCTCCCCGTTCAACTTCCCGGCCATGGTGCCGATGTGGTTCTTCCCCATCGCGATCGCCTGCGGTAACACCATCGTGCTCAAACCCTCGGAAAAGGATCCGTCCGCCTCACTGTGGATGGCCGAGCTCTGGAAGCAAGCCGGCCTGCCAGCCGGGGTGTTCAACGTGCTGCAGGGCGACAAAACCGCCGTCGACGAACTGCTGACCAACCCGAAGGTCAAGTCGGTGTCCTTCGTCGGATCCACCCCGATCGCCAAGTACGTCTACGCCACCGCAACCGCCCACGACAAACGCGTCCAGGCCCTCGGCGGCGCGAAGAATCACGCCGTGATCCTGCCCGACGCCGACCTGGACCTGGCCGCCGACGCCATGGTCAACGCCGGATTCGGCTCAGCCGGGGAACGCTGCATGGCCATCTCGGCTGCGGTGGCCGTCGGCCCGATCGCCGACGACCTGGTCACCAAGATCGCCGAACGCGCCTCGGGCATCAAAACCGGCGACGGTACAAAGGATTCCGATATGGGCCCGCTGGTCACCAAGGCCCACCGCGACAAGGTCGCCTCCTACATCGACGCCGGAGAAGCCGACGGCGCCACCGTCGTCCTCGACGGCCGCCAGGTCTCGGCCAACGGTGGAGCCGAGGGGTTCTGGCTCGGCCCGACCCTGCTGGACCATGTCACCCCCACCATGAGCGTCTACACCGACGAGATCTTCGGGCCGGTCCTGGCGGTAGTCCGCGTCGACACCTACGACGACGCCCTGGAGTTGATCAACAACAACCCCTACGGCAACGGCACCGCCATCTTCACCAACGACGGCGGAGCAGCCCGACGCTTCCAAAACGAGGTCCAGGTCGGCATGGTCGGCATCAACGTCCCCATCCCAGTACCCATGGCCTACTACAGCTTCGGCGGCTGGAAAGCCTCACTGTTCGGCGACAGCCACGCCCACGGCACCGACGGCGTGCAATTCTTCACCCGCCAGAAGGCCATCACACAACGCTGGCTGGACCCCAGCTCACGCGCTCAAGGCGGCATCAACCTCGGCTTCCCCCAAAACGCCTGAGAGCAGGGAACCTTCATCATGAGCATCACGACGTCGCGCACCCTGCCCAGTGGCGAGGACCTCGACGAGGCGATCGCCCACGGGCAGCGCGCCCGCGAGCTGGACCGCAAGCACGTCTTCCACTCGTGGTCGGCGCAGGCCACGCTCGACCCGATGACGATCCTGGCCGCGCAAGGCTCCTATGTCTGGGACGGCGAGGGCAACAAGCTGCTCGATTTCTCCTCGCAGATGGTCAACACCAACATCGGCCATCAGCACCCGAAAGTCGTTGCCGCCATTGCTGAACAGGCCGCGAAACTGTGCACGATCGCCCCGCAGCACGTCAACGATGCCCGCTCGGAGGCGGCCCGACTGATCGCCGAACGCACTCCTGGCGATCTCGATCACGTGTTCTTCACCAACGGCGGCGCCGACGCCGTCGAACACGCGGTGCGGATGGCGCGCCTGCACACCGGCCGCTACAAGGTGCTCTCCCGCTACCGCTCGTATCACGGGGGTACCGACACCGCGATCAACCTGACCGGCGATCCCCGGCGCTGGCCCAACGACTACGCCAGCAGCGGCGTCGTGCACTTCGACGGGCCTTTTCTGTACCGGTCGACGTTCCACGCCGAAACCGAGGAGCAGGAATCGCAGCGCGCCCTCGAGCACCTCGAGCGAGTAATCCGAATGGAGGGTGCGCACACCGTCGCCGCGGTCATCCTGGAATCGGTTCCTGGCACCGCGGGGATTATGGTTCCCCCGCCGGGATACCTGGCCGGTGTGCGCGAGATCTGTGACCGCTACGGCATCGTGTTCATCGCCGACGAGGTGATGGCCGGGTTCGGCCGGACCGGAAAGTGGTTCGCGATCGAGAACTTCGACGTCGTCCCCGACCTGATCACCTTCGCCAAGGGGGTGACGTCCGGGTACGTCCCGCTCGGCGGTGTCGCGATCAGCGAGAAGATCTATACGACTTTCGCCGATCGCCCCTACCCGGGCGGGCTGACGTATTCCGGTCACCCCCTGGCGACGGCCTGCGCGGTGGCCACCATCACCGCGATGGAAGACGAGCGCATGGTCGACAACGCCGCACGCATCGGTGAGCGGGTGCTCGGCCCGGGCCTGCGTGAACTGGCCGGGCGGCACCGCAGCGTGGGAGAGGTCCGCGGGCTTGGTGTTTTCTGGGCTGTCGAGCTGGTCGCCAATCGGCTCACCCGGGAGCCGCTGGCACCCTACGGCGGCTCCAGTCCGGCGATGGCCGCGGTGCTCGGCGCCTGTAAAGCAGGTGGTTTGCTGCCGTTCGCGAACTTCAACCGGATCCACCCGGTGCCGCCCTGCAACGTCAGCGACGACGAGATCGCCAAGGGACTACGGATCCTCGACGCAGCGCTCTCGGTCGCCGACGAGCACACCTCCTAACGAACGCACCCTGCTAGAGGCGGTCGCGCCCCGCGGCGCCCGCCGCGGGGCGCGACCGCTCGGAGCAGTTCGAAGTCGATGGGTTCGAAGTCAGCTATTCGGCTATCCATACCTGTGGGAGCCGGTCGGCTGTACGGTTCCCACGGAGGCGATGGGAGCGGCCGGGGCGGTTGGGAGCGGCCGGGGCGTTGGGAACGGCGGAGACGCCGAACAGCCGCGGGCAGAGACCTTCACACGCGACTGCTGTTGGGGGGCAAGGTGGACGGGCAATCAGCCGAACAGCGGGGCGTTCGCGACCTCACCTTGGATACCTACCGGTACCTGCGCGGCGGCATGGTCGTCATGGTCGTGCTGCTCGCTGCCGGAATCATCGGCTCGGCGATCGACTCCGGATGCTGGCAGGGATCAATCAGCGCCTACTACTACACCACGGCACACAGCGTCTTCATCGCTTCACTGTGCGCTATCGGCGTGCAGATGATCGTGTATCGGGGCAGCAGTGATACCGAGGACGCGTTGCTCAATCTCGCCGGCATTTTGGCGTTCATCGTCGCGTTCGTACCGACCGAGATCTCCGAGCACATATGCGGTGTACCAGGGCCGTGGGTGAAGTCGGAACCGGCCATCACCAACAACGTGTGGGCGATCGTGATCGCTTTGATGTTCGCGCGAGTGGCGTCATGGTTGCTTTACCGGCGCACGATCACCAGCCGATCGCGCAGTGTGGGCGGAGAGGTGACCGTATGGGCCCTTCGGGTCGTGATGGCCCTGGGGATAGCCGGTTTCGTCTTCTTCCGCGAACTGTTCGACGAGTACGCTCACAACGCCGCAGCGATCATCATGTTCCTGTCGATCATCGCCACCGTGAGTATCACCGCGTTCCTCGCGGATCGGCAACAGGCGACGCCTGAAGCGCCCCATCCGAACCGCTATCGTCGCCTCTACCAAGCGATCGCGGCCCTGATGTTCGCCACCTTGGCCCTCGTCGTCGGCGTGCGAATTGCGCTAAACGGTTGGGATCACTGGGTTCTCGTCCTCGAAGCACTGCTGATCGCCGAGTTCGCCGCCTATTGGGTGCTGCAGACTATCGAGCTGTGGAAGACACCCAACCGCATCGAGCTCATTCCCGAGGAGCTGCGCTCGCCGCTGGCGCAGAAACGCGAGTCACCCGGGCCCGCCGGTCTGATGAACGACGTTCGTCAATTGCGCCGGTGCCCACCCGACGAAAGGATGCTGCGGGCGTTGTAGCGCGTCGCCGAGGCTGAATTCGGACGGGCAGCGCCTCATTACGGCTATCCCACGACCGTCAACACTGCACCGATTAATGCGGCGGGTTCGTCCTCGACCGCCCTGGCACCGGCAGCCATCAACCTGTCCGGTGTCCTCACGGCGTCCTGGGTATAGACGACGACCGGCCGTTTGCCCGGCACGTGGCATGATAGTGGCATGAATCGCATACGCCTGAGCACGACTGTCGACGCCGCACTTCTGAGCAGTGCACGCGACGTGCGAACGGGAATCACTGACGCGGCTCTCATCGATGAGGCTCTTGGGGCATTACTTGCTCGCCATCGATCGGCCGAGGTGGATGCGAGCTATGCGGCCTACGACACGCACCCGATTGATGAGCCCGACGAGTGGGGCGACCTAGCGTCGTGGCGGCAGGCAGCTGCCGGCTCGTGAGGGCACTCCCCCTGCGCGGAGAAGTGTGGTGGTGCGAGATGGCCGAGATCGGCCGACGTCCAGTTGTCGTGCTATCGCGCGATGCGGCCATCCCTCGGCTTCGACGTGTACTCGTCGCGCCGTGCACGACAACGGTCCGAGGGCTGGCCAGCGAGGTGATTCTCGAACCGGGCTCCGACCCCATCCCACGCCG
>CAZLTV010000097.1:0-13212 GCA_964562545.1 uncultured Mycobacterium sp. | reverse complement strand
ACTGGGACGAACGTGGGCTCAGGAAGTGCATCGGAGCCTGCCACCTCGGTGGCGACGACCGCGGCGGCCCCTTCATCCGGGGTGCGTACGTCGACTGCGCGCGGACGGTTGGGGTCTCGGCGGAGGTAGCCCTTGCGTTCCAGCGTGCGTAGCTGATGGGCGACTGATGAGGTCGACGTCAGCCCTACCGCATCGCCGATCTCTCGGATGCTCGGCGGGTAGCCGCGAGTGGTGACTGAGGCTCGGATGACTTCCAGGATTGTGCGCTGGCGGTCGGTCAGGCTCGCGTCACGGTCACGGCGCGCACCGGTGCTCGCCGTGCTGTCGCTGCTGTCGTCGCTCATGGCCTGAATCTAGCTCGTTGTACCCACATAATCAAACATGTGTTCGACGTGTGTTGCCGGGCGTTCTTCGCGATTGAGGCGGGGTGGCGGAGGCGACGCAGCGTTGGGGCGACCTGTCGGAGTCGTCGGACCTGACGGGGTTGTCGCCGTTGTCGGGGTTGTCGCCGTTGTGGCCGTTGTCGGGGTTGTCTCGGTTGTCGGGGTTTGTCGGGGTTTGTCGGGGGGCTGCCGTAGCGTTCGCAACAGTTCGATCACATGTTCTATCAATCGAACATGTGATCGACTAAAGTTCGAACACAAGAGCGAATCGAGGCCGAAGGAAAGGGTAGCCAGATGACGATCACCCCGGGGTATGAGACCCGCGCGATTCGAGATACCCGGTACGACCGGGACAGCCGGACCAGCCGGGATATGCGGGATAGCGGCAGATTTCACGAAGGCCACCCCTGGAACGATGCCTGTGCACAGCAGGGCTTGGACTACGCTGGGTGCGCCAGTCTCGCTGTGCACGCTGCGCCGCAGCGGGTACGGGGCGCCGCCGACAAGCTGAGGCGGCCGGCATCGGCGCGCGGACCACGTTCGCGGCGACCGGCTGGCGCGGCTGTTCGGCACCAGGGCGCCGGAGTGCTCCTCTCGCGAGCGTCGCACCGGCCTCGCCCGATCACCCCTGCCACCACGGTGTTGTTGGCGCTGGTCGCGGGGGCGATCACGCTGTGGCTGGGCCTGATGGCGCAGGCCGGCGGGGTAGTTGGTGGTGCAGTCGAGACACCTAGCCGGCTGGCGGTCGTTCAAGTGCAGGCGGGGGAGTCGTTGCAGCAGGTCGCCCATCGGGTGGCGCCGGACGTGCCGGTGTCCGACGTTGTCGAGCGGATTCGTGAGCTCAACGAGCTGGAGTCGGTGGCGTTGGATGCCGGGCAGACGCTGATCGCGCCGCTCGGTTAGGCAGTGTGCGGCATCACCGTCGTCAAACTCCCTGCTGCGCAAGTATTCCGATGATCAGTCCCACCAGATACCTGCCAATTGGTGCGGCCACGGGCCGCCCGCCTGCTGCGCAGGTAGGCTCAAAGGGGTTCGAAGCAAGTATCGGTAGGAATGGCGAAGGAGCGGTGGTGCACTGTCCGTTCTGTCGTCATCCCGATTCCCGGGTAGTTGACTCACGTGAGACCGACGAGGGCCAGGCGATCCGACGGCGCAGATCGTGCCCCGAATGCGGGCGTCGGTTCACTACTGTCGAGACGGCCGTGCTCGCCGTAGTGAAGCGCAGCGGTGTCACCGAACCGTTCAGCCGTGAGAAGGTGATCCGGGGTGTACGCCGCGCCTGCCAGGGCCGCCAAGTCGATGATGACGCTCTCAACATGCTCGCCCAGCAGGTCGAAGACGCTGTTAGGGCGACCGGTTCGCCGGAGGTTCCGAGCCACGAGGTTGGTCTTGCGATCCTGGGGCCGCTCCGAGAACTCGATGAAGTGGCTTATCTGCGCTTTGCATCGGTGTATCGGTCGTTTTCCTCGGCCGAGGATTTCGAACGGGAGATTCAGGCGCTGCGAGAGCACCGAGAGGTTTCTACCCAAGGGTGACGCGCCTTGGCGCGTTCGGCTCGATCCGGCCTAGTCGATACGGAGCGATTCGTCTTCGACGACCCGACCCGCGATGCGTACCCACCCATCCGGGCTCCACGCAGTCTCGATAACAGACCCCTTTCCCTGCACAATGGTCAGGTCCCGGCTGAGATGCTCGGTCATACGGACCGCCGCCGCGCCAGTGGCCTCGTCCTCGGGGATGCCCAGCCGCGGAGCGAACATTCTCGACCGAATCGACCCCGCGTCACGGTCCACCCAAGCCCACACGTAGTGCTCGGCGTCGTCGGTGTAATCCTCGGGGCTGGCGGCCGCCAGGTCTTCGGCGGAATCCAGGCCGTAAATCGAGAATGCTGGTGCCCACTCTGCGCGCGCGCTGACCGCCGTTAGGTCGCCGTCGTAGCCGATCTGGACGATACCGGCAGGAACCTGCAGGGTCTTAACCGGTGTCCCGCGTTTGTTGAGCCACCATGCTGCCCCCACCGTCGGATGCCCCGCGAACGGAAGTTCGGCGGCGGGGGTATGAATGGTGGCGTGCGCGGTGTGCGTCCCGGCTTCGGGGAGTGTGACGAATATGGTTTCGCTGTAGCCCAACAGTGTTGCGATGCGCTGTCGGTCAGCCGGATCAACCGTGTCGGCGTCGACCAGCCCAAGCGGGTTGCCATACCGGCCGCCTTGGTCGGTGAATACGCGTAGCACCGTCACGTCGATCGACATAGTGCCGACTTTACGTGGCGCACTGAGGCCAAAGGTCAGGTTGCGCTGCGTTCGTCGGCGCCCATGGCGTCGAGTACGGCGACGCGGGTATCCAACGGACCCGAGATGGTTCCCTCGTTGATTCCGCTGCGCAGGAGGTCGCGCAGATAGTCCTGGTCGTAGACCGCGGGCTCGGTGGAATCGATGAACTGTTCGATGACCTCGACGAACCGGTCAGGGTCGTCGTGGAACGGGAAGTGCCCCGAACCTTCGAAGATCTCGAGTCGAGAGCCCGGCATCGCCGAATGCGCCAGCTCAGCATGACTGACCGGGATCACCGAGTCGTGGCTGCCCCAAATGAGCTGCACGGGAACCGACTGCGTTAAGTAACACCGGTCAAGCATGGTGACCACCTGGCCACGCCAGTCCACCACGGCACGCAGCGTGCGGGCGAACGCCGAGGACGCGGTCGGCTCGGGCAGGTCAGTGAGAATTCTGAGCACCTCAGGGATGTCGCGGCCGACCCCGGTGGAGCCGAGCAAGGCACCGCCGACGTGGCCGAACGCCTTCAGCGCCGGCAGAACCAGGGGCACCCGCAGCAGGGCCAATGCTTCGGTGCCCATCGGCAACGAGGCGACACGAAGCGCGATGTTGACGTCCTTGGTGACGCCGCCAGCCCCGACCAGGATCAGCCGGTCGACCATTTGCGGGAACTGGTAGGCGAACTGCATGGCAACCCCGCCGCCCAGCGAATGCCCGACGACCGTTACTCGGTCGATGTCGAGAACGCTGAGCAGGTCACGCATGCCGTTGGCGTAGGCCGGCACTGAGTAGTCGGCGCGCGGCTTATCGGATTTGCCGTGTCCGAGCAGGTCGGGTGCGATGACGGTAAACCGCTGGGCCAGCTTGGTCTGTACGGTGCTCCACGTGGTGGAGTTGTCACCGATTCCGTGAATCAGCAGGATGGCGGGGCCCGAGCCGGCGATCCGGAACGCCCGGCGATAGCCGTGGATGGTGCGGAACTGGAGCGTCGGCGTCAGCTCGCGCACAGGACGCAGGTTCGGCTTACGTTCGCTCATCGCACGAACTCGCTCGTCGCTGTCATGTCGCCCACTTCGTCGTCGGGACCTGGCTATCGGCGGAACCGGTGTCGTACCCGCTAGGAGTTGTCGCGGGGGTCGTCCTTGTCCTTTCGGTACTGTTCGTCGGCCTGCTGGGCGAGAAACCGTTCGAACTCTGCACCGATTTCCTCACCGCTTGGCAATTCCTCATCGCGCGCCAGAAGAGACCGATTCTCCTGAGCGGCAACGAACGCATCGTACTGGCGCTCCAGGGCCTCCACCACCTGAGCAACCTCGGAACTGGCGCTGACCTGCTCGTTGATCTTGTCGTAGACCTCGGCGGCCGATCGGGTCAGCGCATCGGTGGGAATCTGCAGCGAAGCGCATCGGGCAACCTCAGAGAGCAGAGTCTCGGCGGCTACCGGGTAGTCGGTCTGGGCCAGATAGTGCGGGACGTGCGCGGTGAAGCCCACCACCTCGTGGCCGTGCTGGGCCATACGGAACTCCAGCAGGTTTGACGCGCTGCCGGGCACCTGCACTTCGCCCACCCACGGTTCGTGATCGGCGATGAGTTCTTTGTCGTTGGAATGTGCCGTCATCGTCATCGGTCGGGTGTGGGGCACCGCCATCGGGATGGAACCCAGCCCGATGACCCGCCGCACCCCAAGCCGCTCAGAGAGCAACCGCACAGCGGTGATGAAACGCTCCCAACGCAGGTCCGGTTCCATCCCGGCAAGAAGCAGGAAGGGAGTGCCGACACGATCGTGGAGCGCGTAGAGGTTCAACTCGGGTTCCTCGTACGCGGTGAAGTGATCGGTTTTGAACGTCATCAACGGGCGTCGCGACCGGTAGTCGAGCAGTTCGTCGATCGCGAAAGAGGCCACCAACTCGGTGTCGAGGGTGTCTTTCAAGTGCTGAGCAGCCAGCTTGATCGCCCGCCCGGCGTCGGAGAACCCCTCTAATGCGTGGATCAGCACCGGTCCGCGGCCATCAGGTGATGACAACTGCGGGGCGGGGAACTCGAGTTCGTACATGCCGGTCGGTTCGGGATGGTACTGCTGGCCGCCCTGGTCCGGGTCCTGCGCGTTGTCAGCCATCTGTTTCGCCTCCTTGTCGCGGGTCGTCGCGACAGTGGTGTCGTGGTCGACGTGCTCTGTTCAGTGTCTCGCACGCCATGTATCGCGCTGCGAGGTACCCGCAGCGTCACCTATTTGTAGGAACGTTCACATGGCGATGTGACATTCCAGGGCGGCGTGCCATCTGCGGTGATGGCACAAGCGAGCTAGGCGCGGAACTGATTGAGCGCCCGCAGCTTGTTCATTACATCCAACGCGGCGACCTTGTAGGCCTCGGAGAAGGTCGGATAGTTGAAAACAGCGTCGACGAGGTATTCGATGGTGCCGCCACATCCCATTACCGCCTGGCCGATGTGCACCATCTCGGTGGCGCTCGTGCCGAAGATGTGCACGCCGAGCAGCCGTAGGTCTTCGGTGGAGACCAACAGCTTGAGCATGCCGTAGGAGTCCCCAGCGATCTGCCCGCGAGCCAGTTCACGGTAGCGCGAAACGCCGACTTCATAGGGGATGGAGCTTTTCGTGAGCTCGACCTCGGTGGCGCCCACGTAGGACACCTCGGGAATCGAGTAGATACCGATCGGCTGCAGTTCGGTCATTCCCTTACACGGTTCGCCGAACGCGTGGTAGGCGGCGAGCCGGCCCTGATCCATCGAGGTGGCGGCCAGGGCCGGGAATCCGATGACGTCGCCGACGGCGTAGATGTGGTCGACCTTGGTCTGGAAGTTGTCGTCGACGAAAACGCGACCGCGGTTGTCGGATTCCAAGCCGGCGTTGGGCAGGTCGAGATGATCGGTTTGGCCCTGCCGGCCTGCCGAGTACATCACGGTCTCGGCTGGGATCTGCTTGCCGCTGGCCAGTGTGGTGACCGTGCCCGAGGAGCCGACGTCGACGGCCGTGACCTCTTCGCCGAACCGGAACGTCACCGCGAGATCTCGGAGGTGGAATTTCAGCGATTCAATGATCTCGGGATCGCAGAACTCCAGCATGTTGGGGCGCTTCTCGACGACGGTGACCTTGGTGCCCAGCGCGGCGAACATCGACGCGTACTCGATTCCGATCACGCCGGCGCCGACGACGACCATCGAGCTCGGCAGACTTTTGAGGTCGAGGATGGCGTCGGAGTCGAGGACGCGATGGTCGTCGAACTCCACCCCGGCCGGCCGGGCGGGCTTCGTGCCTGTGGCGATGACGATGTATTCACCGGTTACGGTGGTGCGTTCACCGAGGTGGGGTTCTTCGACAAGGACCGTGTGGGGGTCGAGGAAACGACCATGGCCCTGGATTAGGTCGACGCGGTTGCGCATTAGCTGGGAGCGCACGACGTCGACTTCTTTGCTGATGACATGGGTGGTTCGGGCCAGCAGGTCGGCCGGCGTGATCTTTTCTTTGACGCGGTAGCTTGCGCCGTAGAGCTCGCGCTGGTTCATCCCGGTGAGGTAAACGACGGCCTCCCGCAGGGTCTTGGACGGGATGGTGCCGGTGTTGACGCATACACCGCCCAGCATCCGTCCACGTTCGACCACGGCGACCGATTTGCCCAGCTTGGCGGCCGCGATGGCGGCCTTCTGCCCGCCTGGGCCTGAACCGATGACGACGAGGTCGTACTCCAGCATCGAAGCCATGGGTCAAGGTCTACGCCGGTTACCGGTATCTCGCATGTCGACAGACGTCAACAGCAGGTGAACACGGCACATCCCTGCACTGATCCCCAATCACGAATTCATCCCCAATTGGAGCTGTCCGGCCGGCCGCGGCGGCCAGATCGTCGGGAGCAGTTGCGAGTTTGGCAACATGACCACCACATCACGCCCCGAACCTCCATTCGATCGTCCCGATGTCCTGATTGCGGCGGTGCCGGCGGTGCTCGGCTTCGTACCCGAGGACTCGCTGGTGCTCGTCACCATTGCCGACGGAGAACTTGGCGCCGTCCTACGCATCGACCTTCCCGGCGAGAACATCGAAGCGGTTCGCGAACTCGCCGAGGTGGCGGCCGTAGCCGGTGCCGATGTCGCGATCGCGGTGATCGTCGACGCCGATGGCGCCGAGTGCCGGCTGTGTGCCGACGAGTACCGAATGCTGGCGCAGCTCCTCTCCGATGACCTCGCCGAATACGGGGTCGAGCTGATCGCGTCACACGTCGTCGATGTCGTCGCTGCCGGAGGCCAGTGGTATTGCGCCGACGGTTGTGGCATGTCGGGGCGAGTGGCAGATCCGACTGCGTCACCTGTGGCATTGGCCGCGGTGCTTGACGGTAGACGGCTCTACCCGCGGCGCTCCGACCTGCTGGCGGTGGTCGCGCCCACAGACCCCGACCGCGCCGCTGGGTTGGCACGTCGGCTCGCGCAAGAGGGGCGGCGGCCAGCGGCACCAATGGCCGGTTCGGCTGGCGCGGACGCACAGGTGAGAAGCGCCGTCAACCACGCGCTGAGGTGCACCGACCACATCCAGGACGGGTGCCCGCTGGACGACGACGACCTGGTGGCACTGGCTCGCGCCCTGATGGTCCCGCAGGTCCGGGACACCCTCTACGCCCTGGCGGTAGGTGAGCGTGCGGGGCAGGCCGAGTCCTTGTGGGCCGAACTTGCCCGATGTCTACCGGGGCCGTGGCGTGCCGACGCCCTTGTGCTGCTGGCGTTCTCGTCCTACGTCCGCGGAGACGGCCCGCTTGCGGGCATCGCTTTGGATGCCGCACTGGACTGTGCGCCCGGGCACACAATGGCCGAGATGCTCGACGAAGCCCTGCAATCGGGAATCAGGCCGGAGGTCATCCGGGAACTCTCGCAAACCGGCTATCGGCATGCCGCTCAACTCGGATTGCGGCTGCCAGCGCGCCGAAGGTCCGGGCGATGGGCCGGCTAGCTCGCTGGCGCTGAGGTGGCCGGTCGAAATGGCCGGTCGATATGCCGGTAGTTCAGACCTTCTCGACCTTCACCGTTTGCGCCATTTCATGGGGTAGTTCGACCTGTTCGTGGCCGGGGATGACGATCATGACGCCACCGTGGTCGTTCACCTCGACGGTGACGCGGGCGTTGGGCACCACGCCGGCATCCTTGAGCCTGGCGATGAGATCGGGGTCGCCTTGGACGTGTTCGGTCAACTGTCGGACCACGACCGCGACCGGCATTCCGGCGGGCAGTTCGGTGAGGCGTACGAGGGTGACTTGTTCGTTGAACAGGTCGTCACCGACACCGAGTTCGGATAGGCCGGGAATCGGGTTGCCGAACGGGGAGGTGGTGGGATTGTTGAGCACCTGGACCAGGCGACGTTCAACGTCTTCGCTCATGACATGTTCCCAGCGGCAGGCCTCGGCGTGCACTTCCTCCCACGGAAGTCCGATGACATCCACCAGAAGGCGCTCGGCGAGGCGGTGTTTGCGCATCACTGCCACCGCCAGGGAACGGCCCCTGTCGGTGAGTTCGAGGTGCCGATCACCGGCGACATGCAGCAGACCGTCGCGTTCCATCCGCGACACGGTCTGACTCACAGTGGGCCCGCTCTGGTCGAGACGCTCTGCGATCCGCGCACGCAGCGGGATGACGCCCTCCTCTTCGAGGTCGTAAATTGTCCGCAGATACATCTCGGTGGTATCGACCAAGTCGTTCATTCGCACACCCTCCGTCTGCGCCAGAGTCTACCGGGCCGGTTTCTGATCAGCGGTGCTTCCTGCGGCGACACGAAGGAAGGCGCTTCACGAGCAGAAGGCCCGCCGCAGTCGCGGCGGGCCCTCTTGGGGGGTGGTCAGCTGGCGTGGTCAGCTGGCGTAGGACCGCAGCCGATCGGCGCGGTCACCGTGGCGCAGCTTGGCCATCACCTCACGCTCGATCTGGCGGACTCGTTCGCGGGACAGGCCGAACAGCTTGCCGATCTGATCGAGCGTGCGGGGCTGGCCGTCGTCGAGGCCGAACCGCAACCGGATGACCTGCTGCTCGCGCTCGTCGAGGGTGGCCAGCACGTAGCGGATGTCGGTGTGCAGCAACTCGGAGATGACCGCGTTCTCGGCGGACATCGCCTCAGCATCCTCGATGAAGTCGCCCAACGGCGCTTCCTCGTCGCTGCCCACCGGCATGTCCAGGCTCACCGGGTCGCGGCTGTGCTCGAGCAGATCGGTGATCTTCTCCACGGGGATGCCCGATTCAGCAGCCAGTTCCTCGTCGCTGGCTTCGCGGCCCAGCTGCTGATGCATCTCGCGTTTGATTCGCGCCAGCTTGTTCACCTGTTCCACAAGGTGCACCGGCAGGCGGATGGTGCGGCTCTGATCTGCCATACCGCGGGTGATGGCCTGGCGGATCCACCAGGTCGCGTATGTGGAGAACTTGAAACCCTTGGCGTAGTCGAACTTTTCCATCGCGCGGATCAGGCCCAGGTTGCCTTCCTGGATCAGGTCCAGCAGTGGCATTCCGCGTCCCGTGTAGCGCTTGGCCAGCGACACCACCAGACGCAGGTTGGCCTCGAGAAGGTGGCGCCGCGCCGCCTGGCCGTCACGCACCACGGCTGCCAGGTCGCGTTTGCGATTGTCGCCCAACCGTTTCCGGGTGTCGAGCAAATGCTGCGCGTAGAGGCCAGCCTCGATCCGCTTGGCCAGTTCGACCTCGTCCGCGGCGTTGAGCAACGCGGTCTTGCCGATGCCGTTCAAGTACACCCGAACGAGATCGGCGGCAGGGCTCTGGGCGTCGAGATCCTGGTCAACGCGGCTGGTGGTGGCATTTGCCATAACGGCCTCCTGATCGGGTGGAACTTTCATGACCTACAACGCCCTAGGCCTGAAAAGAGTTCCCGCCGTCCGCCAGCTTCACACCTTCTGATCTGCGGTTTTTAGAGCGAGACCTGAAAATTCGCTGAGAATAGCCCCGGATCGGACTCAGCGGGGAACGTCGCCGCCGAAGTCGTCGGGGCCTTGTTGCGGCGCGGCTGGCGGGGTGCCTTCGATCGCGGGTCGCTCGGCGGTCGGGAACAACGGGATCCGCCGTCGCGACTGGTAGCGGCGGGGCTCCTCGGCGCTCCGGGGCGGCCGGTCGTTGGCGATGAGCACGGCCATCCACGGCAGCGGGATCGACGCCACGATGATGGCCAGCGAAATGAGCCCGTTATGCCACACTCCGTAGGCCAGGGCGGCCAGGATCAGCGCGGGGATACGGAAGGACATCAGCGTCAGGTACTTGCGTACGCGCTGCCGGTGCTGGTCCTCGTAGGCGGGGGCGGCCCGGGTAATCAGAACGGGGCGGCCGTCGTCATCGAAACCCAGCTCGTCGCCGTGTTTCATACCCCCACTGTTCCACATCTTCGGTGCAGTGTGCTGGTCGCATTCCCTACCGATCCGAGGCCAGGCAGAATGGGGGCCATGCAGACCCAGACCATCGAGCGGCCCGACACTGACGAACGCGTCGACGACGGGACCGATGACGACACCCCGAAGTTTTTCCACTACGTCAAGAAGAACAAGATCGCCGAGAGTGCGGTCATGGGTACCCATGTCGTCGCTCTGTGCGGTGAGGTGTTTCCGGTGACCCGCTCGGCCAAGCCCGGTTCGCCGGTGTGCCCGGACTGCAAGAAGATCTACGAGCAGCTCAAGAAGTAGCGGCGTCGGGGCGTGAGCCCTTGGTGCCTGGTTCTGAGCTCTCGGCGAGTGGGCCTGAGCCGTTGGAGACCGGCCCGACATCGTCGGGTACCTGCGCCTCGCCCGAATTTGCGGAGTGTGGGGTCGGGGAGCGGCGCGTCGCCCCGGTGAGTAGGTCGGCTTTGGCGGCCAGCCACCGGCGGGCACGGATGGCGTGGGTGTGCGGTGCGGGAAACTCTTCCTCGATGGCGGCGTTGAGTTCGGCCCCGATCATGATCGCAAAGCCGAGGAAGAACGCAAACAGCAGAAATGCGATCGGTGTCGCAAGTGCTCCGTAGGTGTAGCCGGTGCTGGTGATCCAGGTCAGGTAGATCCGCAGCCCGCCGGTCGCGATGAGGAAAACCATTGTGGCCAGCGCGGAGCCGTACAGCAGCCGGTGCGAGGGCAGTGGTTTGGGCAGCGACACCCGATAGAGGATGTTGACCGCCACGATCAAGGTCACGATGAGTACCGGGTAGTACCCGAACTGCAGGATGTGGTCCCAGCTGTCGGGAATGTATTCGGCGACTTTGCGCGGGCCAAGTGCGAGGAACGGTGCGGTGACTATCGCGACGACAAGCATCACGACATAGAGCCCTAGCGCGTAGAAACGCTGCCGCACCGGATGGCGCAGCGGCGTCTGGTCGTGTGCCTCGGTGATGGAATCGACGAACGCCGAGATGGCCGACGAGCCAGCCCACAGCGATATGACAAAACCCAGCGAGACCACCTCGCCGCGCGCACCCGCGACAATGTCGCGCACCGTCGGCTCGATGATCTCGCTGGTGACGTTGGGGGAGAAGAACCTGCCAGCCGTGCTGACGAGCTGATCCTGAATCACAGGCAAGGTGTCAGGGCCGAACAGCGGCGCAACATAGGCCAAGCTACCGAGCATTCCCAGCAGTAGCGGCGGCAGCGACAGCGCGCACCAGAAAGCCGCTTGAGCGGACTCCGAAAAAATCGAGTCGTCCCAACTCTTGACGAGAGTTCGACGCGCGATACGACGGATGTGGTGGCGCGAGGGTCGCTGCCGTGTCGACTGGTCATTCATGACCAGTCCAGCATTGCTGATGCGACCGTTACGGCTCCAGGGGGCTGACCTCAAGCACAGCCGCCAGTTCAACCAGTTTGGCTTCGTGTTCGTTCGCGTGATGCTGGCAGAACAGGAGTTCGGCGCCCGAGGGTAGCTTGGCGCGCACCCGGGCTGCAGCGCCACACCGATCGCAGCGGTCAGCCTTGGTCAGTTCGGGACTGGTGATCGTTGCGGTCATGGCACCTCCGTAAGGGGTAGCTACGTACTTCTACTCTGTCAGACGCTTGCGGTTCCGGCCTTGTTCCCCGCCGGTTTACAGGTGTGTCGTGTCTCACCAACGTCCACCTTGCGACCGTCGGCGTCCGACGGTATTGCCTTGTGGGTGGATGCAACCGCCGCCGTATTGGTCCATCTCTGTACCTCCGACGAATGGCGCATCGCCCAGCAGAGGGGTCAACACCGGCCAGAGTCGCTGAATTCCCTGGGGTTCGTGCATCTGTCCACGCTCGAGCAGGTCCACCTGCCCGCCAATCGGCTCTACAGTGGCCGCGCAGATCTGGTGCTACTGCGCATTGATGCCAGTCGTTTGTCTTCTCCCGTGCGGTGGGAGCCCGGGGTTCCCGGAGACCCTGAGGCGATGGTCTTCCCGCATCTGTACGGTCCATTGCCCATCGACACTGTGATAAGTGTCACGCCCTATTTGCCGGGGCCTGGTGGGCGATTCGAGGCCTGCTCGCCGGCTGTGTGATGCGCGATGGCGTCGACTTCGATCGGGTGGGGCGTGATCGACGCTCCTCGGCCGGGCTCGGGAGCCGATTCACGGCCGTGTCAACATTCGCCAATTTTGTAACGCGTGTGGATGGCTGAACGGGTGCTCGAATCAATACACTGACCGGCTGTGGGCATACTGTTCGGACTCGCGCCGTGGATCGTCTATTGGGTACTGGTCGCCAACGTGCCCTTCGCCGCGGCGGTATTGGTTGCGCTCGCGGTAGCTATCGCCGCGCTCGTCGTAGCCCGCTACGTCGGGTCGACGGGCCGCACACTCGAGATCGGAGCGGTGGCAACCTTTCTCGTCCTGGCAGTACTCACCTTCACTGCCAGCCATTCGTTCCTGGAGCGCTGGGCTCAGCCGCTTAGCGTTGCCGGGATCTTCCTGGCCGCGTTGATCGGGGCGCTGCTCGGTCGTCCGTTCGTCCGGGATTTCGCCGAGATCGGTCAGCCCAAGGAGATCATCGACAGCGAGCCGTTTGCCCGGATCACTTCGCTGCTGACTTGGATCTGGATTGGCACCTTCGGCGCGATGACCGCGTGCTCGGCGATTCCGTCCGTGGTCTACGGCGATGCGAGCATCCTCGACACCCGCACTCCGCTGTCGGTCGCGTGCTACTGGGTTGTGCCGTTTTCCCTGCTGGCTGCGGCTGCCCTGCTGACGCGCCTGGCGCCCGAGCGCATGGTGCCGCCCGAGGACGAAATCGTGCGCAAGACGACGTTCGTGGCCTTCGCCGAAGCCGAGATCGACCAACTGATGTACCTGGCCACCGAGCACGCCAACCGTGAGGTCGGTGCCGGGAAGGAGGCCTACGACATCAGGCTCGGAGGCAAAGGCGTTCCATTGGTCGGCGACGAGACACGCGAGTCCTGGCCGTCGACCTACAAGGTGCGTGAGCGCAAGCGCTGAGGTTCTGCAGGGATCGGTCCCGTCGGGGCTCATCCCGCTCCGCGATACGTCACTACGAGGTTCGTGGACACATCGTGCCCAACAGCGCCATAGGTGCCCACGAATGCGAACTGGCCGGCGAAACCGCCGGCCAGAACAACGTTCGGGAGTGTCG
>CAZLTV010000096.1:0-13227 GCA_964562545.1 uncultured Mycobacterium sp. | reverse complement strand
TGTCGGGCTTCCTGAACCCCTCCGAGGGCTGGTGGCCGTTCCTGATCAACATCTCGATGGGTGATGCCGGCGGCTACAACTCTGACGACATGTGGGGTCCCGCCGAAACCGATCCGGCTTGGCAGTACAACGACCCGATGGTGCAGATTCCGCGGCTGGTCGCCAACAACACCCGCATCTGGGTGTACTGCGGCAACGGCCAGCCCAACGAGCTGGGCGGCGGTGACCTACCGGCCACCTTCCTCGAGGGGCTGACGATCCGCACCAACATCACCTTCCGCGACAACTACATCGCCGCAGGTGGTAGCAACGGTGTGTTCAACTTCCCGGACAGCGGCACCCACAACTGGGCCTACTGGGGATCGGAACTGCAGGCCATGAAGCCGGATCTGCAGGCCCACCTGCTCTGATCTGACCGAGGATAAAGCGACGATAAGAAGCCCCCTGCCCCGCGAATCCCGCGGTGGTCGGGGGCTTCTTTCGCGTTCCGGCGTGACACTGGCGTGGCCGGCATGGCGGAAATCAATGCGATGGCGGCTGATGAGGACGCCGAGGGTGGGCCGCCGTGGCAGGAGGGTTCTGAGCGCTACTTCAGCTGCGCCGAGGTCAGGTTGAGCAGCCGGCGGGCCACGACGAGCTGTTGGATCTGCTGGGTGCCCTCGAAAATGTCCAGGATTTTCGAGTCCCGCCCCCACTTCTCCAGCAGGGTTTGTTCGGAATAGCCGGTGGTTCCGGCCATTTCAACGGCTTTGAGGGTGATGTCGCTGGCCACCCGCGCGGCCTTGGCCTTACCCATGGACGCTTCCTTGGAGTTCGGGATGCGGTTATCGGCCTGCCACGCCGAGCGCACGGTCAGCAGGTAACCGGCCTCCCAGTCGGCCTCCATCCGCAGGAATTCGGCCGCCGGAGCGCTCTGTGCGTGTGCCGGCTTGTCGTAGGAGATGTCGATCCCGGCGTCGGTGAGGATTTTGCGCAGTTCCTCGAGTGCAGCCCGGGCGATGCCCACGGCCATCGCGGCCACGATCGGGCGGGTGTTATCGAAGGTCTCCATAACCCCGGCGAAACCCTTCTCGACGTTGACGTCCGGGTTTCCCAGCAGGTTGTCCTTGGGGATACGCACGTTGTCGAAACGAATCGCCGCGGTGTCGGACGCCTTGATGCCGAGCTTGTTCTCAAGGCGCTCGACGGTCACCCCGGGGTGCTCACGTGGCACGATGAACGACTTGATCGCCGCGCGGCCTTTGGTTTTGTCCAGCGTCGCCCACACCACGATGTGGCTGGCCCGTGAACCCGCGGTGACGTAGATCTTCTCGCCGTTGATGACGTACTCGTCGCCGTCGAGGACCGCGGTGGTGGAGACCGCAGCCGAGTCCGAGCCGAATCCCGGTTCGGTAATCGCCATCGCGGCCCAGACGTCTTTGCCCAGCCTGTCGAGCTGCTCGGGGGTGGCCACCGACGAGATCGCAGCGTTGCCGAGGCCCTGTCGGGGCACCGAGAGCAGCAACGCCACATCGCCCCAGCTGATCTCCACCGCGTTGAGCAGCGCCGACATGTTTGCCCCGTTGACCGTTGCCGACTTGGCGGTGTCGGCGGCGCTGCCGTCGCGGAACGCCTCGGCACCGGCGAACGAGATGGTCTTGGCTTCGGTGATGCCCTCGAACAGGTTCGCCAAGGTGTCCAGTTCGACGGGGTAGGCGTGTTCTTTGAGGTCGTATTTGCGTGAAATCGGTCGCAGCATCTCCGCAGCGCCCTGGTGGCCCTTTTCGATGACCGCCCGCAGCTTCTTCGGCATTTCCAGATTGATTGCCATGATTCAGGTCTCCTTTGGGGACGCCGCAGTTAAAGAACGCCGCAGTTAAACAACGCCGCAGTTAAACAACGCCGCAGTTAAACAACGCCGCAGTTAAACAACGATGACGCCCTCGGCGACGCCGACGGCTCGCAGATCGCGGTACCAGCGTTCGACCGGGTGTTCTTTGGTGTAGCCGTGACCGCCGAGCAGCTGCACGCCGTCGAGGCCGATCTGCATGCCCTTGTCGGTACCGAGTTTCTTCGCCAGGGCGGCCTCGCGGGCGAACGGCAGCCCCTGCTCGGCGCGCGAAGCCCCCCGCCAGGTGATCAGCCGCAGCCCGTCGAGTTCGATGGCGATGTTGGCGCACATGAATGCCACCGACTGCCGGTGGGCGATCGGCTCACCGAACGCTTCGCGTTCTTTGACGTAGGGCACGACGTAGTCGAGCACCGCGTGCGCGGTGCCGACGGCGAGGGCGGCCCAGCCCAGCCGGGACAGCGCGATGGCCTCCGAATAGTTGCGGGCATGGTCGGAGTCGCCGACGTTCCCACCCAGGCGCGCGCCCAGCGGCACGCTGACCTTGGTGAGTTCGACCTGGCCAAGCGCCGCGGCGCGCACACCCATGCTCGGGTCGGGTTTGACGCTGACTCCGGCGGTATCGGCCTCGACCAGGAACAGCGCTGGCCTGCCGTTGAGCTGCGCGGCGATGATGAACAGTTCCGCCGCCGCGGCGGCCGGGACAAGGGACTTCACGCCGTCGAGCCGGTATCCACTCGGGGTGCGTACCGCGGTTGTCCTCAGCGCTGTGGGATCGAAGAGCGGATGTGGTTCGGCGATGGCCACACATGCTTGCGGAACGTTGTCGCCGGCGAATTCGGGCAGGTAGGTGGCCTGCTGGTCGGCGCTGCCCCAACGGGTCAGGGCCGAGGCGACGCCACCGGGGGCGAGGATGGGCAGCGCCAGCCCCATGTCGCCGTAGGCGAGGGCTTCGGCGACCAGCGCGTTGGTGACAGTGCCGCGGTGTTCGGCGATGCCGTCGAAGCTCTCGGGCACGTTGATGGCGGTGATGCCGAGTTCGGCTGCTTTCGAGATGAGGTCGCTCGGGTAGGCGGCGGCGTCGTCGGCGTCGCGCGCGGCCGGTCGCAGGATCTCTTCGGCGAACTCCTCGACGGTCTCGACGATCATTTTCTGGTCGTCGTCTGGAGTCAGGTCGAAGTTGTCTGAGCCGGGTGCGGGCCGCGGGCCTGTCAGCCGGGTGGGCGGTTGGGTGAGTCCCTGGATGCGCTTGAACTGTCGGGTGGATGCGCCGGCGGCGGAGAACACCGTCTTGACGCCGTAGCGCAGGCCGCGGTTGAGGGGATCGCGCAGCTTGTACTTGTCCAGGAATTCCTGGCCGACGATGGGTGTGATCAGCGCCAATCCGATGTCGGTGGCCGAGCGCTTGTGTTTGTGGAGTCCGACGCCGCTCTCATGGCCGTCGCGTTTGGACGGGAGGGTGTTCGTCATTGTCAGTCGACCTCGTGTGGTGCTCAGTGATGCGCGGGACGTGCAACTGACTCCAGAGTAAGGTAATGGAACTGACTGACGAGTAAGTTAGGTGTATCTGTAATGCACTTCACAGCTCTGTCCGGCCGTCAGCGCCCTTGCCGTCCCCGGTATCCCGAACGTCCACGCCGTCCCCGGTGCCCGGCCAGGCTCAGCGCGCCAACGCAGCCAGCACCGCGTCGTGCAGCAGTCCGTTGGTGGCGACCGCGCTGCCGCCATGAGGTCCGGGTTCGGCCGCCAGATTGGTGAACCGCCCCCCGGCCTCGCGCACCAGAATGTCCAGCGGCGCCAGATCCCACAGCTTGACCTCCGGTTCGACCGCGATGTCGACCGCGCCCTCGGCAACCAGGCAATACGACCAGAAATCGCCGTAGCCACGCATCCGCCACACCGCGTCGGTCAGCGCGACGAACCTCGAACGGGCCTCGTCCCAACCGGTGGTGAGATCGGAAAACGACAGACTCGCCGCGTCGAGCGAATCCACCCCCGAAACCGCAATCCGGCGCGTCGCACCACCGAACGAGGTGAACGCTCCCGCCCCCTGACTGGCCCACCAGCGGCGACCCAGCGCCGGCGCACTCACCACCCCGACGGTGGGCCCACCATCGACGAGCAGCGCGATCAGCGTCGCCCACACCGGCACGCCCCGCACGAAGTTCTTCGTCCCGTCGATCGGATCGATGACCCACTGCCGGCCCTGGAACTCCTCGACACCACCGAACTCCTCGCCGAACACCGAATCGCCGGGCCGGTGCTCGGCCAGCCTGCCCCGCAGCAAAGTCTCGGCGTCGAGGTCGGCATCGGTCGCCGGAGTCATATCGGGTTTGGTCTGCACCCGCAGATCCACCGCGCCGAACCGCTGCATCGTCAGCGCGTCGGCCTGCTCGGCCAGATCCAGTGCCAGCTTCAGGTCATCGGTCAAGGCGGTCATAGCTGTCGTCCTACCATGTCGTTGTGGTCGAAATCGCATTCATCCTGGTCATCATCGGGGCCATTGCGCTGCTTGCGGCGCCATGGATCATGCGGCGCAAGGGGGCGGGCCGCGACTGGGCGCAAGGCACCCTGCTGGTCACCGGGGTCAGTCCGCGACCCGACGGCGTCACCGGCGAGCAGTACGTGACCATCACCGGCGTCATCAACGGCCCCACCGTCGCCGAGCACGTCGTATACACCCGGTTGGCCGTCGACGTCGATCAGTGGCCGACCATGGGGCAGCTCAAAGACGTCATGTACTCGCCGGGCAACCCGGACAAGTGGGGGTTCGCCCAACGCCCGGAACCGCTACCGCCGACCGCGGACTGAACACGCAGGCGCGTCGGCGGTGGTGCCTCGCCCCATCGTCATCAGCCTGCTGGATGGGCTGATTCCTGCGGGGCTCGTGCCTCGCCCCATCGTCATCAGCCGTGCCCGATCCGCAGCAGCTCCAACAAGTTCGTCAACTTCACCCGCGGGCGGCCCTTCGGCTGACCAGCCGTACGTTCATGCTCGTCGATGAGCTGCCAATGGTCGTGGGTCACCAGCTTGGGCTGACGGCCCGCCAACCACTTCTCCAAGCGGTCGGCGTGATCGGTGTCGAATTCGGTGAGGTCGGCCTCGGCCAGATCGGCCAGCAAGGTGTTGACCGTGTCCTGCGAGTCCCTCTTGTTGCTGCCGATCACGCCGCTGGGACCGCGCTTGATCCAACCCACGACGTACTCGTTGCGACGGTCTTTGACCCGCCCGTCGACATGCGGAACCGTGCCGGAGCGCTCATCGAACGGCAGCCCGGGCAAGGGCAGGCCGCGATATCCGACTGCGCGTACGACCAGCCGGGCCGGCACCTCCTCCCGTTCGCCGGTGTCCTTGGCGGTGACCCGTCCATCCGCCCCGCTGACCAGTTCGTTGCGCCCCAACACCACCGAGGCAACCCGCGGTTCGGGGCCGTCGCCGGGTTTGATCTCGATGGGGGAGGTGCGGAAGCGGAACACGATCCGCCGCTTCCGGCCGCGTGCCCCCTGTTCGGCGTAGCCGCGCAGAACCTTGATGTTGGTGCGCACCGTCTTGCCTGCAGCCTCGAGATCCTCCTCGGTGATATCGGCGAGGTCGGCCGGGTCGACGACGATGTCCACATCGCTCAAGGCCTCCATGCTGCCGAGTTCACGTAACTCCATCGTCGTGAACGGAGCCTGCAGCGGGCCGCGACGCCCCACCACGAGAACTTCCTCCATCCCCCGTGGCATCAGCGAGGCCAGCGCGTGGTCGGCGATATCGGTCGCGGCGAGCATGTCGGGATCACTGACCAGGATGCGCGCCACATCCAGCGCGACATTGCCATTGCCAACCACGACCGCACGACCGCTGGACAGGTCGGGCGCCATGTCCGCGAAGTGGGGGTGGGCGTTGTACCAGCCGACGAAATCGACCGCGGACACGCTGCCCGGCAAGTCCTCGCCCGGGATGCCCAACGCGCGATCGGACTGCGCCCCCACCGCATAGATCACCGCGTCGTAGCGCTCGGCCAGCTCGTCTGCCTGCACCTGCTCGCCGACCGTGATGTTGCCGAAGAAACGGAACCGCGGATCCGCCGTCGTCTTCTCGAACTGCGCGCTGATCGACTTGATCTTCGGATGGTCCGGGGCGACCCCGGACCTGACCAGCCCCCACGGGGTGGGAAGCATTTCGAGCATGTCTATCCGCACATCGCGATCCGAGTCGGCTCCCGAGGCGGATCTCAACAGTGACGCTGCGGCGAAGAACCCCGAGGGTCCTGAGCCGACGATCGCCACGTAATACGGGCGCGCTGGGCGCATAGGGCTGCCTTCCGTTGCTGGCCGGCCAAGACGCAAGGGGCTGTCGCGACGCAGCCGGACGGGTTCGGTTCCGATGCTAGATCCCGTCCAACACCGCCGAAGGCGGTCACGGCGAATCCACCGATCCGGCATCGGGCCGGGACGGCAGCGACAGTCGCGAAGGTGAGTACCCTGAACTCTCGTGGAATCCGACCGTCAAGCCGATATCGCCGCCCTCGACTCCACGCTCACCACGGTGGAGCGTGTGCTCGACGTCGAGGGGCTTCGCGGTCGCGTCGAAAAACTCGAGCACGAAGCCTCCGACCCGAACCTGTGGGACGACCAGGCTCGCGCCCAGAAAGTCACCAGCGAGCTTTCCCACGCCCAGGGTGAACTCCGTCGCGTCGAAGCCCTGCGGCAGCGCGTCGAGGACTTGCCGGTGCTCTACGAACTCGCGGCCGAAGAGGATGGAGCAGGCGGGACCGAGGCCTTCGCCGAGGCCGATGCCGAGCTCGCACAGCTGCGTGAGGACATCGAGGCGATGGAGGTGCGCACGCTGCTCTCCGGCGAATACGACGAGCGCGAGGCGCTGGTCAACATTCGCTCCGGGGCCGGCGGGGTGGACGCCGCGGACTGGGCCGAGATGCTGATGCGGATGTACATCCGGTGGGCCGAGCAGCACAAGTACCCGGTCGAGGTGTACGACACCTCCTACGCCGAAGAGGCAGGCATCAAGAGCGCGACCTTCGCGGTGCACGCCCCGTTCGCCTACGGCACATTGTCGGTCGAGCAGGGTACCCACCGGCTGGTGCGGATCAGCCCGTTCGACAATCAGGGCCGCCGTCAGACCTCGTTCGCCGAAGTCGAGGTGCTGCCCGTCACCGAAACCACCGACCATATCGACATCCCCGAAGGCGATGTGCGAGTGGACGTCTACCGCTCAAGCGGACCCGGCGGCCAGTCGGTGAACACCACCGACTCGGCGGTTCGGCTCACCCACATCCCCACCGGCATCGTGGTGACCTGTCAAAACGAAAAATCGCAGCTGCAGAACAAGGTTTCGGCGATGCGTGTTCTGCAGGCAAAGCTGTTGGAACGCAAGCGTTTGGAGGAGCGCGCCGAACTCGACGCCCTCAAAAGCGACAGCGGCAGCTCCTGGGGCAACCAGATGCGCTCCTACGTGCTGCACCCGTACCAAATGGTGAAGGATCTGCGCACCGAATACGAGGTCGGCAGCCCGGCTGCGGTGCTCGACGGGGATATCGACGGCTTCCTCGAAGCCGGCATCCGATGGCGCAACAGACGCGATGACGAATAACACCCTGCTCGCGTTCGACCTGGGGGGCACTTGGCGCGGGTTCTGGGAGGGCGACACCGGCACCTGGATACTCGTCCGTGGTGTCCCGATCGCACTGCTGCTGATCGGCGCGCTGCTGGCGGCCCGCTTCATCAGCTGGACCGCCCAGCGCGTCACCCGGCGCATCGACGCCCAATACCAGGAAAGCGACCAACTGGTCCGCACCGAGAGCGCCAAGCACCGTCAAGCGGTGGCCTCGGTGATCTCGTGGGTGTCGGTGGCGCTGTTGTTCGTGATGGTCGGGGTGCAGATCACCGACATCTTGGCCATTCCGATCGGTTCGCTGGTGGCTCCTGCGGCGGTCATCGGCGCCGCACTCGGGTTTGGCGCCCAGAAACTGGTGCAAGACCTGCTCGCCGGGTTCTTCATCATCACCGAACGCCAGTACGGCTTCGGTGACCTCGTGCAGGTGAACATGCTTGGCGCGCCCAACGAAGCCGAAGGCACCGTCGAAGAGGTCACACTGCGGGTGACCAAGCTACGCACCTCCGAAGGCGAGGTGTGGACGGTCCCCAACGGCAACATCGTGCGGTCGCTGAACATGTCCAAGGATTGGGCCAGGGCCGTCGTCGACATCCCGGTGCCCGCTACCTCCGACCTCAACCATGTCAACGAGGTGCTGCACAGGGTTGGCGAGAGAGCAATGGAGGACACCCACCTGCGGGCGCTGTTGCTCGACACCCCCCAGTTGATGGGCGTGGAGAGCATCGAGCTCGACACCGTGAACCTGCGCATGGTTGCGCGCACCCTGCCCGGAAAACAGTTCGAGGTCGGCCGCCGGCTTCGGATTCTGATTATCGCGGCGCTGGCCAGTGCCGGCATCGCCACCAAAGACCACACCCCCACGGTGAGCAACATCAGCCCCACCGGCGAAACGGTCACCACAGCCAGTGGCGAACCGACCCGATCGGAGCCCAGACCGTGAGACTGCCCGCATTCCTGAAGAGCTGGCCGCAGCGGGACCACCGCTCACGTACCCACCTTCTCGGCGGCCGGTTGCGCCTGTCGACTCTCGGGCTGCTCGTCGCGTTCATCGCGTTGTTCTGGGTGTACGAGACGTACTCGGCGCCGCTGCAGGTGCCCCAGGTGCCCGTCGATCAGGTCGTGCCGCCCGGATACGTGCCCGATCCCGAATACACGTGGGTGCCGCGGACCAACGTGAGAACCGTCGCCCCCGCACCCACGAATACGACGACGACCACCAGCCCCACGACAACCACAGAGACCACACCGCCGGAGGACACGACAGAGCCGGGCGAACCGGGCCCTGACGAGTCGACGTCGCCGAGCCCGGTCACCACGGTCATCGACCCCGATGGGCCCGGCCCCTCGAACCCGCAGACCTTTACCCAGCTGCCGCCGCAGACATCCCCCCAAACCCCGACCCAGACACCCACTCAGACACCGTCGGGACCGACTGATTCGCCGACGGCCACGTCGGCGCCGCGTTAGTTCCGGGAGTTCTGATGTCACCCGGCTACACTGGCGTGCCGTGATGATCACCCTCGACCGTGTGTCAAAGCAGTACAAGTCGTCGTCCCGCCCGGCGCTCGACAACGTCTCGGTCAAGATCGACAAGGGTGAGTTCGTCTTCCTCATCGGCCCGTCCGGGTCGGGCAAGTCGACATTCATGCGGCTGCTGCTGGCTGAGGAACAGCCCACCTCGGGTGACATTCAGGTTTCGAAATTCCATGTGAACAAACTGTCTGGCCGCCACATCCCGGGGCTACGGCAAGTGATCGGGGTGGTGTTCCAGGATTTTCGGCTGCTACAGCAGAAATCCGTGTTCGAAAACGTCGCGTTCGCACTCGAGGTGATCGGCAAACGCGCCGACACGATCAACCGGGTCGTTCCCGATGTGCTCGAGATGGTGGGCCTGTCCGGCAAGGCCAACCGGATGCCGGCCGAACTGTCCGGTGGTGAGCAGCAACGCGTCGCGATCGCCCGCGCGTTCGTCAACCGGCCGCTGGTGCTGCTGGCCGACGAGCCCACCGGCAACCTCGACCCCGAGACCAGCAAGGACATCATGGAACTGCTGGAACGGATCAACCGCACCGGAACCACGGTGCTGATGGCCACCCATGACCACCACATTGTCGACTCGATGCGGCAGCGCGTCGTTGAACTCGAACTGGGCCGGCTGATTCGTGACGAACAGCGCGGCGTCTACGGAATGGATCGTTAAGTGCGCTTCGGCTTTCTCATCAACGAGGTCGTCACCGGGCTTCGCCGCAATGTCACCATGACGGTCGCGATGATCCTCACCACGGCCATCTCTATCGGCTTGTTCGGCGGTGGTCTTTTAGTCGTGCGCCTGGCAGACCAGTCGCGCGATATCTACCTCGACCGAGTCGAGAGCCAAGTCTTTCTCACCAACGACGTCTCGGCCAACGACCCGACCTGCGACTCCGACCCGTGCATGGCGCTGCGGTCGCAGATCGAGATGCGTGACGACGTGCGCTCGGTGCGGTTCCTCAACCAGCAAGACGCCTACCAGGACGCGATCCAGAAGTTCCCGCAATACCGTGATGTGGCCGGAGAAGACGCCTTCCCCGCGTCGTTCGTCGTCAAACTCGAGAATCCCGAACAGCACCAGGAATTCGACGAGGCGATGGTCGGCCAACCCGGCGTGCTCAACGTGCTCAACCAGAAAGACCTGATCGACCGGCTTTTTGCGGTGCTCGACGGCATCAGTAGCGCAGCGTTCGCGGTGGCGCTGGTGCAGGCGATAGGTGCGGTGTTGCTAATCGCCAACATGGTCCAAGTCGCGGCCTACACCCGACGAACCGAGATCGGCATCATGCGACTGGTGGGCGCCACCCGCTGGTACACGCAGCTACCGTTCCTGGTGGAGGCGATGCTGGCGGCGCTGATCGGTGTGGTCATCGCCATCGTCGGGCTGATCACGGTGCGGGCGTTGTTCCTGGAGAGCGCGCTCGATCAGTTCTATCAAGCAAACCTGATCGCTAAGATCGACTTCGCCGACGTGCTCTATTACAGCGCACCGTGGATGCTGTTCCTTGGCCTGGCGATGTCCAGTGTGACGGCCTACGTCACGCTGCGGCTCTACGTCCGAAGGTAGCCGTGGCGAAGAAAGCGAAACCTGTCAAGGACAGCAACAATCAGGTGGTGGCCACCAACCGGCGGGCCCGGCACAATTACGCGATCCTGGAGACCTACGAGGCCGGTGTGGCGTTGATGGGCACTGAGGTCAAGAGCCTGCGCGAAGGGCAGGCATCGTTGGCCGATGCGTTCGCCACCGTTGACGACGGCGAGATCTGGCTGCGCAACCTGCACATCCCCGAGTATCACCACGGGAGCTGGACCAACCACGCACCGCGCCGAAACCGCAAGCTGCTGCTGCACCGGCGCCAGATCGACACCCTGGTGGGCAAGATCCGCGACGGCAATCTCACGCTGGTGCCGCTGTCGCTCTACTTCACCGGCGGCAAAGTCAAGGTGGAGCTGGCTTTGGCGCGCGGTAAACAGGCACACGACAAGCGCCAGGACATTGCGCGCCGCGACGCGCAACGCGAGGTCACCCGCGAGCTGGGTCGTCGGGCCAAGGGCATGACCTGACCGGCATCATCACCGCCCTCGTCGCCGCGATGAGCTACGGCGTCAGCGACTTCGTCGGCGGCATCGCCTCGCGGCGGGTCGCCGCGCTTCGGGTGGTGGTCGTCTCCTATCCGGTGGCACTGGTCTTGCTGATGGCAGCGGCGACCACGCTCGGTGGCCAGCTCAGCACGCCGGCTGTGCTCTGGGGTTTGGCCTCCGGGGTTGGGCAGGCGTTCGGGGTGTGGTGGTTCTACGCCGCGCTCGGCTCCGGGCCGATCTCGGTGGTCTCCCCACTGGCCGCCGTGCTGGTGGCCGGAGTCCCCGTCGGTGTCGGTCTTGCGCTGGGGGAGCGTCCCGGCGCGCTGGCCGGTATCGGGGTGGCGTTGGCGTTGATCGCGGTCGTGTTGGTGAGCCGCGAAGTCAGCGACGAGGACGTCAGGCCGCACCGGTTCACCGTCAAGGTGGCGTGGCTGACTGTCGGGGCGGGCGTGGCGTTCGGGATGAACTTCGTGATCCTCGATCAGATACCGGCCGAGGCCAAGTTGTGGCCGCTGGTGCTCGGCCGGCTGGTGGCGATCGCGATCGTCCTGGTCGCGGCGATGGCTACCGCAAACCTGGTGCTGGTTCGAGGGGTGCCGTTGGGGCTGGGCCTGCTGGCCGGTGTGCTTGACACCGTGGCCACGGTGGCCACGCTGCTGGCGGTGCAGGCCTCGATGCTGTCGCTGGCGGGGGTATTGATTGCGCTGTACCCGGCCGCGACGGTGTTGTTGGCGATCGTGGTGCTGCGTGAGCGGGTGACCTTCTGGCAGGCCCTCGGCATGGTGCTCGCGTTGGCGGCTGTAGTGCTGATCGCGGCTGGGTAGCGTCGCGCTCGGGCACCGATCGTCAGGTCGGCGCCGGTTCGCAAATCGCCGGGTGCTGCAGATTCGAGCCGATTCCCGGCGATCCGGGTGAGGCAGGGTTATCGTTTCCGGCCGTGAGCAGCCCATCACGCCCCGTCACCGTTTTGCCCAAAGAAGAGATCCTTGCCGGCTTGTTCGCCGTCTGGGATGACCTTGAGACACTTCTCGGCACTTTTTCCGACGACCAGTGGCAGGCGGCGACCGCGCTGCCCGGCTGGTCGGTCCAGGACGTGGTCGCCCACATGATCGGCACCGAGTCGTTCCTGCAGGGCCAGCCCGCCCCGGACGTCGACGTCGACGTCGCCACCCTCGACCACGTGCGCAACGACATCGGCGTGATGAACGAGCAGTGGGTGCGCTCCATGCGGACGCACAGCCCTGCCGCCATGCGGGAAGCGTTCACCGCGAAGATGCGATCGCGGCGCAGCGCCCTGGCCGCTATGGGTGACCAGGAGTGGAACGAGGTCACGTTCACCCCGGCCGGACCGGACAGCTACGGGCGGTTCATGCGTGTGCGCGTGTTCGACTGCTGGCTGCACGAGCACGACATCCGGGACGCGGTGAATGCGCCGGTGGGCGGTGACGCGCTGGCCACCCCAACGGCGCGGCTGGCGCTCGACGAGATGGCCGCGAGCATGGGTTTCGTGGTCGGCAAGCGGGCGGGCGCACCGGACGGAGCCCGGGTGACGATCGAATTGACCGGTCCGCTGTGGCGCACCATCAACGTCGAGGTGGCGGGCAGAGCGCGGGTGGTCGAGGGCTTCGGTGACGCGGCCCCCACCAGCACGATCACCCTCGACGGCATGTTGTTCACGCGGCTGGCCGGCGGACGAACCACCATGCAAGGCCACGAGGGCGAGATCGGCTACGGCGGCGACGAGGCCGTGGGCAAGCGGATCGTCGAGAACCTCGCCTACGTGATTTGAGCAAGGCCGCGCCCGGAACATAAATCAGGTGGATCGTGTTGCTACGGCAGGTAGTATGAAGTGTCCCGCCGAAGGTCGGCGGGGTGTGCGAGGGGCTGAACGGTTTCGACTTCGCGCATCGAATCAAGGGAAGCGTGCCGGTGCAGGCAAGAGACCACCGCAAGCGTCGTTGCAACCAATTAAGCGCCGATTCCAATCAGCGCGACTACGCTCTCGCTGCTTAAGCGAAGCTAGTCCGTCAGACCGGGAACGCCCTCGCCCCGGACCCTGGCGTCATCTAGAGGGATCAACCGAGGAGTCCGGTCGCGGGACTCCACGGGACACCCAACAGCGACTGGGATCGTCATCCTGACTTGTTCGCGTGATCAGGAGATCCGAG
>CAZLTV010000095.1:8193-13256 GCA_964562545.1 uncultured Mycobacterium sp. | reverse complement strand
CCAGCGTCTCGCGGGTGAACTTGTCGGCCGTGTCCCAGACCTTGCGTGCTGCCTTGGACCGGGCGCGCACGTCCATACCCATGCCCTTGGACTGGATGCCCTGCCCGGGGAAGGCGTACACGGTCTTCGGGGCGGCCAGCTGCGCGGTAGCCGACATCACCAGTTCGCCACCGACTTTGGCGGCCACCTCGATGATCTCGGCGCCGCGGTCGATACCGACCCGGTCGACTCGGAATTCGATCTCCTCACCAGGCAGCACCATCCCGAGGAACCGAGAAGTCCAGCCGACCAGCCGGGCCGGCGGGGTGGCCCGGCCGTCGGTCGCGGTGACCGCGTGCTGGGCCGCGGCCGACAGCCACATACCGTGCACGATGGGTTGTTTGAGCCCGGCCAGCAGTGCGGCAGCTCGATCGGTGTGGATGGGGTTGTGGTCGCCGGACACCACCGCGAAGGCGCTCATATCGACGGGCGCGGTGACGACGACGTCACGGCGACGACGGCGCGGCGTGTCGGTGGCGTTGTCGGTGATCGCCCCGCCAGCGCGCGGCGGATCGGCCAGTTCGGCGGCACCCGTGCGACCGCGGATCGCGAACCGCTCCTCGAAGCTGGCCAGTACCTCGTCGGGGGATGCGGCGTCGGCGACGGTGACACTGACCGGGACGACGCGCCCGTACTCGGAGTCGGTTGCCGCCGACGCGGTGGCCGTGACTACCAGGTCGGACTTCGTGGCGGGCATCGCGTCCAGCAGGTGTACCGCATGGTCGAGATGAACCAGGCTGAGCAGACCCTCGATCACGGGGAAGCCATCGTCGGTGAGTGCCGACCCGATGGCGGAGAACACCGCGGGCCAGCACAGTCCGACCAGGGCGTCGGGCACCAGTGTCAGTCCGGGTGCCAGCGGGGCACCAAACGTGGCGGTGACGCCCGTGTGGTCGGCGACCTTCTCCGGATCCCAGTCCACCCGGACCGTGGAGGTGTTGTTGTCAACCGGCGGAAGGGCGTCCGGCCCGGCGACGCCCGCGGCGATGGCCAGCACAGCGCGCATGGCGGCCGAAGCGTCCTCGACGGTGACAATGGGCATTCCGCCGTCGACTGTCGCCGACGGCAGCGTGAAGCGGATATCGATCCAGATGTCGGACAGCGGGACGCTGAGTGTGACGGCAGCATTTCCCGCCCCGTCCCGCCCGGTCCCGTCGGCTGCGAGCTCAAGCCGGGCACCCGTGGAGGGATGCGTGGCGCTGGGCTTTCCGGGCACGTCGTTGACCTGCCACTCCCCCGGCGATCCGATGCGGTGCACGGGGTTGATCGACGTACGACCGGCCCAGAGCACGTCGGGAGAGTCGAGCACCACCGCCAGCGGGCCCGACACGTCGGCGCGGGCCTGACGGCGTGAGACCACTGGCACGGGCTCGGCGCCGTCGGCGAGAACGCGGTCGACGATCTTCTGCTCGAAGCGGTCAAGCAACTCACCGACCGGCTCGTCGACCCGGGTGATCCCGGCGACAGCCTGGGTGCCGGGGATGATGCACACCTGGTCGGCGCTGTAGCGGGCGTCATGGGCCTGCCACAGCGAGTCGCTGCGCCACCAGCGGCGGACGTCCTTGTCGACGACCGGCACGAAGTTGACCGGCTTGCCCGGCTTCTTGCACAGCGTCACGAAGAACGGCACATCGGCCGGGTGCAGCCGGACGGTGTCGGCGTCCGGGTAGCGCTCGGCGAGCGCGGCGAGCGCGGCCTGTGGGTCGTCGAGGAGCCCCTGACCGTGTTCGCTGGCGTCGAACAGCGATTCGATCGGGCCGGAGTCCTTCTCGTTGAGGCGCGCTTCGGCGCGCTTGAGCATCGCCTCGAAACGCTCCCGCCAGGTGTCGGCCAGCCACGGACTTGCGGGCTGCACGGTGTCGGCGGTGCTGTCACCGTCGCCGATAGCCAGCTCGACGTAGCGGTGCAGCCACTGCAGGTAGGTCATCTCGCCGACGTCGCCGAAGTACGGCTTGGCGGTGTTGGCCATCGCGGCGATGATCTCGTCACGACGCTCTGCTACGGCGTCGGCGTCACCGGCGACCTCGTCGAGCAGCCGGCCGCACCGGGAGGCGGTGTTGTCGATCTCGTGGATGTCGGCGCCGAGCTGGCTGCGGCCGCTGGCCATTCCGTTGATGGCCTTGCCGGCGCCCACCCAGGTGTCGGTGCCGGTGGTCTCGACCAGCATCTGTTTGACCGCCGGCGAGGTGGTGGCCTCCTTGGTGGCCATCGCGGCGGTGCCCACCAGGATTCCGTCGACCGGCATGGCCGGGAAGCCGTAGGCCTTGGCCCAGTCGCCCGACAGGTACTCGGCCGCCCGCTCCGGGGTGCCGATGCCCCCGCCGACACACACGGTGATGTTGCGGTACTTGCGCAGATCACCGTAGGTCGACAGCAGCAGGTCGTCGAGGTCCTCCCAGGAGTGGTGCCCGCCGGCGCGACCACCCTCGACGTGCACGATGACGTCGCGGTCGGGCACCTCGCTGGCGATCTTGATGACCGATTTAATCTGGTCGACCGTTCCGGGTTTGAAGACGACGTTGCTGATACCCACGTTGTTGAGCTCTTCGATCAGCTCGACGGCTTCCTCGAGGTCGGGGATGCCTGCGGTGACCACGACGCCGTCGATCGGCGCGCCGGATTGACGGGCTTTCTGCACCAGCCGCTTACCACCGACCTGCAGCTTCCACAGATACGGGTCCAGGAACAGCGAGTTGAACTGGATGGCGCGGCCCGGCTCGAGTAGCTGGGTGAGCTCTTCGACGCGGGCGTCGAAGATCTCCTCGGTGACCTGGCCGCCGCCGGCCAGCTCAGCCCAGTGGCCGGCGTTGGCCGCAGCGGCGACGATCTTGGCGTCGACGGTGGTTGGCGTCATGCCCGCGAGCAGAATCGGCGAACGACCGGTGAGCCGGGTGAACTTGGTCGACACCTTTACCGACCCGTCGGGTAGTGCGATCGGTGTCGGTGCGTAGCTCGACCAGGCCGGGGCGACATCCGGGGCAGCGCCCACGGTGAACAGGCTGCGCTGGCCGGCCCGGGTGGCAGCCGGCACGATTCCGATGCCCAGCCCGCGGATCACCGGTGCGGTCAACCGTGTGACGGTGTCGCTGGGGCCGAGGTCGATGATCCACTTAGCGCCCGCGGCGGCGAGCCCTTCGACCTGGGACACCCAGTCAATCGGGTCGACGAAGATGTACTCGGCGAGTTGGCGGGTCAGCGTCGCGTCCAGGCCGGTCCGGGCGGCCCACTCGTCGACGAGGTCCACGCCCTCGGCCAGCCTCGGGGTGTGGAATCCGACCTCGACCTGGACCGGGTTGAACACCGGGCGGAAGACCGCGCCGCCGCGCGTCTTGTTCTTGCGCTCGGCTTCTTCTTTTTCGGTGATCTTCTCGCAGTAAAGCTCGAATCGGGACAGCTGTTCCGGTGTTCCGGTGATGACGACCGAGCGTCGGCCATTGCGGATCGACAGGGCCGGGGGCAGGACGGTGCGCACGTCCTGGGCGAACTCGTCGAGCAGTTCGGCCACCCGGGCCGGGTCGACGTTGGTCACCGACACCATCGGCGACTTGTCGCCTCGCCCGACCATGCCGCGGCGGCGCGAAACCAGCGACCCAGCGGCGCCGATCAGCTGCGCGATCGCGAGCAGTTCGGCGTCGCGGTCGCCACCGGCCTTCAGTGACTCCACGGCGATCACGCCCTGGGAGTGGCCGGCGACGGCCACCGGCGGGTGCCCGTCCAGGTCGAGGCCCTGCCGCTTGAGCGCGCGGACAGCGGCCATCTGGGTGAGCAAAATGCCCGGTCCGGAGATGGCCGCGGTGGTCAGGTCCTTGAGCGCGGGCAGCGGCTCCTCAGCGGCCAGTGCCCGGACCCACTGCATCGGCTCGAAGCCGATGGGCCGGACCACGACCAGTTCTCGGGCCAGCGGCTCGAGAAGCAGCTCGGCTTCACCGACCAGCGTGGCGATCTCCGACTCGATGCCGGCCGAGTTGACCAGCTCCTCGAGGTTTTCCAGCCAGGCGCCGCCCTGGCCGCCGAAGGCGGCCGCGTAGGGCTCGCCGGAATGCAGTCGATCGACGAGTGCGTGGGTGCCCGTCAGCGGCTCATGATCCGGACCGGATCCGTTCCCGGTGCCGGTGGCCGCACGGTGCTGGTCGTTGATCGTCACGTGGTGTGTTCTCCCTCGGTACTGCAGTCGGGGCTGCGATGGCGCCGTCCCGGTGTTCTCGGGTGGTGGGTCCGTGGTGGCTGCTGGCCTGCACTCCGTCACGGCCGCGGGTTCTCGGTCGCGGGGTCACGATTGCGGGGCCTTTTGCGATTCGGCGTCGAATCCGGCTGGCCTCGACCGCGCACCTGCTGTGGACAGTGACGTCGTGACCGCATTGTCCATGTGCGCATCATCCGGGTAGGCGATGTGGTCGACGTCCTCTCTCGGTGCGGTGCACTTACCAGCCGTACTAAGAGTGGCATAAGAGGCTAAGCCAGTTTCTCCCCTTAAATGGTTACTGGCGAGTTCTACGCGCGGGTAACAGAACGACGCGTAACGCGCCACCCAGGACGGCCGTTCCGCTTGCGGTACAAACGTCCTGCATGCAGGTGGTTACGGCCGAGTAGGGACGAAGTACCAGATCAAGGCAGTTTTGTTACCAAATCGTTATCTGTGAATTCTCCCCCACTCGGCGTTCGTGTTCACTGCGTGCAGAGTCGAGACGTCGAACCGAGCCGTCTGACCAAATCCTGACGTGGCACCGCCGAGTTTGCTGATTCAACTTACCGGCGAGTAGCCCAGGAAACACCGGACCGCACAGCCTGCTGCCACGGCGCGCCGACGCCGGGGCGGCAGGGCGCACAGCCATACTCCTGATCACACCAGGCAGGAACAACGGTGATAGTCACAGACCGCGACAACTCAGCTGGACCACACACCAACGCCACCGCTCACGAGTGCGCCACAATGCCGAATTCACGACGCCAGAATCACGAGGCCAGAATCACGAGGCCAATGTCGCAGTGCCGGTTCACGCATGCCGGTTCACGCATGCCGGTTC
>CAZLTV010000095.1:0-8093 GCA_964562545.1 uncultured Mycobacterium sp. | reverse complement strand
TGCCGGTTCACGCATGCCGGTTCACGCATGCCGGTTCGCGCATGCGGATTCACACACGCCGATCCACGATGCCAAAGCCCGCGTCAGGTGCCGTACCTGGGCGCCCATGCGCGGGCAAGTAAGACACCCACCGTGTACTCCGATGCCGAGGCGACCATATGACGCCGGGTCGCTTCATCGAACTTGGCGGCCATCACCGTCTCGCCGATCACTCGGTGATCGTGGACCAGCCGCTGGACCTGCTCCGCGTCTACCTGCCCGGCCGGGTGACTCGGACCCGCCCATTGGTGAAACAACTCGACAAGGCTGGCCACAAACGCCTCGGCCAGACTGTCCACCAGGCCGTCACCGGCTTGCACGAACCGCAACAGCGCGCGCACGTGCAACAGTGGGTCGGGGGTGCGGGTCAGGATCTCGGCGGTCCCGCGGTCGATAACCTTGACCTTGCCGGCCACGATCTCGGCAATCCCGTAAGAGACGAGCCTGCGGGCCTCTTCGGAATCCGGCCTGATGTCGATCTCGAACCCATCGCGGCCGCCGGGGTCCTTCGGCGCCTCCGATGAGCGAGGCCCTAGCACGGCGCGCTGCAGGCCCAGGATATCGGCCAAGTCGGCGCCCTTGCGCATGCTGGTGAAAAACTCCGCGATGTGCGCCGAGGTGAATCCCTTGGCCAGCAGCTGACTGATCGTGCTCAGTTGGGAAAGGTGGTAGTCGTCGTACAACGCGGTCCGTCCGTGCCGGCGCGGCGCGTCTAGCAGACCCCGCTCCCGGTACGCGCGAATGTTGCGAACACTCACCCCGGACACCTGCGCGAGTTCATCAAGCCGGTATTCAGCCATGCCTCAACCCCCATTGCCGCGGGGCCATCGGATGGATCTCCACCTGGCGCGTTCGCATTCCACGCACCGAAAGCCCTGACAGCGAATTTAGCAGCACTTTGTCTGGACGTCGAGTCAAACCAAAATATTACCTATTAACTGGACAGATAGAGGCATCAAGGAACATTACTCAACATGACTGTGCGATTTTAGCCAACTATCCGAGGTTTTCGGATCGCAGTGGCGCGCGCCGCGGTTGGCGCACAGTCGCGGTGATGAGAAAAGATGGTGAGAAAGACGGTGTCGCTGCTCCGCGATCAACGCGACACATCGAAGGCACCCATCGCGCAAACATCGAGAGGTTGGGAGTGCGTCCCTGGATCGTCTGGACCACCGGACTCCTTGCCTATATCGTCGCCGTGCTCGACCGGACCACCCTCGGGGTGTCCGGACTCGCCGCGGCCGACCGCTTCACCACCGGCCCCGGGCTGCTGTCGACATTCGTCGTGCTGCAGGTGGTGGTGTACGCGGGCGCACAAATTCCCGCGGGCCTACTACTCGACCGCTTCGGGTCCAGGGCGTTGCTCGTGTCGGGGGCCGCGCTGATGGCTGCGGGCCAGCTCGTCCTCGCTTTCACCGAATCCCTGCCGGCGGCCATCGCCGCACGCGCTGTGGTCGGACTCGGGGATGCGGTCACCTTCATTTCGGTACTACGGCTGGTTCCGCACTGGTTCACCTCTCGCCAGGTGCCACTGGTCACTCAGCTCACCGGCATCTGCGGACAACTGGGACAGGTGCTGTCAGCAATACCGTTCCTGGCGGTGCTAACAGCGATGGGCTGGACGACCGCTTACGTGTCGGTGGCCGCGCTCGGTGTGCTGTCCATCGTGCTGACGCTGGCCATCGTCAGGGACACACCCGACGGCGGCTCGACGACACCCGAAACCACCTCGATGCGCGAAACCCTCATCAGCGTGAAAACCGTATGGCTGCGACCGGGCACCCGACTGGGGTTCTTCACACACATGGGCAGCCAGTTCTCGGTCACGGTGTTCGCCCTGATGTGGGGTGTCCCCTACCTGACGGTGGCCCAGGAGGTCTCACCCGGCGTGGCCGGCGCCTTGCTGAGCATGTCGGTCGCTGCGGGGATCGCGGCCGGGGTGCTGGTCGGTGTGTTCACCGGGCGCTACCCGCATCGACGCTCAAACCTGGTCCTGGCAATCATCGCCGGCAACGCACTGGCATGGTCGGTGGTGCTGGCGCTGCCCGGTCCTGCGCCGCTATGGCTGCTCGTCACGCTGATCATCGTCATCTCCATCGGCGGGCCAGGTTCCATGGTCGGCTTCGACTTCGCCCGGACGTTTAACCCCAGCGCCACGCTGGGCACCGCACAGGGCATGGTCAACATGGGCGGGTTCCTCGCATCGCTGCTGTTGATTCAGGCGATGGGCCTGATCCTCGAACTGGCCGGCGGCATGTCGTTCGAGTCGTTCCGCCTCGCATGGACTCTGCAGTACGTGATCTGGGGCGTCGCCGTCGTCGGCATCTTGGTCACCCGGCGAAAGGCACGCACGTTGCTGCAGCTCCAAGATGACCGCAGCCTCCTCGAAGGGATCGAACGCTAGCCCCGGCGCTCCATGGTGGCCAAAGCCTCGGCGATGTGCCGGTGACCGCGCACCTCATAACCAAGCACCCACACCACCGGCGCCAACGTCACGACGAGCAGACAGTTGGCCATCGAGACCCCGTTGGCAGCCAACACCAGAGCCAGGACGAGCACCGCGACCGCGCCGACGAGCATGGCGACGTGAAAGACGGCGATGGCGCGCAGCAGAAGCAAGTAGAGCAGGAACACCATCAACAGGAAAAGCGCGACCGGTACGACGACGGTGAGCACCGTTGCCGTCGAACCGAGCTCGGAATGACGCTCGATGTAGTAGGCCGCCGCATGCAGCCCGGCTCCGGTCGCCACGATCGACGCGAACAGCACGATATGCAAGTACCCGAACCAGAAAGACCGATCACGGCGCATGTGCAGGACTTCGGCCTGCGGCAGCACAAAATACGCCCACCACATACCGAACGTCAGGCCGATCCCGGCCACCCCGACAAACACCGCATCGACCGACCAGCCCTGTTCACCCACGACCGCTGACAGCGACGCCACGGTTCCGACAACGCCCTCCCCCAGAGTGATGATCGTGAACAGGCCGTACCGTTCGGCGATGTGGTGAGGGTGCCAGGGCGTGCCCCCGCGCCGCGTCTCGGCGATGACCGGGCCCGTCAATTCGACGGACACCAGCGCAAGCACGATCAGCGCCGTCACCGGAACCGAGGTATGCACAAATATGGCTACTACCCAACCGAACTGGGCCAAGGTGACCCAGCCGGCATAGGTCAGGCAGGCCCGCCGGCGGCCAGGATCCTGGGCAGCGGCGCGTAACCATTGGCCGACCATCGCCACCCGCATCACCACATAGCCACCCACCACGACGCTGTTGTCGACGTGGCCGCCGTGCTCGATCGAGGCATACAGCTGCGGCAGGCCCAGCGCCAGGACCACGACCCCCACCATCTGCAGCATGGTCATCAATCGGTAGACCCAGTCATCGGTGTCATAGGCCGAGGCGAACCAACTGAAGTTGATCCATGCCCAGCTCACGGCGAACGTCGCGAAGGAGAAGCCGGCCAACCCGGCGGCGAAGTGGTCGGCCGCCAGCAGGTGGGCGAACTGCGATGCCGCGATCCCGAACGCCACCACGAACGTCAGGTCGAACAACAGCTCCAACGGGGTCGCTGCGCGATGGACCTCATGCGGATCGCGACCCACCATCCGTCGCAATCCGTGTGCTCGCCGCACGCCGACCCGCGCCTTGTCGCTCACTACTCCCCCTTCGAAGTCCGCGTCAAAGCTACCGACAGATACGCTTCCCGGCATGGGCGTAGCGGTCGCGGTGGTGTTGGCTGCAGGCTTGGGCACCCGGGTGGGCGCCGACGGGAACAAGGCCTACCTGCCCCTGGCCGGCCACAGCATGCTCGCCTGGTCACTGCAGACCCCGGCCGATCATCCCGATATCGCCCGCACGATTCTGGTGTTCCGTCGAGGCGAGCGCGACCTCGCCGAGCAGACGGTGCGACGCGATGTTCCACACGCCGACATCGAGTTGGTCGAGGGCGGCGACACCAGGCACGCATCGGAGTTCAATGTGTTGCGCCACCTGGCCCCTGACGTCGAAACGGGCACGGTCGACGTGGTCGCCATCCACGACGCGGCCCGCCCGCTCGCCGGACCGGACATGTACCACACCGCGATCACGCTGGCCCGCAAATACGGCGGGGCGCTGCCCGCGCTGCCCCTAAACAACGTCGCACGCCTGACCGGGCCGCGGCCGGAGTCTCTGACCGACCGCGGCCAGTTGGTTCGAGTTCAGACTCCGCAAGCCTTCCGGGCACGCGAACTGTGGCAGGCGTACCGGTGCGCCGATCGCGACGGATTCGAGGGCACCGACACCTCGTCATGCATCGAGCGCTATACCGATCTCGAGGTGCAGACCTTCGCCGGCAGCGCCACCAACATCAAAGTCACCTATCCGCGGGATGTCTCGGTGGCCCATCGGCTTCTCAGCACTCACCCAAATTCTGTCGAACCTGCAGAACCGCACTGAGATAATCGGAGTCGCGGGGCAGCCGAACGGAAATCGCTTCGGGATCGCCGTCGACCAGGGTGATCGGGCACTGCTTCGACAAAGCCAACTCCAGATCGTCGAAGCGGCCTTCGCCCTCCCCGGCTACGAGGCTCGCCAACGTGGCGGCGGTGAAACCACGCGGGTACTGCACGGTTCGCAGCTGCGAGCGGTCCACGGTCGCCGTCACCATTCGTGCGGCGTCGACGGCCTTGACACTGTCGGTGACCGGCCGCAGCGGAAGCACCGCGGCCCCCGCGTCAGCCAGCGCACTGAGCACATCGGCCACCAGAGCCGGGCCGACAATCGGCCATTCGATGTCATGCAGCAGCACGGGCGCGTCGCCGTCGAGCCCGTCCAGCGCGGCGGCGACGCACTGTGCACGCCCGCCGGGCGGGTCAACTACCAACACCCGAACCGAGACATTATGCGCGCCAAGAGCTTCCCGCACGCCAGGCGTCAGGCTGGCGGCCGCGGCGACAACCACCTCGGCGTTGCGGCCAAGGCTGTCGACGATACGCAGCAACGGCGACATGCCGGCGACCGGCGCGAACACCGCCTCCGGGCACTCGGCAAGCCACGCGGGCAGGGGCAAGATCGCCGTCACCGTCACGGTGCCGAGGCTATCCCGTTCAGGGCTCGGGGGCCCTACACCGGGTCGAACGACGCGATCAGCCAATCCCCGTCGATCTTCTTCAGACCCACCTTCACGCTGCTGGCAGCGAACGCTCCGTCGGGGTTTTCCTGGCTCATCGTGGTTTGGTTGATGAACAGCAGCACCTCTGCGGCTTCCGGCCCCAGATCCGATACCGCGCCCAACATGATCTTCGCCTCGGTGTTCACCGACTTCTGCGTCGCAGCAGGAGCGACGACGGTCTCAGTGAACTCTGTGTAGTAGTCGAGGAATTCGCCGGTCAGATGCGACTTGGCAGTCTGGAAGTCCTCGTCGAGGGTCTCCGGCGTATAGGACAGCAGCGCAACGGTTCCGGTCTTGGCGGCTTCGAGCGCGGCATCGCGGGCTGCCTGGTCGGTCTGCTGGTCGGCGCGGTACTGAGCGAAATACAGCCAACCCGCCAAGCCTCCCGACAGCACCAGCGCCGCCACCAGCAGGATCGCCACAGCGTGCCGACGCAGACGGCCGACTACGCCGCTTCCTTCTCTGCCCGCCTCGGCGGCAGGCTCGTCGGTGCGTTCAACACCCACCGACTCCGTCGACTCGGTGACCTCGGCGTTGTCACCGCTGCGCTCGACCGTACCGGGGGCGGCCGTCTTGTCGTCGTCGCTGCTCATGGCACGAACTCGACCTTCGACATCTTGATCTGATCACCTTCTCGTTGCAGGCTGACCGCCAGCCGCCATGACCGCGGCTGTTCTTGGGCGCCGCTGGTGTTACTCACCCGCGACGTGGCCGCGACCAGCACCTCGGCAGAGTCGTCGGTCATGGACTGCACCGCGCTACCGTTGACTGTTACGTCGGTGACCACCTCGGACTCCTGGGCAACCTGGACGAAGTCCTCTGCCGCGCTCTCGAAGTCATCTCTGAACTGGCCGGTGGAGTTGTCGATGATCCGCGCCACGTCCTCCTCGGCGTTATTGAAATCCAGGGACATCAACGACACGACGGCCTGACGGGCAGCCGCGGCGAATTCGGCACGCTGCTGGTCAAGTTTCTCCGCCTGTTGGTGGTTCCAGATCATGTAGCCGCTCAGCGACAGCAACGTGACGATGCCCAAAACACAGATCGTCGCAGCGATGCCCTTCAGACCTGGTCGCGGGACGCGACGCGTCGTCGGCACGGCGCTGCCCGAACCCGCGGCGTCGGGGCCTTGCGTCTCATCGGCCTTCGGTTCGTCAGCGTCGAGTACGGCGGCGCCGGCGGGCTCGGGTTCCGCGGACTCCGCAGACTCCGTAGCCTCCGCAGACTCCGTAGCCTCCGTAGATTCCGCCCCGACGGCGGGCTCCGCGATCTCGGTGCCGGCGGGCTCGGATGCACTCAATGCGGTCTCGTCCGCTTCGGGCCGGTCGGTGTCGACGCTGTCAGAATTCTCAACGCCTGCAGATTGCTCGGCGTCGGCCTCACGACGAAGCCGCAGCGCGCGGGCCCGCGCGCGGGCGGCGGCCGCGACGGCCTCGGCCTCGGCAGCCTCGGCTTCGGCCTCCTCGGCCAGTGCACGAGTGCGCTCGCTGCCCTCGCCCTGCGCCGTTGGCGTTTCCTCGACCGGGCCGGGGTGCATCACCGACGCGCGGCGCCTGAAAGACGGCACAGCCGACCTCCTTGTCTACTTGTCGCCTGAACGCGCAACCACCAGAACGTCATTCTTCGTTTTACGCGCAGAATTGACGATACCCGTCTTCCGCGCGGCCCGACAAAGACCGCTGTCTGCGGAAATGGCGTCTACCCGGGGTGCGAATACTCAACGCTGATAGTCCTGCAACCTGTCCTTCATGACCTTGCCGGTGGCATTCAACGGCAGCTCGTCGAGGAACTCTACATACCGCGGCACCTTGAAACCGGCCATTCGGTCGCGACTCCACGAAATGACCTCGGCAGCGGTCAGCGCCGGGGACCCGGTCTCGGGTGATTTGACGACGATGAATGCCTTGCCCACCTGGCCCATCCGGTCATCAGGCACCCCGATCACTGCCGCCTGGGCGACTGCCGGGTGCTCGAGCAGAAAGCCTTCGATCTCGGCCGGGTAGGCGTTGAAACCGCCGACGATGAACATGTCTTTCTTGCGCCCCACGATCCGCAGCCGACCTGTCTCGTCGAGCGTGCCGAGATCACCTGTGTGCAACCACCCGTCGGGGTCGATAGCTTGCCCGGTGGCGGTTGGATCGTCGAGGTAGCCCTGCATCACGGTGTACCCGCGCACGAGTACCTCGGAATCGTCGGCGATTCGCACTTCGACACCGTCACACGCCACCCCCGCGGTAGTGGCGACGTCTTCGAAGGAGTCCCCGGGACGCGACAACGTCACTGTGCCGGCTTCGGTCAGCCCGTAGCCGGTGGCCAACGTCTCGAACGGCAGTTCCTCGTGCACGCGTCGCACGAGTTCGACCGGGATATCCGCGGCACCGGTCACGCCGGCGCGGAGCGTGGCCAGCTTGGACTTGTCCTCGACGCCTAGCAGCGAGTGATACAACGTCGGCGGACCGGGTAGCATCGTTATCCGTTCTGCGGCAATGAGTTCGACGACCTTGTCGATGTCGAACACCGCGATGGGAAGCATCGTCGCGCCACGGATGAAGGAAGCGATCAGGCCGGCCTTGTACCCGAAGGTGTGGAAGTACGGGTTGACCATCAGATAGCGGTCGCCTTCACGCAGATCGGCGAGGTCGCACCATTCCTCGTATAACCGAAGGTTCTGGCTGTGGTTCATCATCACACCCTTGGGCCGACCGGTCGTTCCCGAGGTGAAGATGATGTCCGAGATGTCGGCGCCCTCGACGTGTCGACTGAACGGCTTTCCGCTGGAGAGGAAGTCGGACTTAATGTCGATCACGGGTGGGCACCCTGCGGGCATCAATGACGACAGCGTGTAGTCCGCACCGAGAAAGCCTTGCTGGACGAGGACCGCCTTGGCTCCGCTGC
>CAZLTV010000094.1:0-13469 GCA_964562545.1 uncultured Mycobacterium sp. | reverse complement strand
CGTCCGTCGGTACTGAGGCGTCCGTCGGTACTGGGGCGTCCGTCGGTACTGGGGCGTCCGTCGGTGCCAACCCGCCCACCGCACCCGCACCGCTCGGCTCCCGGTCGCGGACTCGGCGTCGCCTCGGCACGCTGCTCGGAGCTGAACTCATCTGTGCAGTACTCCTGGTAGGTGGGCCGCAGGCTCACCCAGCGGGGCCTGCGCTTGCCGCCTCCCCTGTGCTCACCGCGCCCGCCGCTTCCCCCGCGCCGGTGTTGTCCCCACGGACAGTCACGCTCCCGGACGGCCGCACCGCCCACCTGATCGACCTGGGGGCCCCCGGCGGGGCTGCGTTGCTCGACCGGATCGCTGCGGAACTGCCCTCCGCCAGCGACGCGGTTACCGCATTCTGGGGCGCACAATGGCCCGGCGTCGTCACCATTGTCGTCGCCGGGTCCGACGAGCAATTCGCGGCGTTGGCCGACGCAGGACTAGACGTGGCAGCAACGACCACGGCGCAGCGGATCACGTTCTCCGCCGGAGCCACCGCGATGAACGACATCGATCTGCGGACGGTGTTGCGCCACGAGCTGTTCCACTATGCCGCGCGCGACGACACCGCCGCCGACGCCCCGGTCTGGCTCACCGAAGGCACCGCCGACTTCGTCGGACGGCCCGCAATGCCTGAGTCGCTGGTGGTGCCGATCGACGCCGCTTTGCCGACCGACACCGAATTGGGCACCCCTGGCCCGCACCGCTCGGCGGCCTACGATCGCGCCTGGTCGTTCGCGTCCTACGTGGCCGACCGTTACGGTGTTGCCGCCCTGCGGGAGCTCTACCAAGCGGTCGGCGGGCACGGTCACGGCGACGGTGCCACCGAGGTGCGCAACACACTCGGCGTCGACCTGCCCGAAGTCCTCACCGGATGGCGGCAATGGCGGCCGAGCTGAAATGGCGGCCATGAGCCGCGTCCTACTCGTCACCAACGACTACCCCCCGCGCCTCGGTGGCATCCAGTCCTATCTGGAAGCTCTGGTCACCGAACTCGTCACCGGATCCGGCGGGCACACGCTGACCGTCTATGCGCCGAACTGGAAGGGCGCCGAGAACTACGACGCCGATGCGGCCGCTCGCGGCTACGAAATCGTTCGGCACCCGGGAAGCCTGATGCTGCCCGAGCCCGCCGTCGCCACACGGATGCGCCGGTTGATCAAAGAGCGCGACGTGGACACGGTGTGGTTCGGCGCCGCGGCGCCCCTGGCGCTGATGTCGCCGCTCGCCCGGTCGGCCGGCGCCACGCGAGTGATCGCCAGCACCCACGGGCACGAGGTCGGCTGGTCAATGCTCCCGCTGGCACGAACGGCCCTGCGTCGAATCGGAAACGACGCCGACGTGGTGACCTACATCAGCTCATACACGCGGCGGCGGTTCGCGTCGGCATTCGGCCCGCGCGCGGCTCTCGAACATGTCCCGCCAGGAGTGGACACCGAGCGCTTCGTTCCGGACGAAGTGGCCCGCGCCGAGCTTCGCGCGCGCTACCGGCTTGGCGCTCGGCCCGTGGTGGTTTGCCTTTCTCGGCTGGTGCCTCGTAAGGGGCAGGACATGCTGATCCGAGCTTTGCCCGCAATCCGCGATCGGGTTCCCGAGGCCACCCTCGTGATCGTCGGCGGTGGGCCCTACCGCAAGTCGCTGGTGCGGCTGGCCGACGCGTTCGGCGTCTCCGACCATGTGGTGTTCACCGGTGGCGTGCCTGCCGAGGAGCTGCCGGCGCACCAGGCCATGGCCGACGTGTTCGCCATGCCGTGCCGCACCCGGGGTGCCGGACTCGACGTCGAGGGGCTGGGCATCGTCTATCTCGAGGCGTCGTCGGCCGGGGTGCCCGTAGTGGCCGGCCGGTCAGGTGGCGCTCCGGAAACGGTGCTCGACGGAGAGACCGGTCTGGTGGTCGATGGCTGGGACGTGGGAGCCATCGCGGCCGCGGTCGGCGACCTACTGGCCGACCCGGACCGCGCCGTGGCGATGGGTGCCGCGGGCCGTCGCTGGGCCGTCGAGAATTGGCAATGGCGCAACCAGGCCGAGCGGCTGGCCCGGCTGCTGTAGAGGCCCGGCTGCGGTAGATCAGCCCTTGGCGTAGAGAGCTTCGATTTCCTCTGCGAACTTGTCCGCGACCACCTTGCGCTTGACCTTCAGGGTTGGCGTCAGCTCGCCGGTGAGCACGGTGAAATCCACCGGCAGAATCCGGAATTTACGGATCGCCTCGGCCTTCGAGACCGCGTGGTTGGCGTGCCTGACGGCGATGTCGATCTCGCCGACCAGGTCGGGATCGTCGACCAAGTCGGCCACCGCCGCGGACGCTGGCTTGCCGTGGTGCTGCTTCCACACCTCGAAGGCCTCCGGGTCGAGCGCAATCAGCGCGCCGATGAATGGCTTGGCATCACCCACAGCCATGGCCTGGCTGATCAACTGGTGAGCGCGCAGCTGATCCTCGAGGACCGCGGGGGCGACGTTTTTGCCGCCGGCGGTCACGATGATCTCCTTCTTGCGGCCGACAATAGTAAGGAAGCCGTCTTCGTCGACACTGCCCAGATCGCCGGTGTGGAACCAGCCGTTGACGATCGCGTCGTTGGTAGCCGCCTGGTTGTGCCAATAGCCACTGAACACGACACCTCCACGGACCAGCAGTTCGCCGTCATTGGCGATCGCCATGCTGTTACCCGGTAGGAGCTTTCCGACCGTTCCGACCTTCAGCTCGCCGATTCGGTTGGCGGTGATGGCGGCGCTGGTCTCCGTCAGCCCGTAGCCCTCGTAGATAGTCAGGCCGATGCCGCGATAGAAATGCCCCAGCCGGGCCCCCAGGGGGGCACCGCCGGAGATGGACGCGCGGCAGTCGCCACCGGTGGCGGCGCGCAGCTTGCCGTACACCAGGCGGTCGAACAGCGCATGCTTGGCCCGCAGCAGCAGCCCGGGGCCGCCGGTGTCCTGAGCTTTGCTCCATTCGATCGCGGTTTGGGCGGCCATCGAGAATATCGCGCCTTTTCCGCTGTCCTGAGCGCTTAGTTCAGCGGTGTTGTAGACCTTTTCGAAGACGCGTGGGACGGACACGATGATGGTGGGTTTGAACTGTCCGAACATCGGAACCAGGTTCTTGATGTCGCTGGTGTAACCGATTGTGACACCGTTGGCGAAGGCGGTCATGGACAAGGCCCTTGCCAGCACGTGCGCTAGTGGCAGAAAGACCAGCAGGCGTTCGCCCTTGCGTAGCAGATCAGGAAAGCACTCGGCCGCCCCGCGCGTTTCGTAAAGCAGGTTGGAGTGGGTCAGCTGGCAGCCCTTCGGCCGTCCCGTGGTGCCGGAGGTGTAGATCAGCGTGGCAGGGTCCGCCGAGCTGATGGCGGCCAGGCGGCTATCGAGTTCTTCGGGATCGGACGAAGCTCCGGCTTCAGCCAGTGCATCCAGTGCCGAAAACCCCTGCGATTCGATCACCGACAACTTGCGCAGCGCCGGCAGTTCGTCGAGCAGCTCCTTGACCATCAGCGCGTGGGCCTCGATCTCGACGAACGCCACGACCGCGCCGGAGTCCTCGAGCACCCAACGTACTTGCTCAGGTGAGGAGGTCTCGTAGATGGGAACCGTGACCGCCCCGATCGAGAGGATCGCGTAGTCGAGAATGACCCACTCGTAACGCGTCGCCGACAACACAGCAACACGGTCACCGGGCTGGACTCCCTCGGCGATCAGCCCCAAAGCCGCAGAACGGATCTGGCTGGCCGCTTCCCGGCAGGTCACGTCCATCCAGACACCGTCGACGAGCCGCTGGAAGATCACGTGGTCGGGATCGTCACGCTCGTGGGCGTAGACAGCGCTGACGATATTGTCGTGCTCGCCGACGGCAAATGATGCGGGAACGCTGTACTCGCGCACGGTGAGGACCCCTCCTGATTCTCCGCAGCTCGGCAAACGCTGCTGCTGCACCCAGCGTAGTCGGCATACATGTGCCAATGGCTGCGCATATGTGAAGCTTGTCTCTTATGAACAGCATCCAGATCGCCGACGAGACGTTCATCGCCGCCGACCCCGCAGCGGTCGGTGACGCAGTCGCGGACCGGGGGAGCTGGTTGCGGTGGTGGCCCGACCTGCGGCTGACCGTCGTCGAGGACCGCGGCGAGGTCGGCCAGCGCTGGACGGTGACCGGCGCGCTGACCGGGACCATGGAGGTATGGCTGGAAAAAACCGGCATGGGCCCCGCCGGTGTGGTGCTGCACTACTTTCTGCATGCCGAGCCGTCCGGGGCGGCGGCCTGGGAACTGGCCAAGATGGACCTCGCGAAGATGAATCACCGGCGCAGGGTGGCGGGCAAGGACATGGCGTTCGAAATCAAGCGCACACTGGAGGCCGGGCGTCCGGTGGGCATATCCCGGCTGGCGTGAAGTTGGCCGGCGGGACATTCTCGACAGAGTAGATTTCTGGCAGCGACCAGACCTGATGACGTGGGAAGAGTTCAGTGGCGGATAAGACGGCGCAGACCATCTACATCGATGCCGACCCTTCGACGGTGATGGACGTCATCGCTGATATCGGCTCGTACCCGGATTGGGTGGCCGAGTACCAGGAGACCGAGGTGCTCGAATCCGACGACGCCGGCTATCCGACAGTGGCCAGGCTGGTGCTCGACGCCGCAGTTCTCAAAGACAGCATGGTGTTGGCCTACGAATGGCCCACCGACCGCAACTCGGTGACTTGGTCGCTGGTATCGAGTAACCTGCTGAAATCCCTTGACGGCGCATATCGGTTGGTGCCGAAAGGATCTGGAACCGAGGTCACCTACGAACTGTCGGTGGATCTGGTCATTCCGATGATTGGCCTGCTCAAAAGGAAGGCTGAACGGCGTCTGACCGACACCGCGCTGAAGGATCTGAAGAAACGAGCAGAGGCTGACTGAGGGCAGGGCCGCCGCCGAGCCCGCATGGACCGCCGGGGAACCCCGGATCAGTCTGTTTGTCGGCAAGGGCGGTGTGGGTAAGTCGACGCTGGCCACCGCTACGGCAGTGCGCGCGGCGCGCGCCGGCATGCGGGTGTTGCTGCTGTCGACCGACCAGGCGCATTCGATCGGTGACGTGCTCGGAGTCGCCGTCGTCCCCACCGGGCTTCGCGAACCCACCCGGGTGCTCGCCGACCTGGAGGACTCCGGGGGCGGCTACCTGGACGCGCTGGCCCTCGACACGCTGGCACTCCTGGGTGCGCGCTGGCAGGAGATCGCCGGGCTGCTGTCGGCGAGGTTTCCTGACTCCGACATCGGAGATATTGCCCCAGAAGAACTTTCGGCACTTCCGGGGGTTGCCGAAGTGCTCGGTCTGCACGAAGTGGGTGAGCTCGCCGACTCGGGACTGTGGGATCTTGTCGTGGTCGACTGCGCATCGACTGCCGACGCCATGCGGATGCTCACCCTGCCCTCGACGTTCGGGCTGTATCTGGAACGGGCCTGGCCCAGGCATCGGCGACTGGCCGGAGTCGAGGATGCCCGCTCGGCGGCGATGGTGGGCCTGTTGGAACGCATCGCTGCAGGCACCGAGCGGCTGGGCGCGCTGCTCACAGACCGGACCCGGGTCGGTGCCCACCTGGTGATGACCGCTGAGCGGGTGGTTGCCGCCGAGGCGGTCCGCACCCTGGGCTCAATGGCGCTGATGGGAGTGCACATCGGCGAGCTCATCGTCAACCAGATTCTGATTCAGGACGATTCGTTCGAGTACCGCAATCTTCCCGAACATCCGGCATTCGACTGGTACACCGAGCGGATATCTGAGCAACGGACGGTGCTCGAGGAACTCGAGCGCGTCATCGGTGACGTCACCCTGGTTCTGGTGCCGCATCTTGCGGGCGAGCCGATCGGCGCAAAAGCGCTCGGTGAGCTACTCGACTCCGCTCGTTCTCGGGGAGGCTCACCGCCGCCTGGGCCGCTGCGCCCCGTCGTCGACCGGGAAGCCGGTAGCGGCCTGGACGCCGTCTATCGGCTGCGCCTCGAACTACCACAGGTCGAAGCGTCGACCCTGTCGTTGGGTAGGGTCGATGACGATCTGATCATCGGCGCCGGCGGACTGCGGCGCCGGGTTCGGCTGGCGTCGGTGCTGCGGCGATGCATCGTGATCGACGCCCAGTTGCACGGTAGCGAGCTGACCGTGCGTTTTCGACCGAATCCGGAGGTGTGGCCGGCGTGAGCGTGAGCGATTCCCACGCGGAACTGCGCGCCCTGGCTCAATCCATCCTGGACCGGCTCGACCCGGCGGTGCGGATGGCCGCGGCCAGGGCGCAAGGAGCCGGCGCAGGTAAGTGTCAACAGGTGTGGTGTCCGGTGTGTGCGCTGGCCGCGCTCGTATCCGGGGACCAGCATCCCCTCCTCGATGCTGTCGCCGAACATTCCGTGGCGTTGCTGACCGTGATCAAAGCCGTCATCGACGGTATTGACACGGGGCCCACCCAACCCCCGGAGCCCGACGGTCCTCCCGATGAGCCCGATCCGCCGGATCCCGACGCTCCGGGCGGGCCGTCGACACCTGCACAGTCGGGCCGATACCAGCACATCCCGATCACCGTCGAGGAGTGAGACGCAGTTGTGGTCCCACGCACATGGCGTGGGTACAGTTGTCGCAGAGTACGGCTGACGCGGAGGGTCCATGTGGTATTGGCTGTTCAAGTACGTCTTACTGGGTCCGCTGCTGGCGTTGATAGCCCGCCCGAAAATCGAAGGGCAGGAGCATATTCCGGGTTCTGGGCCGATGATTCTGGCCAGCAATCACCTGGCGGTGATGGATAGCTTCTACCTGCCCCTGATGGTGCGGCGCCGCATCACCTTCCTGGCCAAATCGGAATACTTCACCGGTACCGGAGTCAAGGGGCGCTTTCTGGCCTGGTTCTACACCGCAGTGGGCCAGGTACCGATCGATCGCACCGATGCCGACTCGGCGCAGGCGGCGCTGACCACCGCCGAGCGCATCCTCGGTGAGGGCAAGCTGCTCGGTATGTATCCCGAGGGCACCCGCTCGCCGGACGGAAAGCTCTACAAGGGCAAGACGGGCCTAGCGAGGCTGGCGTTGACCACCGGAGTCCCAGTGGTTCCGGTGGCAATGATCGGCACCGAGATCGTCAACCCGCCCGGCAAGGGTCTGCGGTTCGGCAAGGTCCGGATCAAGATCGGCCCGCCGATGGACTTCACCCGCTTTGAAGGCCTGGCCGGAAATCGCTTCATCGAGCGTGCCGTCATCGACGAGGTGATGTACGAGCTCATGCAGCTCTCGGGCCAGGAGTACGTCGACCTCTACGCCGCCGACGTCAAAGAGGGAAAAGCCCGGGCGGTGGCGGAGCCGCCGACCAGACTCCCTGAATCGGCGGCCGGCTGAGCGGATCGCACTGAACGGCGACCGCCCAGTCACGACTGAACGGCAACCGCCCAGTCACGACTGAACGGAAACGGCGGGGCTGGTTCGGCGCGGCCCTGAACGGCGGGTGCGATCACGCCTGAACGGTGGGCGCAATCAAGCCTGTACGGCGGGCGCCGGTTCGGTTCCGCCGGGTTGCGGGCTCGCGTCGTCGGTGTCGAGAGGACGGGTCGAGGCCACGCCCGCCACGATAATCACCGCGAGCGCCCACCATAGATACGAGCCGCCGACCACCTGACGCCACAGCGAGGCCGCGGTCTCCTCGTGTTCGGGCATGAGCGAAATCGGGGCCCACACCATCAGGGCCACCCCGACCGCGGAGACGACACCCAACCCGATGTGCCGTAGGCGCAGCGCGAGCACCGCAGTCACTAGCACCGCGGGCAGTGACCATACCCAGTGGTGCGACCACGACACCGGCGAAACGACCAGGCCGAACATCGCCACACAGATCAATGCGAGCACCGGCTGCTCGGCCCGCAGGGCTCGGTGGGTGGCCCACACGGTCAACCCGAGCACCGCGAAGCACAGCGCCATCCAGAGCAAAAACCGCAGATCCTCGCCCAGACCCAGCCGCGCCAACGCGCCGGCGATGTTCTGGTTGGTGTTCAGCGTCGCACTGCCGATGCGGTCGGTGTTGGTGACGGTTTCTGTCCAATACACCCACGAGTCGCGCCAAGCCAGCGCGAAGCCGGCCAAGGTCGCCGCAGCCGCCGACGCCGTGGCGATCAGCAGCGCCCGGAGATCGCGGCGCAGCAGGAAATAGAGCAAGAACACGGCCGGAGTCAGCTTCAGCGCGATCGCCACCCCGAGTAACAGGCCACGTGGCCACGGTGTGCGCCGCGGCACGCAGTCGGCGATGACCAGCGTCATCAGCACCACGTTGATCTGGCCGAAGTCGAAGTTCGAGCGGATGGGCTCAAGGTAGATCACCGCCGGCGCGACGATCGCCGCCGCCAGCCAGCATCGCCTCAGCCATGCCGGCTCCCCGGTGACGCGCGTCGTCGGCCATACGTCCAGGCGGGTCAGCACGATCACCGTCGACACCAGCAGTAAGACCAGCGTCGTCAGCGTGATCGCCGCGCTGGCGCCCGCCAACGGAAGAAGAGCGAACGGCGCGAACGCCACCGCCGCCAGCGGCGGATAGGTGAACGGCAGATCCAGCCCGCCCTGGGTGCGAAAGATCGTGCCGTCGGCGTAGAGGGCCCGGCCGTCGAGCCAGGCCTGCCCACCCATCCGGTAGACGTCGATGTCGATCCGATACGGCGTTCGCCCCAGGAGTCGCCATGCAGCCCAGGCCAGCGCGGCCAGCGTCAGAAGCTGAAACAGCCGCCATGCCAGCCTGGGCACCCAATCAGCCCCGCCGGGCGACCGCCACGTAGTCATTTCGGGTACCAGCCTATCCGGGCGGTTCGGCGCGTCGGCCGGTATCCCGGCCTCGACACGCGCAGGTCGGCGTAAGTTTTCTGCGTGCACCTGAACCTTGACCTGGATCTCGGCTTCGCCCCCGACATCCCGTACTCGCGGTTACCGTTGGTGTGTTGCCTGGTGGCGTTCATCCTGACGTTCTTCGTCACCCGCACAATCGTGCGGTACATCCGTAGCCACGCCGACAGCGACAAGCCGCGCAAGTGGTGGCAGCCCCGCAACATCTCGGCCGGTGGCGGCCTGCACATCCACCACGTCGTGATCGGCGTGATCTTGGTCATGGCCTCCGGGGTGGCGATGGTGACGTTGGGGGTCGACGGGGGAGTACCCGCATTCACCGCGGCGTCAATCTTCTTCGGTATTGGCGCTGCCCTGGTGCTCGACGAGTTCGCGTTGATCCTGCAACTGGAGGATGTGTACTGGGCCGAAGACGGCCGGGCCTCGGTGGATGCCGTGTTCGTGGCGGTCGCGGTGGCCGGACTGCTGATCATGGGGTTCAATCCGCTGTCGTTCTTCGATATCGACATCTGGCGCAGTGATCACTCCCTGGAGGCGCGCGCGGCCGTGGTCGTTACGGCGGTGTTCACCCTGATGCTGGCGGTGATCGTCTTGCTCAAGGGCAAGGTGTGGACTGGGCTGGTGGGCATGTTCATCACCCCGTTGCTGGTCGTCGGAGCGATCCGGCTTTCCCGGCCGCATGCGCCGTGGGCGCGGTGGCGCTACACGAAGCGGCCGCGCAAGATGCACCGGGCCCTGGAGCGGGAGCGCTGGTTGCGCCGGCCTGTCGTGCAGGCCAAGCTGTGGTTGCAGGATGCCATCTCGGGGATGCCCAGGTTCCCAGACGATGCCAAGGTCGATGCGCAGCTCGACCGAGAAATTCACGCGGCCCCCGCGCCGCCGGACCGGGAAGCCGACAACCGGAGGGTCGCCTAAGCGTGCGGTATTTCTACGACACGGAGTTCATTGACAACGGCCGCACCATCGAGCTCATCTCGATCGGTGTAGCAGCCGAAGATGGGCGTGAATACTACGCCATTTCAACGGAATTCGATCCCGAGCGGGCGGGGCGATGGGTTCGAAAGCACGTGCTGCCGAAGCTGCCGTCGCCGGCCTCGCAGCTGTGGCGTTCCCGGCGGCAGATCCGTTCGGACCTGGAGGACTTTTTCGGGGTCGACGGTGACGAACCGATCGAATTGTGGGCGTGGGTGGGCGCCTACGACCATGTGGTGCTGTGCCAGCTATGGGGTCCGATGACGGATCTGCCACCGGCGATTCCGCGGTTCACCCGCGAGCTTCGTCAATTCTGGGAGGACAACGGCTGCCCCCGGATGCCGCCGCGGCCAAGCGACGCCCACGACGCGCTCGTCGACGCCAAACACAACCTGGTGCGCTACCGGCAGATGACAGGTGCGTGGCCGCGGCCGTGAATCGGGTGAAAATACGGTTTTGACCCGCGGTTACCATGAGTGGGTGAACTGGACCGTCGACGTACCCATCGATCAGCTGCCTGCGCTACCGCCGCTGCCCGACGAGCTGCGGCAACGGCTCGATGCCGCGCTGGCCAAGCCGGCGTTACAGCAGCCGACATGGGACGCCGACCAGGCCGGCGCGATGCGTAAGGTGCTCGAGAGCGTGCCGCCGGTCACGGTTCCGGCCGAAATCGAGCGGCTCAAGACACACTTGGCCGACGTTGCCCGCGGAAAAGCCTTCCTGTTGCAGGGTGGCGACTGCGCAGAAACGTTCGCCGACAACACCGAACCCCACATTCGGGCCAACATCCGCACGCTGCTGCAGATGGCCGTCGTCCTGACCTACGGCGCGAGCATGCCGGTGGTAAAGGTGGCCAGAGTCGCCGGCCAGTACGCGAAGCCGCGCTCGTCGGACACCGATGCGCTCGGGTTGAAGTCCTACCGCGGCGACATGATCAACGGGTTCGCCCCGGACGCCGCGGTGCGGCAACACGACCCGTCGCGTCTGGTGCGCGCCTACGCCAACGCCAGCGCTGCGATGAACCTGGTCCGTGCGCTGACATCGTCAGGTCTGGCGTCGCTGCACGCGGTGCATGACTGGAACCGCGAGTTCGTGCGCACCTCGCCGGCCGGGGCCCGCTACGAGGCGTTGGCCGGTGAGATCGACCGTGCGCTGACGTTCATGACCGCCTGCGGGGTGGACAACCGCAACCTGCAGACCGCCGAAATCTACGCCAGCCATGAGGCGCTGGTGCTGGACTATGAGCGTGCGATGCTGCGTATGGACACCGGTGACCCGCAAGCAGAAGACCACAGCCCCAAGCTCTATGACCTTTCGGCGCACTACGTCTGGATCGGCGAGCGAACCCGACAGCTCGACGGTGCTCACGTCGCCTTCGCCGAAGTGATCGCCAACCCGATCGGCATCAAGATCGGACCGACGACGTCGCCGGAGCTCGCGGTCGAATACGTCGAACGGCTTGATCCGAACAACGAGCCGGGCAGGCTCACACTGGTCAGCCGGATGGGCAACCAGAAGGTGCGCGATGTGCTGCCGCCGATAATCGAGAAGGTCCAGGCCTCCGGCCATCAGGTCATCTGGCAGTGCGACCCGATGCACGGCAACACCCACGAGTCATCGACCGGGTACAAGACGCGCCACTTCGACCGCATCGTCGACGAGGTTCAGGGGTTCTTCGAGGTGCACCACTCGCTGGGCACCCATCCCGGTGGCATCCATGTTGAGATCACCGGCGAGAACGTCACCGAGTGTCTCGGTGGCGCACAGGACATTTCGGACACCGATCTGGCGGGCCGTTACGAGACCGCGTGCGATCCGCGGATGAACACCCAGCAATCGTTGGAGTTGGCGTTCCTGGTCGCGGAGATGCTGCGGGGCTGAGGGCCAGTCCGGAGACGCCAGATATCGGCGGCTTCAGAGTAGGTTAGGCAAGTTCGTTCCGAGCGTCCACGCGCCGGCCGCGCACAGCGCGGTCAGCGTAAGCACCGCGACGATCCAGAACAGCAAGGTCCGCCTGGCTCGCTGACGTTCCCAGTGGAATTCCGACAGTTCGATGCCGGCGAACCTACCGGTCGACGGCCACGACTCGGTCTCGGACTCCGGTTCCGGCTCCGGCAGTTCGTCACGGCGAAACGCCTTGGTGTGGTGACCCGGTGCCCCCACCACGTTGTGGGTGTCGAGGTTTGCGGTGCCGGGTGCGGGTTCGGTACCCGTCTCGGCGGCGGTCACCGCCGCGGAATGGTGCAGCGCCGAATTGCGCGGCGCAGGGACCCGGAAAGGCGGAAGCATCAGCTCTGCGGCGATCGCGTCGAGTTCCTCGCCCATCTCGGCGGCATCGTCGAACCGCTGGTCGGGGTCACGGTCGGTCGCGCAGGCCACGAACTCGTCGAACTGTCGCGGCACGCCGCCGATCGCCGAACTCGGAGGGGGCACATCGTTATCCATCCGCTGATAGGCCACCGCCAACGGCGTGTCCCCGGCGAACGGGGTGACGCCGGTGAGCAGTTCGTAGACCAGCACGCCCACCGCGTAGACATCGCCCCGCGAATCGGTATCGCCGCTGGCAACCTGCTCGGGCGACAGGTAGGCGGCGGTCCCGAGGATCACGCTCGTCGAGGTGATCTTGGCTTCGGCCACCGCGCGGACCAGCCCGAAGTCGGCGAGCTTGACCTCGCCGTCGTCGCTGATCAGTACGTTTTCCGGCTTGATGTCGCGGTGCACGAGGCCGGCGCGGTGTGCGACGGCCAATCCGCCGAGGACCGGCCGAAGGACCGCCACGACGGCGTGCGGCGGCATCGGGCCGCGCTCCCGGAGTAATTCGCGCAGCGTGCCCCCCTCGACCAGCTCCATCACCAGGAACGGATGCTGACCGTCGAGGCCTTGGTCATACACCGACACCAGCCCGGGGTGCTTGAGCCGGGCCACCGCCCGCGCCTCCCGCTGGAAGCGGGTGAGAAAATCTGAGTCGCCCGCGTACCGCGAATCCATGATCTTCAGGGCCACCGGTCGGTCCAACCGAAGGTCCAGGCCGCGGTAGACCCCAGACATGCCGCCGGTGGCGATCAGCGCGTCCACCCGGTAGCGGCCGTCCAGCACGGTCCCGGTCAGGGGGCCGGACTGCTGGTAGGTCCTCACCGCACACATGTTACGAGTCGCGACGATCACTCCAGCCGCGCCGGCCGAAGCTTTCGCCCGCGCAGGCCCGATGCACCTAGACTCGATGCTGTGAGCAGCATTCCGACTGCCGAAGATGTGCTGGATCCCGGCGAGCACGTCTATGACTTGTCAGCGGTGGCACGTCTGTTGGGCATACCGGTGAGCAAGGTAGCCCAACAGCTACGAGACGGGCACCTGGTTGCGGTACGCCGCGCCGGCACGGTGGTGGTACCGAAAGTGTTCTTCGACGATGACGGACACGTCGTCAAGAGCCTGCCCGGTCTGCTGATGGTGCTGCACGACGGCGGCTACGGCGAAACTGAGATTGTGCGCTGGCTGTTCACCCCGGACCCGTCGCTGACCATCAGCCGTGACGGGGCCATCGAGCCCCAGGCTAACGCTCGCCCGGTCGATGCGCTGCATTCGCATCAGGCCCGTGAGGTGATCCGTCGCGCTCAGGCGATGGCGTACTGACCTCTCTCTGAT
>CAZLTV010000093.1:0-13501 GCA_964562545.1 uncultured Mycobacterium sp. | reverse complement strand
AGGGCTCCAAGGAGCGCATCCAGGTCTTCAAGGGTGTGGTGATCCGCCGCCAGGGTGGCGGGGCCCGCGAGACGTTCACGGTTCGTAAGGAGAGCTACGGCGTCGGTGTTGAGCGCACTTTTCCGGTGCACTCGCCCAACATCGACCACATCGACGTGGTTACCCGCGGTGACGTGCGGCGCGCGAAGCTCTACTACCTGCGTGAGCTGCGCGGCAAGAAAGCCAAGATCAAGGAAAAGCGCTGAGCTGCCCGGGCGCGCCGATGCTGTCGGTGCGCTGGCTACGCTGATCTTGTGACCGGATCTTCCGAACCCGACGATTCGCCCGAGCGCACAGTCGAGAATCCTGATTCCGCCACCGCGCAGAGCACTGCCGATCAGGCGGATTCCAATTCCGATTCGGACTCGGGCGCCGAGAAGGAACCCGGCAAGAAGAAGCGCGGTGCGTTGCGCGAGTTCGCCATCCTGGTCAGTATCGCGCTGGTCCTGTACTACGTGATGCTGACGTTCATCGCGCGGCCGTATTTGATTCCGTCGGAGTCGATGGAGCCCACGCTGCACGGCTGCAACGGCTGTGTCGGTGACCGCATCATGGTCGACAAGCTCAGCTACCGGTTCGGTTCGCCCGGGCCCGGCGATGTTGTGGTGTTCAAGGGCCCGCCCAACTGGAGCATCGGCTATCAGTCGATCCGTTCGGACAACACCGCGGTTCGGTGGCTGCAGAACGCGCTGTCGTTCGTCGGTTTCGTCCCGCCGGACGAGAACGACCTGGTGAAGCGAATCATCGCGGTTGGTGGCCAGACCGTTCAATGCCGGGCTGACACCGGGCTCACGGTCGACGGCAAGCGTCTCAACGAGCCCTACCTCGACCCGGAAACGATGATGGCCGATCCGGCGATCTACCCGTGTTTGGGGCCTGAGTTCGGTCCGGTGACCGTTCCGGAGGGCCGGTTGTGGGTGATGGGGGACAACCGCACCCACTCGGCCGATTCGCGTACGCACTGCTCCAACCTGCCGGCCGACGTCCAGCGTGGTCTGATGTGCACCGGTGACCCGATGGCCGGGACAATCCCGGTGGACAATGTCATCGGGAAGGCCCAATTCATCGCCTGGCCCCCATCGCGGTGGGGTGGGGTGACTACGGTGAACCCGCAGACCTGACAGGAGGCCCTGACACGTGCCGGCCTGGCCCCCGAGAGCGGTGATCCGCCGATCATCGGGCCTGCGCACCTTCGAGTCCGCGCTCTACCGCGCCGGGATGGGTCCGGTGGCCGGTGTCGACGAGGTGGGCCGGGGGGCATGTGCGGGCCCGCTGGTGGTCGCCGCGTGTGTGCTCGGCCCGAACCGCCTCGAAAGCCTGGCCGCACTCGATGACTCCAAAAAGCTCAACGAGGCCGAGCGTGAGCGGCTTTTCCCGGTGATCAGACGCTACGCCCTGGCCTATCACGTGGTATTCATCCCATCGGAGGAAGTCGATCGGCGGGGGGTGCACGTGGCCAACATCGAAGGTATGCGCCGTGCGGTGGCTGGGTTGCCAGTTCAGCCGGGGTATGTGCTCTGTGACGGGTTCCGGGTTCCGGGGTTGCCCATGCCGTCGCTTCCCGTCGTGGGTGGTGATGCCGCGGCGGCCTGCATCGCGGCGGCCAGCGTGCTGGCCAAGGTCAGCCGGGACCGGTTGATGGTCGCGATGGACGACGAACACCCGGGCTACGGGTTCGCCGAGCACAAGGGGTACAGCACCCGGGCTCACACTGCCGCGCTGGCCAGACTCGGACCGTCCCGGCAGCATCGATATTCGTTCGTCAATGTACGGCGCGCGGCGACAGATTCGCGCGCGGCGCCGACAAATCCGGGAAAACAAGTCGCGGATGGGGAACCCAGGGAGCATGCAGACTTCGCGTGCGGGAAGATTGGACCGATGAGTCCGACGGGCTCTGATGTACAGGGAGTCCGATGGGCTCCGATCTACATGAAGGACAGTTGAGTCGATGAGTGCCGAAGATCTCGAAAAGTACGAAACCGAGATGGAGCTCTCGCTCTACCGCGAGTACAAGGACATCGTCGGGCAGTTCAGCTATGTCGTCGAAACGGAGCGCCGGTTCTACCTGGCCAACAGCGTGGAGATGGTGCCGCGGAACTCCGATGGTGAGGTGTATTTCGAGCTTCGTCTCGGCGACGCCTGGGTGTGGGACATGTACCGGCCGGCCCGCTTCGTCAAACAGGTCCGGGTGATCACTTTCAAAGACGTCAACATCGAAGAGGTCGACAAGCCCGAGCTCCGGCTGCCGGAGTAGCCGCACTGCCCGGTTGAAATACTGGCGGCGTGGATCTCAACGAGGCTTTTCATTGGCGCGGTCGACAGGTTCGGTGGGGGCGCAGCGGTGACGGTCCGGCCGTGGTGTTTTGCCACGGCACCCCGTGGTCGTCCTGGCTGTGGCAGCCGTTCGCCGAGGCGCTCGCCCGGGATTTCACCGTCTATCTGTGGGATATGCCCGGCTATGGCCTGTCGTCCAAGAGCGCTGAGCATCGGGTGGGCCTTGACGTGCAGGGCGAGCTGTTGGCCGATCTGCTCCGGCACTGGGGTCTGGCGCACGATGACCAGTCCGCGCCACATATCGTCGCCCACGACTACGGTGGCGCGGTTTCGCTGCGCGCTCACCTACTGCACGGCGCGCGTTATGCCTCACTGGCGCTGGTCGATGTTGTCGCTGTATCACCCTGGGGCTCACCGTTTTTCCGGCTGGTGCACGACCACGCCGATGTTTTCAGCGCGCTACCGGCGGCCGTGCACGAGGGAGCGGTGCGCGCCTACATCGCCGGGGCCAGCCATCAGGGGCTGACTGCTCAACAACTCGACCGGCTGGTCGATCCGTGGACGGGTGACGAGGGCCGTGCGGCGTTCTATCGCCAGATAGCGCACGCCGACGAGGCATTTACCGACGAGATCGAAAGCCGCTACCCGACATTGAATCTTCCGGTGCTGATCGCCTGGGGTGCTGAGGATACCTGGATTCCGGTCGACGTCGCGCATCGCTTGGCCGCCGCCATTCCGGGCGCGCAGCTGTCGTTGATCCCCGGGTCCGGTCACCTCGTCCATCTCGACCAGCCGGTGGCATTGGCGACAATTCTTCGGTCCTGGCTGCCGCAGCTGACCGTGTGACCCTCGATCCGGATGAGCGGGGGATCTGCCGGCGCGACGCGCGCACTGACAGACTGGAGGGGTGCGCACCACACCGAAGTGCTGGCTTACCGACATGGACGGAGTGCTCGTTCGCGAGGAACACGCGTTGCCCGGCGCGGCAGAGTTCCTGGCCACGCTGACCGAGCGAGAACGGCCGTTTCTGGTCCTGACCAACAACTCGATCTTCACTCCGCGGGACCTGGCCGCCCGGCTGCTGCGATCGGGGTTGGCCGTCCCGGAGTCGGCGATCTGGACCTCGGCGTTGGCGACCGCGACGTTCCTCGCCGACCAGCAGCCGGCCGGCTCGGCGTACGTCATCGGGGAGGCGGGTCTGACCACCGCGCTGCATGAGGCCGGCTACACACTGACCGACAGATCCCCGGACTTCGTGGTGCTCGGGGAGACCCGCACCTATTCGTTCGAGGCGATCACCAAGGCAGTCCGGCTCATCCTCGACGGGGCGCGGTTCATCGCGACCAATCCGGATGTCAGCGGACCGTCGGCCGAGGGGCCACTGCCGGCCACGGGGTCGGTGGCCGCGATGATCACCAAGGCCACCGGTCGGGACCCGTACTTCGTCGGCAAGCCGAACCCGATGATGTTCCGCAGCGCACTGAACCGGATCGAGGCACATTCGGAGAGCACCGTCATGGTCGGCGACCGGATGGACACCGACGTCGTCGCCGGCATCGAGGCCGGGCTGGAGACCATTCTTGTTCTGACCGGGTCGACGACGGTCGAGGACGTCGAGCGCTACCCGTTTCGGCCCAGCCGGGTGCTGCCGTCCATCGCTGAGGTCATTGAGCTCATCTGACCGGCCGCCGGCAACCCTGCCGGCTACGGCTGATGCGCGCGGCGCGAGTCCAGAATCCGTGGATGTGGCTGTACAGCTCCGTTGCGCTCACGACCCCACGCTGCGCCGGTCGTCGACGCGCGGCCGCGCCGACAGTGGCCCCGACTCCGGGCGTGGAGTGCGAATCACACTGACGGCCACAAGTGCGGCGACAAGGATCAACCCGCCGTAACACAGCGCGATCACATTCACCGGGAAGTGAACCGCCAGCCGACCGGAGATAAGGCCCGGAACCGCTGCCCCGCTGTAGGAAATCAGAAAGATCGTCGCCAGCAACCCGGCCCGGTCGCCGGGGGCCGCACCGTCGAGTATGGCACGGGTTGCGCCGGTATTCGCCGCGCCCATTGCTAGCCCGGCCGCCAGACTGGCCACGAGGAAGGGGCCGATCGACTCCGCGTGCAGCGCCCCCAGGATCCCGGCCGTGGCCATCACGAACAACACCAGACCGACGCGTACCGCACCGGCCGGCCGCAGCCGGCCTGTCAGCGACCCACCCAGCGGGCTCAGCACCATGACCGAGGCAAACACAACCCCGGCCGTCAGATTGTTGTCGGTTCCGAGATCGTCGGCGGTCAGAACAGGCGCGAATGCCTGGAAAAACCCGCCCAGCGACCATGTTGCGACGAACACGGCGCTGACCGCGATCAGCAGCCGAGCCCGCCCGACAGGCAGGCTGATGCGGGGGCGCAGGGACGCCAGCGCGCCGGCCCGGCGCTCAACGGTTTCCGGGCACAGCGCCAGCAGTAGCGCGCAGATCAACAGGATGGCGGCCACCAGGGCGAATACCAATACCCGCGGGGCAGGGGCGTATTGCACCAGCGCCCCGGAGATCAACGCGCCGACCGGAATTGCGAACGGCGGTGCATTGCTGGCCACCATCGGTGCCAGCCAACGCGGGCTCGTCGGGGCGGTGTCGATGACGTAGGCCCCGACCGCGCTGGAGGCGATGCCGCAGGCCAGTCCCTGCAGCGCGCGGGCGAGCATCAGCATGGCCAATCCGTCGATACTCATAAGAACCAGGCAGCCCGCTAGGGCGCTCACCACCGCGGCCAATGACATCGTTCGTCGGCCCAGATGGTTTGACAGCCTCCCCAGGGTCAACAGCGACACCGCAGTAACACCGAGGTAGGTGACCGTGGTCAGGGCCAGCCCAGAGTTCGTGACGCCGTTCTCCACGCGAAAGGTGTTGTAGAGCGGGATTGCCGTGCCCGAGGCCAAGAACACCATCACCAGCGTGCATGCTGCGATCGTGAATGCGACCGGCTCCGGCGCCCGCCAGCCGGTCTGTCGCCTCGTTCGGTTTGTGCTCATGCGCCTTTCACACCCATCGTCTGGGAGCTCACCGGCGCATCCGCCAGCGCTACTCCACCGCGGCCAACCTTGCCGGATATGGGCCGCGGCGGACAGTTACTGCTGATCCAGGGACTGGCAGTACGCGGAAAAGAAAAGCACTCCCAGCGAGGTCAGCTGCGATCCACGCCAAAGCGGGTGTGACGTGAATCTCTCGCGCATCGGTCGTGCAGCCACTGTCAACAGGTTTTCTACACTGACCCGATGACCGTCAACGCTGACCCCACGCGTCCCCTGGCCGGAGTGAGGATCGTCGAGATCTCCAGCTTCGTCGCCGTGCCCCTTGCCGGCATGACGCTCGCCCAGCTGGGCGCCGAGGTGGTGAGGGTTGACCCGATCGGCGGCGCCGCCGACTACCACCGGTGGCCGCTCACCGAATCCGGCGACAGCATTTACTGGGCCGGCCTGAACAAGGGCAAGCGGTCGCTGGCTGTCGACCTGCGCTCGGATCGGGGGCAGGAGCTGGTTACCCGGTTGATCGCCGACAGCGGCGTGTTCATCACCAATGTCGCCGGGCGGCAGTGGCATTCCTACGACACGTTGCGCGAGCTGCGCCCCGACCTGATCCAGGTCGAGGTATCCGGCCGGGTCGACGGCGGTACCGGCGTCGACTACACGGTCAACGCTGCGATCGGCTTCCCCCTGGTCACCGGACCGGCCGGGTTGGCCGATCCGGTGAACCATGTACTGCCGGCCTGGGATGTGTCGTGCGGGATCTACGCGGCGCTGTCGGTGGTGACCGCGCTGCGTCACCGTGATGCAACCGGTGCCGGCCAACACATCGCGATCCCGCTGGAGAACGTGGCGTTGGCGACGGCGGGCAACCTGAGTCTGTTCACCGAGGCGATGATCAACGGCACGTCGCGGGAACGCATCGGCAACGCGGTCTACGGCACCTACGGGCAGAACTTCACCAGCAGCGACGGCGTCAGGTTCATGGTCGTTGCGTTGACCGGCCGCCACTTTCGCGACTTGACCGCCATGACCGGGACCGCTGATGCGGTTGCTGCGCTTGCGGATTCGCTAGATGCGGACTTCTCCGACGAAGGGCAGCGGTTTCGGCATCGTGACGCGCTGTCGGGACTGTTTGGCGAATGGTTCGGTGCGCACACCGGCGCCGAGATCGCGACGGAGCTGTCGGCGACGTCGGTGCTGTGGGAGCGCTACCAGACATTCGGGGAGGCTGCCGTCGACCCGCGCGTGACCGCCAACCCGATGTTCACCGAACTGGACCAACCACGCGTGGGCCGGTACATGGCGCCCGGTCTGCCGTTGGAGATCGACGGTACCTACCCGGCTGCGGTCCCTGCCCCTGCGCTCGGCGACGACACCGCCGGAGTGCTCGGTGAATGGCTGTCGTTGGACGCCAGCCAGATCCGACAGTTGATCGGGGCGGGCACCGTGGCAGACGGGAGTAGCCGCACGCCGTAGTGCGCCTGCTCCTGGAATTGCCCGAAGTCGCCGGCGTCGGAACCGCGACCTTTGGCGCGGACAGGGCAGAGATGCGCCGGGTAAGCGCTTGCAATGCGGCCCAGCCTGCGGTTGTGGATGAATCCGGGATTGGGGATGGATGGCGCGCATCCGTGCGAACCTGTCGGAGCCGCGTCGCACGGTGGGCGCATGACCAATACAGACAGCCGCGCCGAGATCGGGGCATTCGGGGAACAGCTCGCCGTCGACTATTTGCAGGGGCAGGGGATGCGGGTGTTGGCCCGCAACTGGCGGTGTCGCTACGGCGAGCTGGACGTCATCGCCGCCGACGACGCGACCGGCACGGTGGTGTTCGTCGAGGTGAAGACGCGCACCACTGACCAGTTTGGGCCGGTGCAACAGGCGGTGACACCGGCCAAGGTGCGCCGGATTCGGCGGCTCGCCGGGGTTTGGCTGTCACAGCAAGGCGCTGCTTGGGCGGCGTTGCGTATCGACGTGGTCGCGATCAGGATCGGGCGGCAACGTACCCCTGAGATCACCCACATCAGGGCGGTGTCGTGATGGCGTTGGGTAGAGCCTTTTCGGTGGCGGTCTGCGGGGTGGACGGCCAAATCGTCGAGATCGAGGCCGATATCACTTCAGGCTTGCCGGGCGTGCATCTGGTGGGTCTGGGGGATGCCGTGTTGCAGGAGTCGCGGGATCGGGTGCGCGCAGCGATCACCAACGGCGGGTTCGACTGGCCGATGGCGCGACTGACCTTGGCGTTGTCTCCAGCGACCCTGCCGAAGATGGGCTCGATGTATGACCTCGCGCTAGCGACCGTCGTGCTGTCGGCGCACGGTAAGAAGACCTGGCCACGGCTGGAGAAGACGGTTCTGCTCGGTGAACTCGCACTCGACGGGCGGGTGCGTCCGGTCAAAGGGGTGCTGCCCGCGGTGCTGGCCGCCCAGAAGCAGGGCTGGCCGACGGTCGTCGTGCCGGTCGACAATCTGGCCGAGGCCAGTCTGGTCAGCGGGGTCGAGGTATTCGGTGCCCGCACGTTGCGCCAGCTATGGTCGTGGCTGGCGGGCAAGCAGGATCTGGCGCCGCGTATCGACAACCCTTCCAGGCCGGCGGACAGCGAGGCGGACCTTGCCGACGTAGTAGGCCAGCACCAGGCCCGCTATGCGATCGAGGTGGCCGCTGCCGGCGCCCACAACATCGTGATGACCGGGCCGCCTGGTGTCGGGAAAACAATGCTGGCCCAACGTCTTCCAGGACTGCTTCCCGATCTCTCGCCCGAGGGGTCTCTGGAGGTCACCGCAATCCATTCGGTCGCCGGATTGTTGACAGGCGATGCTCCGTTGATCACCCGGCCCCCGTTTGTTGCACCTCATCACACATCGAGTGTGGCCGCCCTCGTCGGCGGCGGGGTCGGAATGGCTCGTCCCGGCGCGGTCAGCCGAGCCCACCGTGGGGTGTTGTTTCTCGACGAATTCGCCGAGATCAACGCTGCCGCGTTGGAGGCTTTGCGAACACCGTTGGAAGACGGAGAAATTCAGCTGGCGCGCCGCGACGGTGTGGCCTGTTATCCGTCCCGGTTTCAGCTCGTCCTGGCGGCCAATCTGTGTCCGTGCGCACCTCCTGACCCGCGTGACTGCGTCTGCGGGGCTGCTGACCGGCGGCGCTACCGCACCCGGCTGTCGGGGCCGCTGCTGGACCGGGTGGACCTTCGTGTCGAGATGCATGCCTCGCGTGCGGGGTCTTTCGTCACTGACGACGGAGAGCCAACATCATCTGTGCGCCAGCGGGTCTGGTCGGCTCGTCAGGCTGCTGAGCAGCGGTGGCGTCCCTACGGGTTCGCCACCAACGCCGAGGTCAGTGGTGCGCTGTTGCGACGAAGGTTCCGCCCAACCGGAAAAGCGATGGCGCCGCTGCGAACCGCTGTCGACCGGGGAGCGTTAAGCATCCGTGGACTCGATCGAACGGTGCGGGTGGCGTGGACGTTGTGTGATCTTGCCGGACGGGACTCGCCCAGCCTCGAGGACGCCACGACGGCACTGTCCTTTCGGCAATCGGGAGCGCTGTGATGGACGAGCAGACCTCCCGCGCCTGGGCCTATCTGTCTCGGGTCACTGAACCGCCTAACGCGTTGCTGGCGGCCCTGGTTGGCGACGTCGGCCCCACGGAGGCCGCTGACCGCATCCGCCGTCGAAAGGTTGAGCCGGCTCTCGAGCGCTGCACCCAAGCTCGATATGAAATGAACTGTGCACGAGGGGATCTCGACATTTTGGAACGTATGGGCGGCCGATTGGTGACTGTTGAGGACGACGAGTGGCCGGCGCTTGCATTCTGCGGGTTCGGCCAGGTTGATACGAAGAAGCGGCCGCAGGCCCATCCACCGCTGGTGCTGTGGGTGGTCGGTCCGTCTTCGCTTACCGAGGTTGCCGAGCGCTCCGTGGCGTTGGTTGGCACGCGGGCTGCGACGGCCTACGGCGAGCATGTGACGGGCGACTTGGCTGTCGGCCTCGTCGAGCGTGACGTCGCAGTGGTGTCGGGCGGCGCATACGGCATCGACGGTGCAGCGCATCGGGCGGTGCTAGCCGCTGAGGGGGTGACGGCAGCGGTGCTGGCCTCCGGAATCGATGTGCCGTATCCGTCCGGACATTCTGCGTTACTGCACCGAGTCAGCCGAAACGGTCTGCTGGTCAGCGAATACCCGCCCGGGGTGCGTCCCACCCGGCGACAGTTCCTGGCCCGCAACCGCCTGGTCGCCGCGCTGGGCCGGGCTACGGTCGTGGTCGAGGCAGGCGCACGCAGCGGCGCGGCGAACACCGCCTCATGGGCCAAAACTCTCGGACGTCAGGTCGGGGCGGTGCCCGGACCGGTCACCTCGGCGTCCTCGGTGGGCTGCCATGCATTGATCGCCGCCGAGGCATCCCTGGTGACCCGTGCCGCAGACATCGTCGAAATGGTGGGTCGCGTCGGCGAGTTGGCGCCCGAGATCGAACGACCGTCATCGGCCATCGACGAGCTCAGCGACACCGAGCTTGCGGTGTACGAATCGCTGCCGCGGCGCGGGAGCCGCACCGTCGACGAGATCGCGTTGACGGCGGGGCTGCCGGTCAACGACGTGCTGGGCCCACTGACCATGTTGGACGTGCGTGGGCTGGTCGTCCAGGTCGATGGCTGTTGGAAGCTGACACATCGCTAGCTCCCTGCGCCTGTCGGTGCGCTCGTATAGTCGGTGAAGTCACCCAACCGGTGAGGACACACCCAGCGCAAAGGACAACAAGTGGCAGGACGTCCAGTACACACCTTCGAGGTAGTGCGCACCGAGCAGATCGCCCCGCACATGGTTCGTGTCGTGCTGGGTGGCTCGGGTAAGGGATCGGGTTTCGACACCTTCACCCCGAACCAGTACACCGACGCCTACGTGAAGCTGGTGTTCGTCGACGACGACGTCGATCTGGCGGCACTGCGGCGACCGTTGACGATGGACAGCTTCAACGCACTGCCGCCCGGCCTGCGTCCGACCGTGCGCACCTACACCGTGCGCCACACCGACATGCAGCGACGCGAAATCGCGATCGACTTCGTCGTTCATGGTGACCACGGTGTCGCCGGTCCGTGGGCGGCCTCGGCCACCCCGGGACAGCAGGTTTTCCTGACGGGCCCCGGCGGCGCGTACTCACCCGACCCGTCCGCCGACTGGCATCTGCTCGCAGGCGACGAGGCCGCCCTGCCCGCAATCAGTGCCGCGCTCGAAGCGCTGCCCGACGACGCGGTCGGAAAAGCGTTCATCGAAGTGGGCGGCCCAGAGGACGAAGTGAAACTGACCGCTCCCGCTGGGGTCGAGGTGTCCTGGATCTATCGCGGCGGCCGCGCCGACCTGGTGCCCGACGACAGCGCCGGCGACCATGCTCCACTGATCGCGGCGGTTAAGGAAACGCCCTGGCTGCCGGGCCAGGTGCAGGTCTTCATCCACGGCGAAGCTCAGGCCGTGATGCACAACCTGCGCCCCTACATCCGCAAGGAACGCGGAGTCGACGCCAAATGGGCCTCCTCGATCTCCGGCTACTGGCGCCGCGGGCGCACCGAAGAGACGTTCCGACAGTGGAAAAAGGAACTGGCCGAGGCGGAGTCCAAATAGGCTCGCCACACCCGGGACCGATGGCACGCTGAGACCATGACGTTCGGCAACTACCAGCTCGAGATCTACCTGCAGGGTCTGTCGGGCGTCCTGCCAACGCTGCCGATGGACTACGCAGGTTGGGAAGCCAAAGCCCAGGTCGCCATGCCCGCGTCGATCTGGTCCTACGTCGCCGGCGGAGCCGGGGACGAAAACACCCAGCGTGCCAACCGCGCCGCGTTCGACCAGTGGGGTCTGATGCCGCGGATGCTCGTCGGCGCCACCGAGCGTGACCTGTCCGTCGAACTGTTCGGGCTGACCCTGCCGTCGCCGCTCTTCATGGCGCCGGTCGGGGTGATCGGACTGTGCGCCCAAAACGGCCACGGTGACCTGGCCGCCGCCCGCGCCGCGGCCCGCACCGGGGTGCCGATGGCAGTGTCCACGCTCACCGAGGACCCGCTCGAAGACATCGCGGCCGAGTTCGGCGGCACCCCTGGGATTTTCCAGCTTTACACCCCCACCGATCGCGACCTGGCGGCCAGCCTCGTCACCCGCGCCGAAGCCGCGGGATACACCGCGATCATGGTCACCCTCGACACCTGGATCCCGGGCTGGCGCCCCCGCGACCTGGCGATGTCGAACTTTCCGCAGCTTCGCGGACGTTGCCTGGCCAACTACACCAGCGACCCGGTTTTCCGCGCGGCGCTGTCCCAGCCCCCCGAAGAGAACATGCAGGCAGCCGTCATGCATTGGGTTCAACTGTTTGGCAACCCGCTGACCTGGGATGACCTTCCGTGGCTGCGCTCGTTGACGAACTTGCCGCTCATCCTCAAAGGACTGTGCCACCCCGACGATGTCCGACGAGCCAAGGACGGCGGGGTCGACGGCATCTACTGCTCCAACCACGGCGGACGCCAAGCCAACGGCGGCCTCCCCGCCCTCGACTGCCTGCCCGGTGTGGTCGAGGCCGCCGACGGGCTTCCGGTGCTGTTCGACTCCGGGGTTCGAAGCGGCACCGACATCGTCAAGGCCCTCGCGCTGGGTGCGACCGCGGTCGGCGTCGGTCGCCCCTACGTGTACGGACTGGCCATCGGCGGTGAAGACGGACTCGTGCACGTGCTGCGCTCACTGCTTGCCGAGGCCGACCTCACCATGGCCGTCGATGGATACCCGACCCTGGCAGATCTCACCCCCGACACGCTGCGGCGCGTCACGTGAACGCCGCCCGCGCGATCTGCGACCGTAGGGCAGTGGAGGCCATCCTCGAAGAGTTCGACGAGTACCTGGCGCTTCAGCGGGGCCGCTCGGCGCACACCCGCCGCGCCTACCTCAGCGACCTGCGCTCGCTGTTCGCCTTCCTCGCCGAGAGAAACCCGCAAGCCGAGCGAAACCCGCAAGCCGAGCACGATCCCGCCGGGCCGACCAACCTGACCCTGCCCCTTCTACGGTCCTGGCTGGCCGCTCAAGCCGGCGCCGGCACCGCGCGCGCCACCCTGGCCCGCCGCACCTCGGCCGTTAAGACTTTCACCTCGTGGGCGACGCGCACAGGCTTGTTGACCGACGACCCGGCGACCCGACTTCAGGTGCCCAAAGCTCGCCGAACACTGCCGTCGGTGTTACGGGCCGACCAGGCCGCAGAAGCCATGAACGCCGCTGAAATCGGCGCCCAGCAAGGGGATCCGCTGGCCCAGCGGGATCGGCTGATCGTCGAGATGCTCTACGCCACCGGTATCCGGGTCAGCGAACTCTGCGGGCTCGACATCGACGACATCGACGGATCCCGGCGGGTACTGCGAGTGCTGGGCAAGGGCAACAAACAGCGAACCGTCCCGTACGGCGAGCCCGCTCAGGCCGCACTGTCGGTGTGGCTGACGCAGGGCCGCCCGGAACTGGCCACCGAGGAATCAGGACCGGCACTGCTGCTCGGTGCACGCGGCAGACGGCTGGACCCGAGGCAGGCACGCACCGTCGTACACCAAACCATGGCCGCCGTCGCAGACGCACCTGACATCGGTCCGCACGGTCTGCGGCACAGCGCGGCCACACACCTGCTCGAAGGCGGAGCCGACCTGCGAGTAGTCCAGGAGTTACTGGGGCACTCCACGCTAGCCACTACCCAGCTCTACACCCACGTCACCGTGGCGCGGCTACGCGCCGTCCACGACCAGGCCCACCCACGAGCGTGACCTCCACAACCCGGCTGCGATCGCTGGCCGCCGCACTGGCGGTGCTAGTTGCCCTCGCCAGCGCCTGCCGGGACGATGTGCCAGCCCAGCCTGAGCTGGAAAGCAGCCGAATGGGTACCTCGGGGACCTCGCTGACGCTCAATGGCACGCGGTGGTGGCCGGTGGGCCTCAACGCCTACCAACTGGGCACCGACTGGCAGGTCAATCGCGGGTGTGGCGCGCAGGTCAACCTCGACGACTACTTCTCCCAGTTGCCGCCGAACACGCTGACCCGGTTCAACGCCTACTCCAGCATGGCGGTGGACAAGTACACCGGCGAACTCGATTTCGGCCCACTCGACGCGGTGTTCGATGCCGCGGCCCGCCACGGTCAGTACCTCAACGCCGTGC
>CAZLTV010000092.1:9480-13567 GCA_964562545.1 uncultured Mycobacterium sp. | reverse complement strand
TGAAGTCGAACTCGGGCTTGGCGACCGAGGAGTACACGATCTTGGCGCCGGTCGCGTCGGCCAGTTCGAGGTGGCCGGACAGGAAGTCGGCGTGAAAGTGGGTCTCGATGACGAGGTCGATGGTCAGGCCATACTCTTTGGCATCGGCGACGTACTCGGAGACATCGCGTTGCGGATCGACCACCACGGCGCGCTTGGATTCCTCGTCGGCAATCAGGTATGACGCGTGCGATAGGCAGTCCAGGTAGTACTGGATGAATTTCATGAGTTCGCCCTTCCCTTGATACCCATAGGGGTATGTAACCGATATGGCTCAAGATATACCCCCATAGGTATAGGGGTCAAGGGGCCTCGGAGGCCGAGAGAGTGTGAGCTACATCGCGTGAATTGCCGGTATCCGTGCTAGGCAGCGACGCGCGCGGCGGCTACGGCGTCGAACCGGTCCAGCACCGTTTCGGCCACCTGGCGATGGGCACCCAACGGCGCCGACATCGGGATCTGCGCAGACTGCGCGAAGGCCGCGACACGGTCGGTGATCCGGCCGTGCGCCAGAAACCAAGGCGCAACCACCAGCCGTGACGCACCACGCGACCGGAGCAGCTCGGCAGCTTCGCCCAGTGCGGGGCGCGGACCGGTGGCAAACGCCGTCGTCGCCGTCCACCGCGTCGTCAACGTCAACTCGCGGGCCACCGCCGCAGTGCACAAATTGGCCTGCGCGCGTGACGAACCCACCGCAGTGACCAGCACCCCGACCTCAGAATCCAGGCGCGACACCCCCGCATGCTCGAGGCGCTGCCGCAACACATGGATCAGCCGCTCGTCCTCGCCGAGGACATCGGCCTGGCGGGCGTCGACGCCGGACTCGGCGATCATCGCCGGGATATCGACGCGGGCATGGTAGGCGTCGGCCAGAAGCAGCGGCACCACCACGGGGCCCCCTGCCGGAACGGCGGCAAGCACGTCGCGCAGATTCGGTGCGTTTTGCTCACAGAACGCCACCCGCACGTCCAGACCGGGCCGAAGTCGACGGATCGTGTCGACCACGGCCCGCGCGGTGGCCGCCGACCGTGGGTCGGCGCTGCCGTGGGCCGTGAGCACCAGCGCGGAAGCGCTCAAGAGGCGTGCAGCCCGCATTCGGTCTTGGCCTGCCCGGCCCAGCGCCCACTGCGCGGATCGGCACCCGGAGCCGGCTTGTTCGTGCACGGCGCGCAGCCGATCGACGGATAACCCTCGTCGACGAGCGGATTCACCAGCACCCCATTGGCGTCGATGTAACTTTGCATCTGCTCGTCCGACCAGGCCGCCAACGGGTTGATCTTCACCAGACCGAACGCGGCATCCCAGCTGATCAGCGGCGCGTTGGCCCGTGTCGGTGACTCCACCCGGCGGATACCGGTCACCCACGCCGAGTACCCGGCCAGCGCCTTGGTCAGTGGCTGCACCTTGCGCAGCCGGCAGCACTCATTGGGGTTGCGTTCGAACAGGTTCTTGCCGAGCAGATCGTCCTGCTCGGCGACCGTGCGCTCGGGGCGGACGTTGACCACGTTCACGCCGTAGACCGACTCCACCGCGTCGCGCGTGCCGATCGTCTCGGCGAAGTGGTAGCCGGTATCCAGGAACAGCACGTCGACCCCCGGACGGACCTTCGCGGCCAGATGAACCAGCACCGCGTCCTGCATGTTCGAGGCCACGATGTAACCGGACCCGTTCTGAGCCCCGTTCGAAGGCCCAGCTGTCTCGCCGAAGTGCTCGTCAGTCCAGCGCAACAGCTCCTCGGCCGAGGCGTCGGGCCCAAGCTCTGCAGCGCCCCGCTCGGCCAGCTGCTGCAGGTCAGACTCGTCACGTGTCACCACGGTCATCTCGCCATCACCTCAACTCTGCTCTTCGCGGGAGCGCTCATCGGAGGTCCGCCTCGTCGGCTCGCAACGCCCAAGTAGCGAAACGCTCACCCTGCTCGCGTTGTTTCACGAAGTTGCGCACCACCCGCTCGACATAGTCGCCGAGCTCACCGGAAAGCACCTTGTGCTGGCGCAGCTTGCGGCCGAACCCGCTGTCCAGGCCCAAGCTTCCGCCCAAGTGAACCTGGAAACCTTCCTCGGGCCCGTTGCCGGCATCCACCATCTGCCCTTTGAACCCGATGTCGGCGATCTGGATCCGGGCACACGAGTTCGGGCACCCATTGATATTCACCGTGACCGGGACGTCGAGCTCGGCATTGAGGTCCTCGAGACGACTCTCCAGCTCCGGGACCAAGCCCTGGGCGCGCTTACGCGTCTCGGCGTACGACAGTTTGCAGAATTCGATACCCGAGCAGGCCATCAGGTTGCGCCGCCAGAGCGAGGGCGTCGAAGGCAGTCCCAACGCGTCCAGCCCGGCCCGCAGCGCATCGAGCTTGTCGTCGGCGACGTCAAGGATGACCAGTTTCTGATACGGCGTGAAGCGGATACGGTCGCTGCCCGCGGCTTCGGCCAGGTCGGCCACCTTGCTCAGGATCGTTCCCGACACCCGCCCCGCGATCGGTGCCACCCCGACGGCGTTGAGGCCATTGCGCAGCCTCTGCACCCCGACGTGGTCGATCGGGCGTGTCACCGGCTCGGGGGCGGGGCCGTCGATCAGCGGCCGCTTCAAGTACTCCGTTTCGAGAACTTCGCGGAAACGCTCGACACCCCAGTCCTTGATCAGGTACTTCAGCCGCGCCTTGGACCGTAGCCGGCGGTAGCCGTAGTCGCGGAAGACACTGACCACGCCCTCCCACACATCGGGAACCTCGTCGAGCGGCACCCACGCACCGACCCGCTGGCCCAGCATCGGGTTGGTTGACAGGCCGCCGCCGACCCACAGATCGAAACCGGGACCGTGCTCGGGATGCACAACGCCGATGAATGCGACGTCGTTGACCTCGTGCACGACGTCCTGCAGGCCGGATATCGCGGTCTTGAACTTGCGCGGCAGGTTGGAGTACTCCTTTTTGCCGACGTAGCGGCGCACGATCTCGTCGATCGCGGGCGTGCCGTCGATCACCTCGTCGAGGGATTCACCGGCCAACGGGGAACCGAGCACGATGCGGGGGCAATCGCCGCAGGCCTCGGTCGTCTGCAACCCGACGGCGTCGAGCCGCTTCCAGATCTCGGGCATGTTCTCGACCTGGATCCAGTGGTACTGGATGTTCTGCCGGTCGGAAATGTCGGCGGTGTCGCGCCCGAACTCGGTGGAGATCCCGCCCAGCGTGCGCAGCGCGGCCGCGGTCAGCGCGCCACCGTCGGAGCGCACCCGCAGCATGAAGTATTTCGCCTCGAGAATGTCGATGTTCTCGTCGCCGGTCCAGGTGCCGTCGTAGCCTTGCTCCCGCTGGGTGTAGAGACCCCACCAGCGGAAGCGGCCCCGCAGGTCGCCTTTGTCGATGCTGTCGAAGCCGCCCTGGGCGTAGATGTTCTCGATGCGGGCCCGCACGTTGAGCGGGTTGTCGTCCTTTTTGGACCGTTCGTTGGCGTTGAGCGGCTCGCGGTAGCCGAGCGCCCACTGGCCCTCACCGCGCGGGCGCTTGGCCGACTTTGCTTTGGCCGGGGCCGGGTTGGCGGCCGGATTCGTCGTCGTCATCAATGGGCTCCTGGTCGGAGCCGGCGTTCAGATCGCGCGTAGTCACCGGGGCTGTCCGGCGGCGCAGATCCGGCGGCCAGCTAAAAGGTCAAGGGGTGGCTGGGTTGTCCGTGATCCGGCGATCAAGGAAGACAGCAACAGCTGCAAACGCGCTTGAAATCGACATGACGGCGCGCCACCAGCGATACCCGGCGGGCGAAGCTGTGGGCTGCAGTCACGCAGTCAATTGTGCCACGGATACCGGCCTCAGCCCCAACCGGGCGAAGATCTGCGTCGACCGTGGGTGGCCTCCGCTCTGGGACACTGTTTGTATGACGGTCCGCGAGCAGGTGACGCTGCCTGCCCTGGCGGCAGATCCGAGCCGGCCGTTCGGCATCTACATCCACGTACCGTTTTGCGCGACACGCTGCGGCTATTGCGACTTCAACACCTATACACCCGCTGAACTGGGCGCTGGCGCACCCGCTGAACTGGGCGCTGGCGCACCCGC
>CAZLTV010000092.1:0-9380 GCA_964562545.1 uncultured Mycobacterium sp. | reverse complement strand
CACCCGCTGAACTGGGCGCTGGCGCACCCGCTGAACTGGGCGCTGGCGCACCCGCGGGCCCGCCGGCCGGGGCCACCCCTGCGGGCTGGCTGGCCGCGCTGCGTACCGAACTGCGCCTCGGTGCGACACACCTCGGGGCCGCGCCGGCGGTCAACACCGTGTTCGTCGGAGGCGGTACACCGTCGCTGCTGGGTGCGGCCGGTTTGTCCGCCGTCCTTGAGGCGGTCACCGACCACTTCAGGCTCGCGCCGGACGCCGAGGTGACCACCGAAGCCAACCCCGAGTCGACGTCGCCGGAGTTCTTCGCCGGGCTGCGTGCCGCCGGATACACCCGGGTGTCGCTGGGCATGCAGTCCACGGCGCCGCACGTGCTGGCCGCGCTGGACCGGGTGCATTCGCCGGGCCGCGCGCTCGACGCCGCCCGGGAGGCTGCCCGGGAGGGCTTCGAGCACGTCAACCTCGACCTCATCTACGGCACGCCGGGGGAGACCGACGACGATCTGCTGCGCTCGGTCGACGCCGCGATCGGCGCCGGAGTTGATCATCTCTCGGCGTATGCGCTGATCGTCGAGGAGGGCACTGCGCTGGCCCGCCGGGTGCGACGCGGTCAGTTGCCCGCCCCCGACGACGACGTGCTGGCCCGCCGATACGAACTGCTCGACCACCGACTCGGGCAGGCAGGCTTCACCTGGTACGAGGTGTCCAACTGGGCGCGGCAGGGCGGCGAATGCCAACACAACGTCGGCTATTGGGACGGCGGCCTGTGGTGGGGCGCAGGCCCCGGAGCGCACGGCTACATCGACTCGACGCGATGGTGGAATGTCAAGCACCCCAACACCTATGCGGCGGCGCTGGCTGGTGGTGCATTGCCGGTGGCCGACTTCGAAACCCTCGACGCCGCGACCGCGCACATCGAGGACGTCATGCTTCGGGTGCGGTTGCGCACCGGCCTACCCACCGCGATTCTGTCGGCCGGTGAGCGTGAACGGGCCGGGTTCGCGATCGCCGACGGACTGCTGGATCGTGACGGCGATCGGCTGGTGCTCACCGATCGCGGCAGGCTGCTCGCCGACGGCGTGGTGCGCGCGCTGTTGGGCTGAGGGGCCCTTGCTGAGAGCAGTGTATGGCGGCCTCATCGCACCTGCTGATGGGCCCTGTTGGGGCCTTACAGCAGTGCTGCGGCCAGCCGGCGCCATTGCTCGCGTGGGAAAGCTTTGGGATCCTCGGTGAGCACCTGCAGGCAGACGTGGTCGGCACCGGCGGCCTGATGCTCTTCGACGCGCTGCTTGATGGTCTCTTCGTCGCCCCAGGCGATCAGCGCATCGAAGAGTCGATCGCTGACGTCGGCGACGTCGTCCTCGGTGAAGCCCAGGCGCAGTAGGTTGTTGCGGTAATTGGGCAGAGCGAGATAGGACGACAACCACTGAGTGCCGATGGGGCGCACCTGCTCACGGTTCTCGGCCAGAACCACGGTTTGCTCGGGCAGCAGCAGCGGACCGGTGCCCAGCACTTCACGGGCGCGCCGGGTGTGCTCCGGGGTGGTCAGGTAGGGGTGCGCGCCGCGGGAACGGTTTGCCGAAAGCTCCAGCATCTTGGGTCCCAGCGCGGCGAGCACTCGGTTTGCGGACGCCACCGGGTGCGCAGACGCGTCGATTCCGTCCAGGAACGCCTTGGTCGCCGCCATCGGTTTGCGATAACGTCCGGGCTCTTTCGAGTCGATCAGCGGTGCATGGCTGACGCCGATTCCGAGCAGGAACCGCTCACCGTGGGTCTCGGTCAGGGTGGCGTAGCGGGCGGCCACTTCGGCCGGGTCGTGCATCCAGAGGTTCAGGATGCCGGTGGCGATCGTCGTCTTGGTGGTGGCCGACAGCAGGTTGTCGACCGAATCGAGGACCGGACCCCCAATGTCGGGAATCCACAGTGCCGTGAAGCCGAGTTCGTCGAGTTCGCTGGCGGCCTCCGACGCCTCGGCCGGATCGCTGTACCGCAACTGCATGCTCCACACGCCAACACCCGATAACTCCATGGCTCTACTCATACCGTGTCGGTGGTTCAGGACGCTACGGTCGTGCTCATGGCCTTTGATCGTGGCGCCGTCGCCCGCGCCTTTTCCGAGCATCGCTTCGAGGAGGCGCTCGACCACCTCGCCAAGGATGTGAAGTGGACGATCGTCGGCTACATGGTCCTCGAAGGTGCGGACGCGGTGGCCCGCACCTGCCGGGACACGGCCGAAGGTCTCGAGGACACCGTGCGTGAGTTTGATCGCTGCGTGATGGCCGTCGGGGCCGATGCCGTCGCCGTCGACACCGTGGTGCGGTATCTGCGTCCGGACGGTCTGACCGCGGTCGCCAGCTGCGCCATCTACGAATTCGCCGGGGAGCAGATCACTGCGATCACGTCGTATGCGGTGGAGATCGATCCGCGCGATGCGGGCGCGCAGCCGCCCAGGTAGTTCGGTGCAGCAGCTCGGGTAGTTCCCTGGGGGTGCGGTAGCTGTGCCAGGATATGTGCCATGTCGACAGGCGAGTTAGGAAAGGCTACCCACACACTCGTATCGGCGACATGGAGCTGACCGGCGCGGCGCCGGAGCCGATCGCGGTCATCGGCATCGGGTGCCGTCTCGCCGGTGACATTCGCACCCCGGCGCAGTTCTGGTCGTTCCTGCTCGCCGGCGGAAGTGCGGTGCGCCGGATCCCGGCCGAACGGTGGGAGCCCTACCTGCGTCGCGACCCACGCAACGCCGCGGTGCTGGCCGAGACCACGCCGTGGGGCACCTTCCTCGATGACTTGGCGGGTTTCGACGCCGAGTTCTTCGGGGTTTCTCCGCGCGAGGCCGAGCTGATGGACCCCCAGCAGCGTCTGGCCCTCGAGGTCTCGTGGGAGGCGCTGGAACACGCGGGTATTGGCCCACGCTCGCTGGCTGGCAGCGACACCGCGGTGCTGATGGGCGTCAACTCCGATGACTACGGCAAGTTGGTCATGGAAGATCTCGCTGGGATCGAGGCGTGGACCGGTATCGGCACATCGTTGTGTGGGGTGGCCAATCGGGTGTCGCACCTGCTCGACCTGCGTGGGCCAAGCGTGGCCTTGGACGCCGCCTGCGCGGCTTCACTGATCGCGGTGCATCAGGCGTGTCAGTTGCTGCGCGACGGGGAGACCTCGCTGGCGCTGGCGGGCGGTGTCAGCGCGCTGATCGGACCGGGGCTGACCCGGGTCCTCGACGTCGCAGGCGCTACCGCACCCGATGGGCGCTGCAAAACCTTCGACGACGCCGCCGACGGCTACGGACGCGGTGAGGGCGCGGGCGTCGTGGTGCTCAAACGCCTGGTCGACGCGCAGCGTGACGGGGACCGGGTGCTCGCCGTCGTGCGGGGCGGGGCCACCGCTCAGGACGGGCGCACCGTGGGGATCATGTCGCCCAACGGCGAGGCACAGCAAGACCTGTTCCGGCTGGCCTGCCGGATGTCCGGGGTGAGCCCGGACAGCGTCGGCTACATCGAGGCCCACGGCACCGGCACCCCGACCGGAGATCCGATGGAAGTCGCCGCGCTGGCCGCGGTGTATGGCGCCGGCCGCGGCTGCGATCCCTGCCCCATCGGGTCGGTCAAACCCAACACCGGCCACCTCGAGGGCGGCGCAGGCGTGGTCGGGCTGATCAAGGCGACCCTCGCGTTGCACCACAGGGTCGTGCCGCCCACCGCGGGGGTGCAAACCCTTACTACGGCCGTGGACTGGGAGGCCAGCGGGCTGCGAGTGCCCACCGAGCCGGAGCAGTGGCCCGCCGGGGCCGGGCCGCGTCGGGCCGCGGTCTGCAGCTACGGCTACGGCGGCAGCATCGCGCACGTGCTACTCGAGGAGGCCGCCCCGAGCGACGCCGAAAGCGACTGTCCGCGAGTTGGTTTCATCCCACTATCGGCGCGCTCGGAGATGCGTTTGGCGGCCCAGGCCGGCGCCCTGGCCGAGCACCTACGCGGATCACCATTCTCACCCGATGCGGTGGCGACGACGATGTGGACCAGGCGCTCGCCCGAGCCTGTGCGCGGCGCTGTGGTCACCGACGGTCTCACCGAGGCCGCCCGCGGGAGCGCGGTCGTCGCCGCACTCGACGCCCTGGCCGCCCAGGTCCGCGATCCTCGTGCGGTGACAGGCGCCGTGGTGCCCGGCGCCGAGAACGGCGCGGTATGGGTGTTCTCCGGTCACGGTTCGCATTGGGCGGGCATGGGGCGAGAGCTGCTCGTCACCGAACCAGCATTCGCGGCGGTGATCGACGAAGTTGACCAGGTTTTCGCCGCGGAACTCGGCTTCTGTGCCCGCGCGGCGCTGACCAGTGAACAGCTCGGCGGCACCGCCCAAGTGCAGGCGCTGACTTTCGCGATGCAGGTCGGATTGGCCGCGGTCCTACGTGAACGGGGGGTGGCGCCGGCCGCGGTGATCGGTCATTCGGTCGGTGAGGTCGCGGCGTGTGTGGTGGCCGGTGTGTTCGAGCTGTCCCACGGTGCGGCCGTCGCATGTTTCCGCGCGCGCGGGTTCGACTCGGTCGCCGGTCAGGGGGCGATGGCGTTGGCAGGATTGCCGTTTGACGAGGCGCAGCGCCGGCTGGGTGCACGAACCGACGTGGTGGCCGCGATCAGCTCCTCGCCGCAGTCCACGGTCATCTCCGGCACGGTCGACGCGGTCGACGCGGTTGTCGCGGCCTGGACCGCGGAGGGCCTGACGGTGCGCCGGGTCAACACCGATGTCGCGTTCCACAGTCCCGCGATGGACTCGCTGACCGGCGAGCTGGCCCGACTGGTGGGTGGCCTGCCGGCGCCGGGGCCCGCGACGATTCCGCTGTATTCCACCGCATTGGCCGACCCGCGCTCGGTGGCGCCACGTGGGCCTGACTACTGGGCGACTAACCTGCGCGGCCGGGTGCGTTTCGCCGAAGCGGTGCAGGCCGCCGCCGAGGACGGTCACCGGCTATTTCTCGAGGTCTCGGCGCATCCGGTGGTGTCGCACTCGATGGTGGAGACCTTGCTGCACCATGGGTACAGCGAGCATGCCGTCGTCCCGGTGTTGCGCCGTGATCAGCCCGAGCGCCGCGCCGTCGGCGCCGCCCTGGGGGCGCTGTACTGCCACGGTGCGCCGATCGAGCAGGGTTTCACCAGAACCACGCCGTGGGAGCCCGATCTGCCCGGCACCCAGTGGCAGCATCGCCGGTTCTGGCGCACACCGACCCCGCCGCCGGGCACCGGCGCCTTGCACGACCCGGCGGAGCACACCCTGCTGGGTGGTGCGACCGAGGTGGCGGGTGCGGTAGCGACCCGGGTGTGGCAGACCCGGCTGGAGATGAGCAACCGGCCCTACCCCGGTGACCATCCGGTGCAGGGGACCGAGATCGTGCCCGCGGCGGTGTTGCTGAACACCTTCATGGCCGCCGCGGGCGGCGGGCTGACCGATGTGCGGTTGCGGACCCCGGTTCCGCCGGGGCGTACCCGTGACATCCAGGTGGTGCTTCAGGACGGGGGGCTGCGGCTGTCGTCGCGGTTGGTCGACAATGCAGCTGATGGCCCTGCCGGTGACTCCGGATGGTTGACGCACAGCAGCGCGACGGTGGCTGATGAAGGCGACGCGCTGGCCGATGAGCGCATCGATCAGCAGAGTTTTCTCGTTGGCGCAGAACCGCTCCCGAATTCGTACGTGGTTGACACGCTGGCCGGTGTCGGTGTTGCCGCGATGGGGTTCGGTTGGCAGGTGCTCGGCCTGCGCCGCCGGGATGCCCACGTGTTGGCGCGGGTTTCGGCCGAGGCCGATGGGTCGGCGCCGGCGACGTGGGCGAGCCTGCTCGATGCGGCGACGTCGACAGCCTGCACGGTGTTCGACGGTCCCGCGCGGCTGCGTATGCCTGCGCGTATCGAGCGGGTGCAGGTTGCGGGTCCGCCGCCGGCGGTGGCGCTGCTGCATGTGCGGCACCGCAGCGGTACGACCGTCGATGTCTCGATAGCCGACGAGTCCGGTGCGGTGCTGGCATGCATCACCGGGATGACGTTCGAGGAACTCGAGAATTCCGAAGGTGCCGATCCGTCGCGGATGGTGCACGAGCTGGCTTGGCATCCGGTCGACTATCGGGCCGAGGACCGTCCCACCGAGGTTGTGTTGGTCGGCGGGGACCCTGACGAGTTCGCCGCGGCCCAGCGCGATCTGTCGGTCGCCGGGGTGCCCTGGCGCAGCTGCGCTGACTCCGGGCAGCTGCCGCAGGGTTTGGCCACCGGGGCTGTGGTGCTGGTGCTGCCGAACGCTGGCCGGTCGCCGCAGGCTGCGGCCGAGCTGGTGTTAGACACACTGAATCGCCTGCATGACAAGGGGACCGGTGCACGGTTGTGGGCACTGACCCGAGGAGTGCACGAGGGGCACAACCTGGCGCACGCCCCGTTGTGGGGGCTGGCCAGGGTGGCTGCGGCCGAGCATCCACAGCTGTGGGGTGGGGTGCTCGACGTCGGCGCAGATAGGGCTGTGGGGCACGCTGCTGATGGGGCTGTGGGGCACGCTGCCGATGGGGCCGCGCGTCACGGCGCCGATGATGCCGTGGATCATGCTGCCCATCACGACCCGAGTCACGTCGCTGGTCTTCCCATTGGCGCGCTGGCCACGCTGTTTGGCCACGGCGTCGTGGTGGTCCGAGACGGCGTGGCATTGACGGCGCGGCTGGCGCACGCTCGTCCTGGTGGCCAGTCCCCGATGACGTGCTCGGCGGGCGGAACGTATCTGATCACCGGTGGCACCGGGGCGCTTGGCCTGCGGATCGCGCAACGGTTGGCCGATCTGGGTGCGCGCCGGCTGCTGCTGTTGTCGCGTTCGGGGATGCCGCGCCGTGATTCGTGGGGTGAGCACAGCGGTCTCGAGGTCGTGCGGGCGGTGACCGAGCTGGAGGAACGAGGGGTGTCGGTCCACGTCGGTGCGATCGACGTCGGCGCTGACGATGCCGCCGTCCGGATAGGCGCGCTGTTGGCCGATCTGCCTCCGGTGCGCGGGGTCGTTCATGCGGCCGGTGTGGAAGCCGGTGCCTTGCTGACCAATACGACGCACGACGATCTTCGGGCGGCGATGCGCCCGAAGGTGAACGGCATGCTGGCGTTGGACCAGCTGTTCGCGCCCGGCCAGTTGGATTGGATGGTGCTGTATTCGTCGTGCGGCTACCTGGCCGGTTTCCCAGGGCAGGGCGCCTATGCCTGTGCCAACGCGTTTCTCGATGCGATGGCCCGGAATCGGAGCCGGCGGGGTGACCGCACGGTCAGCGTCGCGTGGACCGCATGGCGGGCCCTCGGGATGGGTTCGGCGTCGGAGTATGTCGCAGCCCAGCTGGAGGGGCTCGGCATGGGTACCGTGGCGCCCGACGACGCGATGCGGGCACTGGATCTGGCAATGCGTGGAGATGACCCGAATGTTGTGGTGCTACCGGTTCTTTCGGGGGCCGCGGCGGTGCCGATGCTGGCGGAGGTGGCCCCGAAGGTGGAATCGGCTCCTGATGCCGGGGCGGGTCCGGTCGACCGGGGCGATGTCGAGGTCGACGAATGGGTGGCCCAGCAGGTCGTCGAGGCGGTGGCTGCGGAGTTGGGGCTTTCGGAGGGTGATGTCGACCCGCGGGTGCCGTTGGTCGAGTCCGGTGTGGATTCGATCATGACGGTGTCGCTGCGGCGTGCGCTGGAGAAGCGCACCGGGCTGACGCTGCCGCCCACGCTGCTGTGGGAGCATCCGACTGCGGCGGCGGTGACGGCCCGCATTGTCGAATTGCTGACCCCGCAAGAGGATTCCTGTGATCAGCGTCGGGAAGCCGAGGTCTGCTGACCGCTACGGGCCATCTCCGTCGTTGCGCTCTTCGTAATCGTGCTCTTCATGGTCATGCTCTTCATCGGGGAGCAGGTAGTTGTGAGGGTGGTGGTAGTTGTTGACGCGGGCTTGGCCCGTGTCAAGGGCCGGGGGTGGAAGTCATTGTGTTCGGCCGTCTTGGCGGGTGCGGGTGTTCCATCCACCGGTGGTGGCGGCGCGGTTGTCGGGCCCGCAGGCCAGGGTGAGGTTCGTGATGTCGGTGGCGCCGCCGTGGGCCCATTCGATGATGTGGTGGATCTGGGTCCAGTAGCCGCCGGTGGTGCAGCCGGGCCGGGTGCAGCCGCGGTCGCGAGCAAGCAGCATCAGTCGTTGTGCCGGGGTGGCCAGGCGTTTGGCTCGGCCGAGATAGAGGGCCTGGTTGGTGTGGCCGTCGAAAACCGCTAGGTAGGGATAGCCGCGGGTGGCCATGCGGATTACCTCGCGCATCGGTACGAGTGTTCCTCCGGCGGTGAGGGCGTGTTCGGCGGGGCGTCTTTCTTGGGCACTGTGTGTCCCATGTTCGGCACTGTGTGCCCCGTCGTCCCGATTCTCGCAGTCGCCACTTTGGCAGTCGCGGTCGTGGCAGTCGCCCTTGTAGTCGGGACCCTTGTAGTCGGGACCCTTGTAGTCGGGACCCTTGCACTGCTCTTTGGCAGCTTGTCGCGCAGCGTGTTCGAGATCTTGCAGGGTGGTGGTCACGATGACGGTGGCCGGGAGTCCGTTGTGGTGGCCAAGCCTGCCAGAGGCCATGGTGTCGCGGCACAGACCCAGGAAAGCGTCGTGGTCGCGTTGGGCGGGGCTGCGGGGATCGCTGCCGCGTTGCTCGGCCGAGCCGCGATCGCCTCCCGTGCTGGGAGTGTCGGCTTCACACCGGTCGGGTTCCTCGTCGCCGGGGGTGTGGCCGCGGTCCGGTACGTCGCCGTCGGGGGTGTGGTCGCGGTCAGGGTTCTGCCCGCCGGGCGGGTTCACACCGGGAGCGGCGAGTTTGGCGGACACGGCTTCCCAATAGGCACGTGCGGTCGGGGTGAGATAGCCCGAGATTTTGCTCATGCCATCCCGTTGTTGTGGCCCGACCCGCAACCCGCGCCTACGCGTCTGTTCGCGTTCGTCGGGCACGGGGCCGTCCGGATCGATGGTGATCAGCAGGCGTTGGGCAGCTTTGGCGAGTTGGTCGGGGTCGAGTCCGCAAGCTAGCGCGGCGAGATGGGCTTCGGCTTCGACGCGGGTTCCGATGTCGACCCAGTGCGGCAGTGCGGTGAAGAACTTCGCGATCGTGGCGACGTGGTCGGTTCCGATCCGCCCGGCGGCTTGGGCGGCGGCCGTATGCTCCCACACCGGGGCCAAGGGCTCACCGGCCAGGGATTGGCGGGGTCCGAGCATTTCGGCGTCACGCACTCGCCGGCGAGCCTGTGAGCCCGACATCCTTAGCGCGATCTTGAGCACCTCGGCCCAGGACTTGGCGCCGAGAGTCGTGGGCTCGGTCTCGGCCATGAGGCTGGACAGCAGGCGATGCTCGACGGCGGGGGTTTTGCGGG
>CAZLTV010000091.1:0-13597 GCA_964562545.1 uncultured Mycobacterium sp. | reverse complement strand
GAATCGCCGCGGGCCGCGACGAGCCGGTGCCCTCGACCATCGAGGATCCCGCGGTGCTCGACCTGCTCGCCCCATACCTGCGGCCCTAACGTCACGCCCCGACACGCATCCCGACATTGCGCACTGCCGCCCGGCCCACGGACACACCAGCCGGGCGGCGGCCCGGGCTCAGCCGATCGACAGCGCTATGCCGTCGAGAATGTCGTGCTCGCTGACCACCAGCTCGTCGATGCCGGCGCGGCTGCCCAGCGCTGCGGCCAGCTCCTGGACGACGATCGCTCCCCCACCGATCACGTCAACCCGGCCTTCATGCATCGGACCCAGCGCGGCCCGCTGCTGACGCGTCATCGACACCAGATCGGCACACACACCCAGCAAATCATCGAACCCCACCCGGGACAGATGAATAGCGTCGGAGTCATAAGTCGTCATCTTCAACGCCAGCGCGGCCAACGTCGTCATCGTGCCGGCCACCCCCACCCAGGTGTGCGCCCGCTCGACCGGCACCCTCCGCAGCGCCTCGTCGAGCGCCTCGCGCACCACCGCGCGCGCCGCCGCGATCTCCTCCTCGGTGGGCGGATCGGAATGCAGACAGCGCTCGGTCAGCCGCACACAGCCGATGTCAGCCGAATAGCCGGCCACCACCTCACCGGAATCCGCCGAGCCCAACACCACCTCGGTCGAACCACCACCGAGGTCGACCACCACGAAAGGTGCTTGCGCCAAATCTAATTCACCCACCGCACCCCGAAACGACAGCTCCGCCTCCTGGGCGCCGGTGATCACCTCGGCCACCGCACCGGGCACCACCGCGCCCAGCACATCTGAGGTCATCGCGAAAAACGCATCCCGATTGGAGACATCGCGCGCAGCCGACGTCGCCACCATCCGGACCGCCTCTACATCATGACGACGCATCAACTCGGCGTAGTCGACCAGCGCCACCTGAGTGCGCACCAATGCCTCGGCCGCGAACTGCCCGGTCGCGTCGACACCCTGCCCCAGTCGCACGATTCGCATCTCGCGGTGCACATCGCGCACGACACCGCCGGCGGGATCGTCCACATCGGCGATCAACAGCCGAATCGAGTTCGTGCCGCAGTCCACGGCGGCGACCCGGGTCACTTCCACCCCTCGCGATCCAGGATGCCGACCATCCCCGCTTCCTGCGCCAACACCGCCAACGCCTCGTCTCCGAACGGGTTCACCCCCGGTCCTTTCGCCAGTGAATGGGCAATCACCACATGCAGACACTTGACCCGGTCCGGCATACCACCCCCGGAAAACGTCGTGCCCAACGACTCGATCGCATCCCGCTCGGCCAAATACGACTCGTGAGCCCGCCGGTAGGCCGCAGCCAACTCGGGGTCGTCCTCCAACCGTTGGGTCATCTCCCGCATCAAACCCGAGGACTCCAATCGGCTCGCAGCCGCCGTCAACGCCGGATGAGTCAGGTAGTACAGCGTCGGAAACGGCGTCCCGTCAGGCAGTCTCGGCGCGGTCTTCACCACCGCCGGTTGCCCGTTCGGACAGCGGTAGGCGATCTCGAGCACACCGCGGGGCTCCCGGCCCAGTTGCTCGGCGACGGCGTCGAGATCAGCGCGCTCAACCACTGGGCGGCGGCGCGCCGGGCGCGACAGGTTCGGGTCCACCCGGCGCGGGAACAACAGGGGCGGGCGGGATGGCTGGCGCCGGCGGAAGACCATGCGGCGCATCGGCAATCGTGTGCCACAACGCGGTATACCAAGGGTCGCCGCTGGCCGCCTCGGCCGCCTGATCGGCCACCGAATCCGGCGCCGCGGCACCCGGGGGCAACTGCACCTGATACGGAATGTCGCCAGGCATCACGAACCCCAGCCGCTCACGCGCCTGAGCGGCAATGAACACCGGGTCGGCAAGTTTCTCCTTCTGCTGCTCAAGTTCAGCGATCTGCTCGCGCAACTGAACCTCGGTGGCCTGCAACTGTTTCATCTCGGTGCGCTGCGCGAAATACGTCCGTACCGGGCCGGCGATCGTCAACGTCAACACGCACACCACCGCAGCCAGGATCGCCGCACGCCGCGCCGTCGAACCGAACCGCTGCTCAGCTGCCTGCTCGGCCGAGGCCGCGATGACCTCACGAATCGACCGCCCAGGGGGCTCCTCGACCTCGGCAACCGCGGCGACCTCACCGTCGGCGACGTCACCATCGACCGGCTCGGTGACATCCTTGGCCTGCCGCGGCGTCGCACGGCGTGACACCCGGCGCGGATCACCGGGCCGAGACGCCGGGCCACGCCGCCGCGGGTCAGGCCGTTTCGCTTCGGGCACGAGCTATTTTGACTCCGGGGTGAATCGCGGGAAGGCCAGATCCCCGGCGTAGCGCGCGGCGTCGCCGAGTTCCTCCTCGATGCGCAGCAGCTGGTTGTACTTGGCCACCCGCTCGCTGCGGGCCGGAGCACCGGTCTTGATCTGGCCGCTGCCCACCGCCACCGCCAAATCCGCGATCGTGGTGTCCTCGGTCTCCCCGCTGCGATGGCTCATCATCGTCTTGTACCCGGCGTTGTGGGCCAACGACACCGCGTCGAGGGTCTCGGTCAACGTGCCGATCTGGTTCACCTTCACCAGCAGCGCGTTCGCCGCACCCTTTTCGATGCCGTCCTCCAGACGCTCCGGGTTCGTGACGAACAGGTCATCGCCGACGAGCTGGACCTTGTCACCGATCGCGGTGGTCAGGGTCACCCAGCCATCCCAGTCGTCCTCGGACAGCGGATCCTCGATCGACACCAGCGGGTAGCCGCCGAGCAGCTCCTCGTAGAACGCCGCCATCTGCTCGGCGGTGCGGGTCTGCTTCTCGAAGGCGTACCCGGTGCCGTCGGTGTAGAACTCGGTGGCGGCAACATCGAGCGCGAGCGCAACGTCACTGCCCACCTTGAACCCGGCGGCCTCGATCGCCGAACCGATCAGATCCAGCGCGGCCGTGGTTCCGGGCAGATCCGGGGCGAAACCACCCTCGTCGCCGAGCCCGGTGGCCAGACCCTGCTTCTTGAGCACCGACTTGAGCGCGTGATACACCTCCGCACCCCAGCGCAGCGCCTCCTTGAAGCTCGGTGCGCCGATCGGGGCGATCATGAACTCCTGCACATCGACCCCGGTGTCGGCGTGCGCACCGCCGTTGATGATGTTCATCATCGGCACGGGCAGGATGTGGGCATTGGGTCCGCCGATGTAGCGGAACAACGGCAGCTCGGCGGCCTGCGCAGCGGCCTTGCCGACCGCCAGGGACACCCCGAGGATCGCGTTGGCGCCCAGCCGGGACTTGTCCGGGGTGCCGTCGAGATCCACCAGCGCCTGATCGACCAGTCGCTGCTCGTCGGCACCGAGCCCGATCACCGCGGGAGCGATCTCGTCGAGCACCGCCTCAACAGCCTTCTGCACACCCTTGCCGCCGTAGCGGGCACCGCCGTCGCGGAGCTCGACAGCCTCGTGCTCACCGGTCGAAGCACCCGACGGCACCGCGGCCCGGGCGACCGTGCCGTCCAGCAGACCGACCTCAACCTCAACTGTCGGGTTCCCCCGGGAATCGAGGATTTCGCGGGCTCCGACCTGCTCGATGATGGGCACTATTGCCTCCTTGATCTCGGGGACGTGACGGGCATACAGCGTCTGGCGACCAGACGGGTGAGTAACGGCCTCGGCCATGAGCCTAGAGCGTGGGCCCGGGCGCGGCGTGTTCAGTGGCGTGTTGGGCGGCGTGTTCGGCGGCGTGTTCGGTGGCGTGTCTAGAGGGTATGTCCCTCGGCGTAGGCCGTCGCCCAGTCCCGGACGGTCCGGGCGTACTGGTCGGAGTGGTTGTAGGCGCGCAGAGCCTCCATCCATCCCCGCGGAGTCGATAGATCCTTACCCCGCCAGCACAGATACCCCGCCGCCGACAACGCGGCGTCGTCGATGTTGTCGGCGCTGATCTCGCCGTCGTTGTTGGCGTCCACCCCGTACAGCCGCCACGTCTCCGGGATGAACTGCATCGGCCCCATCGCCCGCGCAAACGGCTCGTCGCCTTCATTTTCGATGGCCGGGTCGTGGCTGACCGAGTCGTGGTCGAGAATCTCCAGATTGCCGCCGGTGCCGTCGAGCAACACACCACGGATCGGCGGGGACACATCGCCGTTTTCGGCGATCCCGGCCCCGCGATACGTGCCGTGGTGGCTTTCCACCTGACCGATGCCGGCCAGCGTCGTCCACGCCAGATTGCAGTCCGGGTTCTCCACCTCAGCGACCCGTGCCGCGTAGGCATAAGCCTCCAGCGCCGTCACCGGGATGCCCAGCGCCGGCGCCCGCTCAACGGCCCACTCGTGCAGCTGATCGGCCGGCCGACCCGAGGCGTAGGTGTCGATCTGCGGGACCGCATCACCCGGCGGAGGCGGCACACCCTCGGGGATGCGGCTGCCCAGCTGCCACGAACAGCTGGCGGCCAAGAGCAGCGCTGTCGCGCCGATCACGGCCACCGCCTGCAGCCACCCCACCCGCGTCACCGGTCTCCTCAACCCACTCTGGTTGTAGACCATGTTTCCAGATAAAACCGTCAACTCGGCGGCACTGGAACCACAGGTTGCGCCCACACCCGCAAACCAGCGGATATTCGCGAGAAACACTCACCATTTGCCCGATCGGTGCCGACCGGCACTCATCGGCTTGGCGGACCAGCACCGGGCACCGGGCACCGTGGCCTATCCGCACCGAATGTCACTTCTGACCAGCACCGACTCGTTGCAGCAGGCCACGAAACGTCGGGCATTGCATGTGTTGAGGCGCCGGGCAGGCCGCGGCATGGCGTAACCCATCGCGCACCGCCACCAGCTCGGAGATCGTCCGATCGATCGTGTCCGCCCTATCGGACAGCAGCTGCCGGTCGATTCGCGGCTGCCCGTCCGGCCCGATCATCGCCCCGATCTCGTCCAGAGAAAACCCTGCTGCGCGGCCCAGCCCAATCAGGGCGAGCTGATCGAACACGACAGAGTCGAACATCCGGCGACCGCCACGGCGGCCAACCGAACGGATCAAGCCCTTCTCTTCGTAGAAGCGCAACGCCGACGCCCGCAACCCGCAGCGGCGCGCCACCTCGGAAATATCGATCACCGACGATCAGGATAGCCCTTGCCCTCAAGCCGACTTGAACTGCAAAAGTTCAGTGATGAACCAAACCCAACACGACCACTGGAACGGCGCGGCCGGACAAGCGTGGGTGACGCTGCAGGAGCCACTGGACGGCATGTTCGCGCCCCTCACCGCGCTGCTGACCCAAACCGCCGAATCCCGCCCTGAAGGCTGCGTCCTCGACATCGGGTGCGGCACCGGCGCCACCACCGTCGCCATGGCAGAAACGCTCGACACCGAGGCCGCCCACACCGGAGTCGACATCTCGGAAACAATGCTGGCCCTGGCCCGCCGGCGCGCACACAGCCACCACCGCAATATCGACTTCATCCGCGCCGATGCCCAAACGCATCGCTTCGCACCACAGGCCTTCGACCTGATCGTCTCCCGATTCGGCGTGATGTTCTTTGCCGACACCGCGGCCGCGATGACCAACATCCGCAGCGCGGCCCGCGACGACGCCCGGCTCAGGTTCATCACCTGGCGCTCACCGGCGGAAAACCCGTTCATGACCACGGCCGAGCGGGCCGCCGCCCCGCTGATGCCCGCACTGCCCGACCGCGACCCGAGAGGTCCCGGACAATTCGCGCTCGCCGACCGCGAACTGCTGCACGACCTACTGGCGCACAACGGCTGGAACCGCGTCGAAGTCACTGCCACCGACGTCGAATGCGCCTTGCCGCTCACCGTTTTCGAACAGTACGTGACCACGATGGGGCCCGTGGGAGCGTTCCTTCGCGACGCGCAAGACAGCGTGCGCCACAACGTGCTCGACGTCCTGCGCGCCGCGTTCGAACCCTTCCGGCAAGACGATGAGTTCCGCTTCACAGCGGCGTGCTGGGTGGCCGACGCCGTCGCAGGCTGAGCTCAACGCCAGCACCGGCACCGTTCACCACGGGCGCCGCTGCACCAGATCATCGAGCCGATCAGTCGGTCTGCTCGGCGGGCCAGTGCGCGCGCCACTCGTCCTCGCCGATCGCGTCCCTCGGCGCATCGTCGAGTTCGGCCACGCCGCCCAGCGTGGGGCCGCCGCGACGTGCGGCGGCCACCCCACGCTCGGCGGCGCGCACCCACTCCATGAACCCCAGCACTGCCGCACGCAGCGCGCTCTCGGCATCCAGCTCGGCCGACACCGCCACCGTCGTGATCGACTCCGGGACCAGATCGGCCGGCACCCCGGCACCGTCCGCGCGGGCGAGCACCTTCTGCGCCAGCGCCAGCGCCGGCTGAGCCGTCGGAATGTCATCCATACAGGAAGACGACCCTGCGGCCGCTTTCGCCTGCTTTTCCCGCGCCTTGCGCTGCTCCCACTGCGCCAGCTGATCCTCCAGCGAGATCGACTCCCCAGCCAACACCCCGGGAGCCCGATTGCCCAGCTTGCGCACCAGCGCATCGGCCACGTCGTCGATGCCGAACCCGTTCTCGGGCGCGTCCTCGGCGATCCGCGCGTGAAACAGCACCTGCAACAACACATCGCCGAGCTCGTCCCGCACCTCGGCGAGGTCACCGCCGTGCACCGCGTCGAACAACTCGTAGGTCTCTTCCAGCAGATACCGTCGCAACGAGTCGTGGGTCTGTTGACTCTCCCACGGGCCCGCGGTGCGCAACCTGTCCATCAACGCCACCGCGTCGACCAGCCGCTCACCGGACTGCGCCGCGGGCGCCGAAATCACCCGCTCCCCAGCCCTGATCCGCGCCTGCACCGACGGATGCCCGGCGTCACTGGACAACAGCACCGCCGCCGGCTGCCCGTCGTAGTCCGGACGCGCCGACGGCAACGACCACGGCACCTTGATGGGCATTTCCTCGGTGTACTGAACCTCGCCGGCCAGCAACTCGACAGCCTCCACCGGCACCAACGACGGCCGCCGCGGATCCACCAAGACGACCGTCACCGCCGCTCGCTCATGCTGGCCTCACCTGAATCATGTGCCCGGGGCACCTCCGAACTTGGTTATATCAACTTCCTCGTCCGGTTTCCCGTCGATGGCCAGCAGAAACCCCGCGACAAAAGCGACCAGCTCCACATCGCGGATGCGCGGCGAACCCACTCCGCTGCCCACCCGAGGAATCGGCACCTGCACTACCGACGTGGTGGCGCGATAGCTGGCCCCGGAATACAACCGCTTGAGCCGCAGCTGCGCAGAATCGGCCAACGTCAACGGTGAAATCCGCAGCGTCGTCGCCGACGCCGCGCCGATCTCGGTAACCCCGTGGGCGCGGGCCAACAGCCGCAGCCGCGCGACGGATACCAGCCGCTGCGCCGGCTCGGGCAGCGGCCCGTAACGGTCGACGAGCTCCTCGACAGCCGAGTCGACGGCGGCCGAATCCGGTGCGGCGGCCAGCCTCCGATAGGCCTCCAACCGCAGCCGGTCACTGTTGATGTAGTCCGGCGGCAGGTGCGCATCGACAGGCAGATCCACCCGGACATCCTTCGATTCCTCCGGGGTGGCAACGGTTTTGCCGTCCGCGGCCGCCCGGTAAGCCTCCACCGCCTCACCGACCAGCCGCACGTACAGATCGAAACCCACACCGGCGACGTGCCCGGACTGCTCGGCGCCCAACACATTTCCCGCGCCGCGAATCTCGAGATCCTTCATCGCCACCGCCATCCCGGCGCCCAGCTCGTTGTTCTGCGCGATCGTCGCGAGCCGGTCATAGGCCGTCTCGGTCAACGGCGCCTCCGGCGGATACAGGAAATAGGCATAGCCGCGTTCCCGCGAACGGCCCACCCGCCCGCGCAGCTGATGCAACTGCGACAGACCGAACGTGTCGGCACGCTCCACGATCAGCGTGTTGGCATTCGAGATGTCCAGACCCGTCTCGACAATCGTCGTGCACACCAGGATGTCGAACTCGCGGTTCCAGAACCCCTCGACCGTCTTCTCCAGCTGCTCCTCGGGCATCTGCCCGTGAGCCACCACCACCCGCGCCTCGGGCACCAGCTGACGCACCCGCGCGGCGGCCTGGTCGATCGTGCGGACCCGGTTGTGAATGTAGAACGCCTGCCCGTCGCGCAGCATCTCGCGGCGCAGCGCCGCGGCAACCTGCTTGTCGTCGTGCGGGCCGACATAGGTCAGCACCGGGTAACGCTCCTCCGGCGGGGTCAGGATCGTCGACATCTCCCGAATACCGGCCAAGCTCATCTCCAGCGTGCGCGGAATCGGGGTGGCGCTCATCGTCAGAACGTCGACGTGGGTGCGCATCGACTTGATGTGTTCCTTGTGCTCGACGCCGAAACGCTGCTCCTCGTCGACGATGATCAGCCCGAGATCCTTCCAGGTCACCCCGGTCTGCAGCAGCCGATGGGTGCCGATGACGATGTCGACCGAGCCGTCCTTCATGCCCTCCACCGTGGCGCGCGACTCGGCCGGATCGGTGAACCGCGACAGGCCCTTGACCGTGACCGGGAAACCGGCCATCCGCGCAGTGAACGTCTGCAAATGCTGATCGGCCAGCAGCGTCGTAGGCACCAACACCGCCACCTGCTTACCGTCCTGCACCGCCTTGAACGCCGCGCGCACCGCGATCTCGGTCTTGCCGTAGCCGACGTCACCGCAGATCACCCGGTCCATCGGGACCGGACGCTCCATATCGGACTTCACCTCGGTGATCGCGGTGAGCTGATCGACGGTCTCGGTGAACCCGAACGCGTCCTCCATCTCGGTCTGCCACGGGGTGTCCGGGGCGAACGCATGCCCCGGCGAGGCCTGCCGTTTGGCGTAGAGCGCCACCAACTCGGCGGCGATCTCACGCACCGCGCGGCGCGCCTTGGTCTTGGTGTTGGCCCAGTCGCTGCCGCCGAGCTTGCTCAGCGTGGGCGCCTCGCCGCCGACGTAGCGCGAAAGCTGATCCAGCGAGTCCATCGGCACATAGAGCCGGTCAGCCTTTTGCCCTCGCTTACTCGACGCGTATTCCAGCACCAGGTATTCGCGTCGAGCCCCGCCGACCACCCGCTCGGTCATCTCGACGAAACGACCGATGCCATGCTGGTCGTGCACCACCATGTCACCGGCGGTCAACGCCAACGGGTCGACCACATTGCGCCGCTTGGCCGCCAGCTTCTTGCCCTCAATGGCGCCGGCAGCGCGATTGCCGGTCAGATCGGACTCGGTGATCACCACCAGTTTGGCGCCGGGTAGCACAACGCCGTCGTGCAACGGACCCTTCACCACCCCCACGACACCTTCGACCGGCACCGCCCCGGGTTCCAGCATCGTTGCGGGAGTGTCGGATTCACCGAGCTGTTCGACCACGCGCATCGCGGTACCGGCGCCGGGGGTAACCACAACCCCATAACCGCCGGTCACCACATGGGCGCGCAGCATCGCGAAGATCTCGGCCAGACTGTGTTGCTGCCCCCGCGCCGACGGCGCGGCGCGCACATCGAGTTGCAGCGCATCGCCGGAACCGCTGTCGAGCTGGCTCAGCGTCCACCACGGATGGTCGCCGGCGCGCGCAGCGTCTCGGGCGGCATCGAAACCGATGAACCCGGACGCCCCGAGTGCCTCGATGTCGATCGGCACGTCACCGCCGACGGCCGCAGTAGACCAGGACGCCTCCAGGAACTCCTGCCCCGTCTTGATCAGGTCGGCGGCCCGGCTGCGCACCTTCTCCGGGTCGCAGATCAGCAGCGGAGCTCCCGCGGGCAGATGCTCCGACAGCGTCACCAGCTCGGCGGACTTCAGCAGCGGCAGCAACGCCTCCATGCCGTCGACCGGAATGCCTTCGGCTAGCTTGGCCAACATGTCGGGCACCGAACCCGAGACACTGTTTTCCTGAACCGGATGCTGCGCCGACAACTCCGCAGCCCGCTCGCGCACGTCGGCGGTGAGCAGCAGCTCCCGGCACGGCATCGCGATGACGGTATCGACGTCGATCTCCGAGATAGACCGCTGATCGGCGACCGAGAACATCCGCATCTCGGAGACCTCGTCGCCCCAGAACTCGACGCGCACCGGATGCTCGGCGGTCGGCGGGAACACATCGAGGATGCCGCCACGCACCGCGAACTCGCCGCGCTTGCCGACCATGTCCACGCGGGTGTAGGCCAGCTCAACCAACCGGTGCACGAGCACATCGAACTCCGCCTCAACGCCGACACTCAGCGTCACCGGTTCGATCTCCTCGCCGGCACCCGGCCGTTGCGCCATCGGCTGCAACAGCGACCGCGCAGCGGTGACCACGACCCGTAACGGCGGACCCAGCCGCTGATCGTCAGGGTGGGCCAGGCGCCGCAGCAGCATCGCGCGGGTACCGACGGTGTCCGTGCCGGGCGAAAGCCGCTCATGCGGCAGCGTCTCCCAGGACGGAAACATCGCGACACTCTCGCCGAACACGCCCCGCAGTTCAGCGGTCAGATCGTCGGCCTCACGCCCGGTCGCGGTGACCACCAGCAGCGGTCCGTTCTGCGCCAAAGCGGACGCCGCGAACAGCCGGGCGCCGGCCGGGCCGACAAGGTCAAGATCAGCGGGCCGCTCGGCCGCACGCCGCGACACCTCCTGCAAGGAGGGATCACGAAGCGCCAACTCGACGAGGCCCGAGATCGGGGTGTGGACGTCAAGGGTCCCCGATGCGGTCATGATGGCCTCCATCGTAAGCACCCGGGCGCGACACAGCGGCCCCGGCACCCACCGTGGCCTAGGTCACGAATTCGACGCGCCGACCGGCGGTTTGGCTACTCCTCGTGCAGCACCGGATCGGACTCGAGGTGTTTGAGCCCGTTCCAGCACAGGTTGACCAGATGCGCGGCCACCACCTCCTTCTTCGGCTCACGCACATCAAGCCACCACTGCGCGGTCATCGACACCGAACCGACCAGCGCCTGGGCGTAAAGCGCCGCCAGATCCGGGTCCAGCCCGCGCCGGGAGAAATCCCCGGCCAGGATCGAGGCCACCTGGCTCACGGCGTCGTTGAGCAGGGTCGAATACGTGCCCGAGGTGATGCTGGCCGGCGAGTCGCGAATCAGAATGCGGAACCCATCAGTGTGCTGTTCGACATAGGTCAGCAGCGCCAGCGCCACCCGCTCAACCCGAACCCGCGAACGGTTGTTGGTCAGCGACGAGGTGATCCCGTCGAGCAGCGCCGACATCTCCCGGTCGACGACGACCGCGTAAAGCCCCTCCTTACCACCGAAATGCTCGTAGACCACCGGTTTGGAGACGTTCGCACGCAACGCGATCTCCTCGACCGACGTGCCGTCGTAGCCGCGCTCGGCGAACAGCGACTTGGCAATCTCAACCAGCTGCTGACGGCGCTCACTGCCCGTCATACGAGCTCGCGGAGCACGTATCTCCTTCTCGGACCCAGCCACGACGTCCAGGCTAGTGGGTTCGACTAGAGTCTCTGGGTGATCAGTCCGTCGTGGTGTAATCGGCAGCACCTCTGATTTTGGTTCAGATAGTTCAGGTTCGAGTCCTGGCGACGGAGCAGAATAACGCGGCGAACGTGCCCACCATGCAGGAAGCGACCGGCGTGGCGGCGAACAGACACATACAGCCGCGCGGGAAGGACATCTATGCGTGAGGCCGCGGTCCTGGTTCTCGCCGCAGGTGCAGGCACCCGGATGAAGTCCGACACCCCCAAAGTCCTGCACACTCTGGCCGGGCGCAGCATGCTCGCGCACTCGCTGCACGCAGTCGCCAAGGTCACCGCCCGACACCTGGTGGTTGTCGTGGGCCACGACCGCGAACACGTCGCCCCCGCCGCGCAACAGATCGGCCGCGACCTCGGCGTAGCCGTCGACATCGCCGTGCAGGAACAGCAACTCGGCACCGGCCACGCCGTGGCCAGCGGGCTGACCGCACTGCCCGACGACTTCGCCGGAGTCGTCGTCGTCACCTCCGGCGACGTACCGCTACTGGACACCGACACCCTCGTCGACCTGATCGCCGCACACAGCGCCTCGGCGGCCACGGCGACAGTGCTGACCACCACACTGACCGACCCGACCGGATACGGCCGCATCCTGCGCACCCAGGACGGCGAAGTGATCGGCATCGTCGAACAAGCCGACGCCAGCCCGTCCCAACGCGCCATCACCGAGGTCAACGCCGGGGTCTACGCATTCGACATCGACGCGCTGCGTTCGGCGCTGAGCCGGCTGAGCTCCGACAACGCCCAGCAGGAGCTCTACCTGACCGATGTCATCTCGATCGTGCGGGCCGACGGTCACGTCGTGCGCGCCAAACACCTCGACGACACCGCGCTGGTCACCGGCGTCAACGACCGTGTCCAGCTGGCTGACCTCGGTGCCGAACTCAACCGGCGCATCGTTGCCGGCCACCAACGCAATGGGGTCACCGTCGTCGACCCGGCGTCCACCTGGATCGACGTCGACGTCACCATCGGCCGTGACACCGTGGTGCGCCCCGGCACCCAGTTGCTCGGCGGCACCCACATCGGCGGACGCTGCAACATCGGGCCCGACACCACGCTGGCAGACGTCGGCGTCGGTGACGGCGCCGAGGTCGTGCGCACCCACGCCACGTCGTCGACGATCGGCGCCGACGCCACCGTGGGCCCGTTCACCTACCTGCGGCCCGGCACCGTGCTCGGCACCGCCGGCAAGCTCGGCGCGTTCGTCGAAACGAAGAACGCCACCATCGGCACCGGCACCAAAGTTCCACACCTGACCTACGTCGGCGACGCCGACATCGGCGAGCACAGCAACATCGGCGCCTCAAGCGTCTTCGTCAACTACGACGGGGAAACCAAGTCGCGCACCACGATCGGCTCTCACGTACGCACCGGCTCGGACACCATGTTCGTCGCCCCGGTCAGCGTCGGCGACGGCGCCTACACCGGCGCGGGAACCGTCATCCGCGACGACGTCCCCCCCGGCGCGTTGGCCGTCTCGGCGGGCCCGCAACGCAACATCGAAGGCTGGGTCGAACGCAAACGGCCCGGCAGCAACGCGGCACGCGCCGCCGAAGCCGCCCGCGGCGCCACCAACAAGGCCACCGACACCGACACCGAACCGCACCACTAACAGACTGCTGCAGGGCCTACCAACGGCCCTCCAACGCCTCCTCCACCGCCTGCGCCAGCTGCTCGAGGCCCTGCCGCTCGACAGGATCGAAATCCTGGCCGGCCACGGTGCGACGCAGCCGCGCGAGCTGCGCGGTGACGACCGCGCGGTGGCGCGCACCGGCACACCAGGCCACATCGCGCAGCAGCCGGGTCAACGCCGCCAGCACCGCCGCATCCGCGGCGCCGTAGTGCCGCGGCTGGGTGAGCGCCTCGTCGAGCAGATCCGCCAGATCCGGGCCCGCAACCAGCACCCGCGCCACGCCGTCGTCATCGCAATGCACCGTCGGCCCCAGCCGCCGATCAGCCAGCTGACACAGCAGCGCCGACAGGTGATCGATGCCGTGCACCGCGGTCGTCGGGTCGTTGATCCCGGGGGACAGCGCCTTGACCACCACATCGGTCAACTGCCGCACGGCGTAGCCGACGTCCTGCA
>CAZLTV010000090.1:0-13639 GCA_964562545.1 uncultured Mycobacterium sp. | reverse complement strand
GAGCGCTTCCCTGACACGGAAGAGGTCACTGGTTCAATCCCAGTATCGCGCACCATCATAACAGCAGGTCAGAGGCACTATTTAGATAAGCGAACAAAGTTTCGTGCAGAATACGTGCAGAATCGTTTCCCCAGTTCACTGATATGAGCACCACCAACGGCCGCCTCGGTACCGGTCGGAGCAGTTTGCTGAACGCGGTCGCCGCTCCCGCAGGTAGTCGCTTGAACCTGGCAGGCACTTGCCGCTCTTCAATCCCGTCCATCGCTCTTCACACACCCTTGCCATTACGCGCGGGAGCGGCGCGACGCCGCGGCGAACATGGCGGCACGATTGGCTAGCCCGACAAGAGGCGGCCGTGGCCCCAACGCGCGGCGCACCGTAGCGTGTCGGACCAAGATGGGAACATCGAGTTATGGAGACTTTCCATTGCGAGTGTTGCGACCTGGAACATGCAAACAAGGTCCGGCAGATCATGTGGGAGGACTACAAGCCGCCGACCCTCTGCCGTGAATGCATCGAGCATCGCGGAAAGCCTCAACAACGCGCCGAAGACCACGCGCGGGAGTATCGCCGTCGGATGGAAGTCGCCATTGGTGGCGCCCACGATGCCGACAACCGCGCAAGTGCGTCCAAAGCTGAGGCGCACCGCGCATTCACCTCACGCGAGCGAGTGCTAGCGGCCCTTGACCGAATCGCCAGCTACCATCAGCGCGGCGAAGCGCATGGTCAGTGCTCTTGCGGCAAAGCGAACTGCCCCACCATGAAGGTCTTGACCGACCCGTGGCTAGTCGACCGGCTAGTCGATCACAACCTTCGCGACAGCGGCAGTACCAGGGGCCACTTCCATACCGAAACTGACAGATCGGCAACCCGCCGACGCAGTAGTGCGGGCTGACGACTTTCAGATCCCTGCTGGCGTGTCTGTCGAAGGACTCAAAATCGACCTTCTAAATTGACTCAGAGGCACCATCAGTCACGGGTGCGGGAGGGAGGCGGCCCGACGTGGCAGGCAAGGACAGAGTGGTCCGGTTTTACGTTCCGAAGCGAGTCCAGCCCGACGGCACTTCGTCTCCGTTGCCGCCACACTTCTGGGACGGTTTCCGGGGACGCGTCAGCGTGCTATCGGCGGCCGACGAATTCGTCGAGATCAGGAATATCGGCTACCGGGGTGCGGCGAGGCGGGAGCTGACGACGATGGCCGACTACCTCTACCTCGGAAAAACACGGGATCCTGCAGATCTTCCTGAAAGATCTGAAGGAGAGAACGACGAGACACCACTGATGCTGCGGGACGGCGAGCGGTTAGTCGAGCCCTGCTATCTCTACGTTGTGAAACCAGTTAGCAACCGCGTCGCAACGCTGCGCTCAAGCGGCGGTCCTTCGATATCAGCAATCGGAGATTGGATCACGGGATTCTACAAAGATCAGCTTGGCCACGACAAAATCGTTCTGGAGCCGGTCATGAGGGAAGACCAACTTGAGCGCTTGGATAACGCCGTCAATGTCACGAGGTTCTCGGTCACTATCGAGAAAGAAGAGAATCTTGGGCACGCAGGAACAGGAAGCGTGATCACCGATGCAGTAAAGAATTCCTACGAAAGCCTGGAACGGGGCGCCCGCGTTGACTATTCGTGGAGTTTTGGCCACAAAGCTCCCAATCCGTCTCTTGGGCAGACGCTCAAACAGGATATTCAGAAAATTGTGGGGTGGGGGCTCGCGAAGCGAGCCGAAGCGACAGTGATCCGCGAAGACGACGACGGACATCTTGTCCGCGACAAGATCGACTTCATGAAGGATCAGATCACCATGAAGGTCACCGTTGGTACGGATCCAAGTGCAGTCCAGTCAACCGACGTGGTGCTGTCCGCCCTGCTAGAAGCTGCCAGTCGGTATGACGATCTAGGGTTAGACGAACCGGAGGCACCGGAGGAGACCTAACTGGCCGGAGGCGGACCCGATGTGCGGCGTAGTCAAGAAGTATGCAGCTGACTTCCCAAGCATTACCACCGCTGCGTGCGTAATTCTGCCCATGATCGGTTGGTTTGTTCATTCAAAGGCGTCGCCTCACTTCCAACTCAACATCGGCCCGATTGATCATGGCCTAGTAGGTGAGGTATACATCGGCCTTGCTGGAGTCGCGGCCATCGCCGGAGGTTTTGCTGGTGTAATTATAGTGTTTGGGCTCACGCCATCATCGGAGTTGTTTCGCAAGTTCAGACTTGACGCGGGCGAAAGAATGGTCGCCAATTGGATATCGATAATAACCAACTCTTTCCTTGCTGCCGCACTCGGAATCGCGGCTAGCACACTGGAAGCGCTCTCGTTTCACGCGGTCGGTGCGTTCGTTTTTTCCTCAGGGTGCCTCTTGTTGCTTCACAGCTCAATTCGATCGATTTGGATCTTACGCACATTATTGACCCTGGTTCGTAACGACGATAGAAGGACCCAACAAGAATCGTACGGCGGATTCAAGCCGTAGGCATTGCGCGCAAGAATGCGACGTTCCCGCTGGCGGTAGCCGATAAAGCGCGCCCCCGAAGAGCCGAAGGTTCCGACGTAGACATGCTCGAATCAAGGAAGCGCACAACCAGCCTCGGGCACAACCATTCCCACACGACAGGCTGACCGACAACCCGAACGCTTGCGGCACAGGCTTCTGGAATATGACTCGCCGGCGAGTCTGGAGTCCCGGGGACGGAACCGTCTGCATCAGACGGAGTTGGACGTTGGATTGCCGTCGGCCGGGACAGGATCGAATACATGTGCGACATGCGACTCGGAGTGGATGTCCACTTTTTCAACCACGATCGTGGTACGGTTTGTGGACATCACTTCCCAGTGAGAGAAGCTGCCAGTGGCCGAATACCAGTTGGTTCATCCCGACAATGCCGGGGACCGTCTCGCCGAGTTCGATTTGTCCGTCGCCGAAATCCACGACCATGTTGTCCGCGCGGGCTTAGATGCCGCCAACAGGGTGAGTCCTCTCGCCCCGCCCGGCGCGGCCGGGCGACACGCATACGACGCGTATGTGACGGCCCTTCGGGCGCTGTTGGTGCCTCGCGGCTGGGTACCCGTCCAAGGCGACAACGTAGCCCGCACGGTTCATCGGGAGCGCCAGATCGCAATCTTGGTATCCGGCGGCAATGAGTTCACCGGCCGACTCGATGGGGCAAATTATTTGACAACGGCGTGGCCGAAGGGAAGTTGCGCATTCGCCGGCGCAATCCTCCCAAGTCAAGGGGGCTTCGACACGCTGGACGACTCGGGATTCGACTGGGGTGATGACCAACAGGAAGATCCAGAGTGGGCGGTCTGGTACCTCCTGCACCACCGCACGGAAACCGAAGTTCGGCTTGAGCTCAGCTCACCGACACGACAGGACGAGCGCGACTTTCCGCGCGGGTGGCTCGATCGAATCATCTTGCCGCCGTTTACGCTCGGACAGGTGCATCTCGACGAGGAACACGACGGCACCGGCGGGGAACCCGACGTCCCAGTCATTCCGCGATGACCACGTGCGAATTCGTCCCGTCTCGGTTGGAATTCGCACGGAAGCGCAGAGGGATACCTCGCACCAAGCTTGCAGAACTTGTAGGGCTGACGCCGAAAACCATCCAACGGTGGGAATCCGGTAGTGGTGAGCCCGGCGACGAGCAGGTACTGGTGCTCGCCCAACAATTGCGCGTGCTTCCCGCGTTCTTCTACGCCAACGAGATCGACCAATTGCCCGGTGCCGCGGTGAGCTTCAGGGCTCTGTCCAAAATGTCTGCCTCTGAACGCGATGCCGCGACGGCTGCAGGGCGGCTTGGAGTGGAGATCGTCCGTTGGATCGAGGGCATGTTCAAACTTCCTGATCATGATGTCCCCAGCCTCACGGGCTGGGCACCCGAGCTGGCCGCAGACACCTTGCGGGAGCGATGGGGGCTCGGAAGCGGACTTGTCAATCATCTCGTCGCTACATGTGAACTGCACGGTATCCGCGTATTGGCGGTCGCCCCCGACTACCGGAGCGTTGATGCCTTCAGTTTCTACGACGCGGGAACGCCATTTGTCTTTCTTAACACCTCGAAGACCGCGGAAAGAATCAGATTCGACTTGGCACACGAGCTCGGCCATCTCGCCCTTCACGGTGAACACGAGTGTCCCCAAGGCAAAGTGGCGGAACAGGAAGCGAACGATTTTGCGAGCGCGTTCCTGATGCCGCGCGAGAGCGTTCTTGCCGCGGGCCTAGTTGGTGCGACAGTCGACGACGTCATCCGCGCGAAGGCGCGATGGCAGGTCTCGGCAATGGCACTAGCGCGACGACTGGACACGCTCGGGATCATCACCGATTGGGTGTATCGCTCGATTTGTATCGAGTTGAGCAAGCGAGGCTTTCGCAATAGCGAGCCGGGTTCCCAACTGGTACCAGAGTCCTCTCAAGTTTTGAGGAAGGTACTAGCTGCTCTGCGCAGCAAGAGTGGTATTTCGACTCGGAAATTGGCCGCTCAGTTTGGACTTCCCTTATCGGAGTTCAACAGCTATCTGTCCGGACTAGCCGTCGTCGCAGAAGATGGTGCCGGTAGTGGCGGCGCGAGCGCTAGGCCGAAACTTGAAGTGATCCTGGGCGGCGGCGACCGCTAGCCGAAAGCTGCCCTGGGGCGGTCCCGAGGATTGTTGGCTACTCCACCAGGTGAGTCGAGAGTTCCGCAAAGAGCGGGAATGGGCGACACAGACCTCAGCCTCGGCTGCAGCCGGAGATCGACCAACGGTGCTTCTCCTGAATCCGCCGCACCAGACCAGATGCAGACAGCCCGCACTCATGGGCGTGATGATTGAGGGTCGAGTCCCCTCTTGTTTGCCGAGCTGGCCGACTAGCAGCCTCGGCAGAACGCTTAGCTCATCTACTTTTCGTGCAGAATACGTGCAGAATGCGCCCGCCGAGCGTGCAGAATACGTGCAGAATGAGAGTCACTCTGCGGGTTGCTATGTCCACTTTAAGGCCGCGACACTAGTTCGCATAGTGGCTGTTAGAGACGCATCTACGCAGGTCAGCGGGCACTTCTCCGATTTGCTGCGACAATGGTTCAATCCCAGTATCGCGCACCACTCCGGCCACCGGCCATCCCGAGCCCTTGCAGGCATTCCAGGCCAGGTATCTCGTTGACTGCCACGGCCTCGGTGGCCGATCGACGGCTCAGCGGCCCGATTCAGCAGTTGCCCACAGGATGGGTTAGCCCAAGAATTGCGGAGAACCGACCGGGCACGCACCAGCCTCTCGGTCAGGTATCTAAGCCGTCGCGTACACGAACCGTTTGGTGAGGGGACATCCACAATTGATCCCACCCGATCAGGCCGCCCCGCCACCGCAACGCCGCATCCGGGCGCTGTCGGCAATCCGGGCAGACGAGCTCACCCGGGCCCCGGAAGCAGGCCATCAGTGATACGGCCCGGCATCCGCGTCGCCGACCCCGACTCCGCCACGTTGGGCACCGTGCTGGAGTTTCCTGCCGTCGACGCAGACGGGCGCATGCTCCACGACATGGCGGTAGTCAGGTGGGACGACGGCGTCGTCAAGATTCTGCATGCCGGCGCGGTCTGGCTCGCGCGCAGCGAGGAGGGCAATTTTGAGGGAGGCCCCGGCAGCTTCTGACCACGCCATCGCCGCCTGAGGCTCGTGACACGTTCACCGACCGGCGCTCAGCCGACTCTGCTCTCAGCGTCGATTGGGAAGCGGCTGTCAAGCGCATGGATCATCCGCGCAATCGCGCCCAGATCGCCCTCTGCTTTGCGGATTGTGCGCCGAAGCCCGCCGATGGCACCGACGTCCCCCGAGGTCTGCGCCACCGTCAACCGTCTGACCTGCTTGGCCAGGTCGGCTTCCAGCTCCACCCGCAGACCGCTCAGGAAGCCGCGGAAATATCGCGCCTGTTGCGAATCGGCCACACCGTCGACCCGGGCGGCCCGATCGTTCCTCAGCACCCGAAAAAATTAACCCGACCGCCACTGAGGCGCCAACGCTGCGCCCGCCGATTTGACGGACGTCGGGTCGTATCGCAGGCTCAAGAATGTGCGCGAGGTGAGTGAAGACGCGGTCATCGGCCAGCTCGTCGAAAGCCTCAGCAACACCTACGGTGGTGTGCCACCCAGTGAGGTCGCTCAAACTGTGCATAGCGCTCTGGCCCGGTTCGACGGCAAGCCGATCCGCGAGTTCATTCCGCTGTTGGTGGAACGTCGAGCACGCACCGAGCTCGCTCAGCGCCAGTCAGCGCTGATGTTCTCAAGCTGATCAAGCGCGCAGACGCTGTTTTTCGAAGCACAGGCCTATACGACTATCAGCTTTGTCTCAGGTTCGCGCCATAGATTCACTACCAGACGTCCCCCCAACATGACGTCTTTGAAATTCTCGGCCCGCCACCAACCCCCCCTGGGTGGCGGGCCGAGATCGTCTCTGACCAGCGTGTCCGAATCCCCAGACCGCGGCATAGGCGCCGGACGGCCGACCACTGCTGTGTCTCGGCTCCCGGGGCGGACAACCGGGAATCTTCGACGAGGCAGGCAGCACACACCGCCGCGAGCGGCTAGCGGGTGCGCCGCAGGGTGCGGCTGGGCTCGACCCCGAACGCCTCCTTGTAGGCGCTGCTGAATCTCCCAGGATGGGTGAAACCGCATTGCCCCGCGATGGAGGTGACGGTGTCGCGAGCCGGGTCTGCCGACATCAGCGCTTTATGTGCACGTTCGAGTCGCACCCGGCGCAGATACTCCAGTGGGGTGATGTCCAGATGCTCGCGGAACGCGTACTGAATCGCCCGTGGTGTGACGTCAGCGGCAGCGGCGATGTCGCCGATGGTGATGTCGTAGTCCGAGTTGCTCTCGATGAACTCAAGCGCCAGGCGCAGCATTGGCGGATACTTCGGCATGGACTTCAACCCCGTCGATCTCGACCCGATCGACTTCGCCGCCATCGATTTCGCTTTCGTCACCCGCGACTAATTCCCGGTATCGGCGCGCGACGAAACATGCCGTGACCCATCGCACTGCCTGACACGATCACGCATCACCGGACACGATCACGCCATGGCCGACCGCATCGCGCGCCGCCCCCACCCCCACCCGACCCTTGTGCAGACGCGCTACCGCGCCGCGCAAACCTCCACCACCGGGCCCCGGATCTCCGACGAAACGTCAACACCTACCCGGGTATGCGATCATGCGAGGCAGGTGGAGAAGCATCCCTGCATGTGTCGCCGACCTGAGTTCTCGGCCGCCACTGCGGGGCTCGTCGAAAGGACCGCGACCTGAGCCCGCATATCGCCGAGGCCGAACCCCAGCAGGTCACCGAGCTTGCCGATGTCGCAGCACTCACTTTTCCCCTGGCCTGTCCCCCATCGTCGACCACCGCGGACATTGCGGCGTTCATCACCGAGAACCTCTCGCCGGCACGCTTCGCCGAGTACCTCGACGACCCGGACCGCACCGTGCTCGTCGCGCGCAACGACGCAGGCATCCTCGGCTACGCCATGACAATTCGCGGGGTCCCCGACGACCCTGATGTTCAGCGGGCGGTTCCACACCGCCCCGCCGTCGAACTGTCGAAGATGTACGTGCTTCCCGACAGCCACGGCGCCGGGGTCTCGGCCGCCTTGATGACCGCCGCTGTCCAGCGCGCGGTCGCTTCAGGCGCGGCCTGCGTATGGCTTGGTGTCAACCAGCTGAACCAACGCGCGCAGCGCTTCTACGCCAAGCACGGGTTCACCGTCACCGGCACCAAGACGTTTCGGCTCGGCACCGAGATCGAGCACGACTATGTGATGGTGCGGTCGTTCTGACCGGCGGCGGTCAACGCCAGCAGACGCGAAGTGGCGCGTAGATACTTCTTGCGGAACCCGCCTGCCAGCATCTCCTCGCTGAAGATCGTGTCCAGTTTGGCGCCCGACGCCACCACCGGGATCCCGGCGTCGTACAGCCGGTCGGTCAGCGATACCAGCCGCAGCGCAACGTTCTGGTCGTCGATCGGATGTACCCCGGTCACGAACACCTCGTTGACTCCCTCGATCAGCGTCAGATAGCGCGAGGGGTGCATGGTCGCCAGATGCGCACACAGGGCGTCAAAATCGTCCAACGTCGCCCCGGACACCACAGCGGCCCGCTCGGCCACCTCAGCGTCGCTGAGCGGCTCAGGAGCCGGCGGCAGATCGCGGTGGCGGTAGTCGGGGCCTTCGATACGGACCGTGGTGAACATCTCTGCCAGGGTGTGGATCTCGCGCAGGAAATCCTGTGCCGCGAATCGGCCTTCCCCCAACTGTTCGGGCAGGGTATTCGAGGTGGCGGCAACCGACACGCCGCGATCCACCAGCGCTGAGAGCAGCCGCGAGATCAGCGTCGTGTTGCCCGGGTCATCCAGTTCGAACTCGTCGATGCACACCAACACATACTCCGACAGCAAGTCGATGCACTCGACGAAGCCGAAAACCCCGGCCAACTGGGTCAGCTCGCCGAACGTCGCGAACGCCTTCTGGCCCGGCACCGCGTAATACGACGACGCCAGCAGGTGGGTCTTGCCGACACCGAAGCCGCCGTCGAGATACACACCCACCCCGGGCAGCACCTCACGCTTGCCGAACAGCTTCTTCTTGCCCGCCCGCCGCTGCACGGCCTGCTCACAGAACTGCCGGCATGCCTGTACCGCCGCCGCCTGCGACGGCTCTTGGGGATCTGGCCGGTAAGTGTCGAAGCTGACCGCAGCGAAGGTCGGCGGCGGGACCAGCTGAGCGATCAGCCGCTCCGGAGTGACGGTGGGGTGCCGATCAACCAGATGCGCGACATCGCTGGACCCGTGCATGCATGGCACCTTAACGGCGTGCTGTGATTCTGCGTATGTCGGACGACGGTGACGGGACGCAGTTCACACTGCTGGGAAGCGCCGAACAGATCGGGGTCGACGCGCTGCCCCACCACTACGCCTACCCAGATGGCCTCGACCGCACCTGGGTCCGGGCCAACATGATCACCTCCGTCGACGGCGGTGCCACCAGCGGCGGCAAGTCCGGAGCCCTGGGCGGACACACCGATCGGGCTGTGTTCGACACCCTTCGTGGACTCGCCGATGTGGTTGTCGTCGGCGCGTCGACCGTACTGACGGAGAACTACTCCGGCGTCCAGTTAAGTGCCGCACAGCGCGACACTCGTCGGCGTCGCGGACAGGCCGAGGTTCCGCCGATCGCCGTACTCACCCGTTCCGGCCTGCTGGACCACGACGCCAAGCTGTTCCACCACACCGACGTCGCGCCACTAATCCTGACCAGCGCCGAGGCCGCCGCCAACACCCGCGGCCGGCTCGGAGATCGCGCCGAAGTCATCGATGCCTCCGGCGCCGATCCCGGCTCGGTGGATCTGCACAGGGCGCTCGATGCGCTCACCGCCCGGGGTCTGCTGCGGGTGTTGACCGAAGGCGGGCCGGGCATCATGGGCCTGTTCACCGGCGCCGACCTACTCGACGAAATCTGCCTGACCGTCGCACCGGTGTTGGTCGGCGGCGCCTCCGGGCGCATTGTGGCTGGCCCGGCTGAGGTGCAGTCCACCCTGACGCTCGACGGGGTCCTGGCCGACAGCGAGGGCTTTCTGTGTCTTCGCTACCGCCGCGCGCGCTCGCGGACTGGGAGCTGAAGCCGGTCAGTACTGTGGTCGACATGCGTTTGCGTGTTGGTGTCGTGCTGGCGGTTGCGCTCAGCACGGCGCTGGCTGGGTGCTCTCCCGGCCTGGCCGCCAATCCCCGCTATGCCACCGACTCAGGCGCCGGCCCGCAAGGTGTCCCCGAAAGCACCCAGCAGGTGGCGGGACCGCCCGCGGTGGAAGCTCCGAAAAATCAGCTTTCCTGGCGGGACTGCACATCGCGAGTTTTCGGCGCCGCCTCCGTCCCGCCCGTCTCCGGGGTTGCGCTGGAGTGCGCGAGCTACGACGCCGATCTCGACCCGATCGCGGGCGCCAGCGGCACCGTCAGCATCGGGGTAGTACGCGCCCGCTCCAGCGACACGCCCGCCGACGCCGGCCCCCTCGTCATGACTACCGGCTCGGACCTGCCCTCGTCGGTACAGCTACCGGTGTGGCTGTCGCGTTCCGGGACCGACGTCCTGAAAAACCACCCCGTCGTATCGGTAGACCGCCGAGGAATTGGCATGTCGGGCGCACTGGACTGCCGTGACCAGTTCGACCGGCAGGAGATGTTCGAACAGGCCCAATTCGAAGCCGGCGACGACCCGGTGGCCAACCTACGCGAAATAACCATGTCCGCCACCACCAGCTGCACCGACGCCATTGCTCCGGGCGACTCCGCCTACGACAACGCCCACGCCGCCGAGGACCTCGAACGGCTACGCGCCACCTGGGACGTCCCCGCACTGGCCCTGCTCGGCATCGGCAACGGCGCACAGGTCGCGCTGGCCTACGCCGGAGCGCACCCGAACAGGGTGGCCCGGCTCGTGCTGGACTCACCGCTGCCACTGGGCATCGCCGACGAAGCGGCCACCGAGCAGCGCGTCAAGGGCGAGCAAGCCGCCCTGGATGCCTGGGCAACACAGTGTGTGGCGACGAACTGCCCGTTGGGCGCCAACCCCAAAGCTGCCGTAGACGACCTGCTGGCGGCGGCGCGGGCCGGTCGCGGCCCAGGCGGGGCTTCGGTGGCAGCGATCTCCACCGCCATCTCCACCGCGCTGGGCTACCCGAGCGGCGACCGCATCAACGCCGGAAGCGCGCTTGCGCTGGCCATCGCCGAAGCCCGCACCGGCAATGCCAGCAGGCTCAACGCCCTGATCGACGAGGCTCAGGACCTGCGCGCAACCGACGGCCAGTTCGTCAATCGTTGCAGCGACGCGCTAGCCCGCCCCACTCCCGACCGGGTGCGCGAGCTCGTCGTCGCCTGGGGCAAGGAGTACCCACAGTTCGGCACCGTCGGCGCGCTGGACATGGTCAAATGCCTGAACTGGCCAAGCGGATCGACACCCCCCAATCCCGGCGATCTGGAGATCCCCACTCTATTGCTGGGCGTGCAGAACGATCCGATCGTCGGCAATGAGGGCGTTGCCGCCGTCGCCGCGACCGCCATCAACGCCGGCTCGTCGAATCGCCGGGTGCTGTGGCAGGGCGTCGGGCACGGCGCAACGATCTACTCCCCCTGCGCCCTACCACCGGTGATCAGCTACCTGGAGACCGGCGAACTGCCCTCCACCGACACCTACTGCCCGGCCTGACCTCTACACCAAGAGACGCATGTCGGCTCGGTGAGCACTCTCGCGTCGGGTACGGTGCGCAAGTGCGTGATCTTGTCTTGACCGCGTTCCGGCCTCGCACCTCTGCGCCCGATGCGGCGACCGTGCTGCGTTCGGTGCTGTGGCCACTGGCCATCATGGCGGTCATCCATCGCAGCTACGTCCTGGTCGCCAACCGCTACATCACCGACGACTTCGCACCCGTCTACCGGGCGGTGGTGCATTTCAAACTCGGCCTCAACATCTACGACGAGAATTTCACCTGGGTCGACCCGCACTACCTGTATCCGCCAGGCGGCACATTGATCATGGCCCCGTTCGGCTACCTGCCCGAAGAGGCCTCCCGCAACTGGTTCATCTTCTTCAACACCGTCGCGATCGTCATCGCCGGCTACTTCCTGCTGCGACTGTTCAACTTCACCCTCGCCTCGGTGGCCGCTCCCGCACTGCTGCTGGCGATGTTCTGCACCGAAAATGTCACCAACACGCTGGTATTCGGCAACATCAACGGCGTCATCCTGCTGCTGGAGGTGTTCTTTTTACGCTGGCTGCTGGACGGAAACCGCAGCCATGAGTGGTGGGCCGGCGTGTCGATTGGGTTGACGCTGGTGGTCAAACCTCTGCTGGCTCCCCTGCTGCTGCTGCCGCTACTCAACCGACAATGGCGGGCACTGGTCACCGCATTCGCTGTGCCCCTGGTGTTCAATGTGGCGGCGTGGCCGTTGATCAACGACCCGATGAGCTTCATCGGCCGCACGGTCCCCTACATCTTTTCCACCCGGGATTACTTCAACAGCTCCATCCTGGGCAACGGCGTCTATTACGGGCTGCCGATGTGGCTGATCATGGCGCTGCGTTTGGCTTTCGCAGCGCTCGGGGTGGTGTCACTGTGGCTGCTCTACCGCCACTACCGCGCCCGCGACCCGTTCTTCTGGATGCTGACATCGTCGGGGGTCGTGCTGCTCACGTCGTGGCTGGTGCTGTCGCTGGGGCAGGGCTATTACTCGATGATGCTGTTCCCGTTCCTGATGACCGTTGTGCTACCGAACTCGGTCATCCGCAGCTGGGTCGCCTGGCTGGCGATATACGGCTTCACGACGATGGACCGTTGGTTGATGTGGAAGTGGCCGACCACTGGGCGTGCAATCGAGTATTTGAAGATCACCTACGGCTGGTCGCTGTTGTTGATCGTGGTGTTCTCGGTGCTGCTGTTCCGCTACCTCGACGCCAAGAACGACGGCCGTCTCGACGACGGCATCGACCCGCCATGGGTGTCCGCACCGCCGCAACCCAAACCGGTAGGTGCGTCTCGCTCCCCATCCGACGAGTAGCCTGAGCACCATGACAGCGACAGATTCGGCACCGGATCCCGTTCCGGGTCCGGCGCTGGCACTCAGCGACGACCAGTGGCGCGAGCGGCTCAACCCGCAGGAGTTCGCGGTGCTGCGCAGGGCCGGCACCGAACGGCCTTTCACCGGCGAGTACACCGACACCAAGACCGAGGGCGTCTACCAATGCCGCGCCTGCGGGGCCGAGTTGTTTCGCAGCAGTGAAAAATTCGAATCTCATTGCGGCTGGCCCTCATTCTTCGACCCGGCCAGCTCCGACGCGGTGATCCTGCGTTCTGACGATTCGATGGGGATGCGCCGCGTGGAGGTGTTGTGCGCGAACTGCCACAGCCACCTCGGTCACGTCTTCGAAGGTGAGGGCTACCCGACCCCGACGGATCAGCGCTACTGCATCAACTCGATATCGCTGCGTTTGCTGCCGTCTGGCGCGGAGTAGCCCGGCGCCGGGATGGTGCCTCGATGCTGAGACTTCAGCAGGTCCAGCACTTGCGTGGCGGGCAGCGGCCGACTGTAGTGGTATCCCTGCGCTACGTCGCAGCCGAATTCCAGCAGTCGTTGTGCAGTCTGGGCGTTTTCGACGCCTTCAGCTACCGCGGTGATGCCCAGCGCGTGCGCCAAGTCGAAGACCGAGCGCACGATCACCGCCGACGCGGGGTTGGTAAGCACCGGTGCGATGAATTCCTTGCCGAGCTTGATCTCGTCCACGGGGAATTCACGCAGATACCACAATGCCGAGTAGCCGCTGCCGAAGTCGTCGATTGCGACCCGAATTCCGTTGTCCCGCAGCCTGTTGAATACTGAACGGGCCCTGCCCATGTTGTCCAGCAGCAAGTCTTCGGTGACCTCGACCGTCAGCGCTTGCGGGCTCAACCCGCGTGATTGCAGCGCCTCCATGATGTGGTCAGGCAAGTCGGGGTCACCGATCGCAGGCGCGAACACGTTGACGGCCACCGGCATCCCGACACCTTGGCGGTACCAGCCGGCGGCTTCGTCGAGAGCGAGTTCGAGGACCACGGCCGTCATCGCACGCATCAGCCCGTGCTGACG
>CAZLTV010000089.1:11586-14115 GCA_964562545.1 uncultured Mycobacterium sp. | reverse complement strand
CCCTGAAAAGCCTCGTGACCAGCCTGACCGCAGGTGCAGCAGCAACCGTGCTGGCAGGCGCCGTGGCAGCGGGTGTGACCTCAATTTCAGTGGGCTCCGGGATCGCAGCGGCCGCACCGGCTGCCTTTGATGCCCCACTGCCCGCCGCGCCCGCTCCCGAGCTCCAGGGCCCGCTGGTTTCCACTCTGTCCGCGCTGTCGGGACCGGGTTCGTTCTCGGGTTCGAAGTCCAGCTACGTGCAGGGCGGAATCGGGCGCATCGAGGGCCTGACCGCTGATCGCGCCTACAACAACGCCGCGGCCAAGGGGTACTTCCCGCTGAACTTCATCGTGGTCGATATCGATCAGAACGGACCGGTGGCCACGGCCAACGTGACCGCGACGTCGGCAGTGGGCACCTCTGCGACGCAGCCCGTGACCTTTATCGCCGGGCCGAGCCCGACCGGGTGGCAGCTGTCGAAGCAGTCGGCTCTGGCCTTGCTTTCCGCCGTGGGCTGAACCGCCCGGGAACCATGACGCTGCCGCGTCGCCCCGCTGTAATCCTGAGCGCCGTCACTGTTGTGGCGGCGCTCGGGCTGTCTGGGTGTGGCCAGTCGGCGCGGCTGGATTCCGAACAGTCGACCGCCACCGTGGCGACCTCGCCGCCGCCCACCGTGGGATTGGCCCCGCCCAGCCCCCCGGCCCGGGGCGGCCCGCCACTTCCGTCCCCGTCCGCGCTGATCGACGTTGTGAGCCGGTTGTCCGATCCCGCGCTTGGCCCCGACGAGAAGGTCGCGCTGATCGAGAACGGCACCGCCGACGAGGCCGCCGGGTTGGAGCGCTTCTCGGTGGCGCTGCGCGATAGCGGCGCCCTTCCGCTGACCTTCGAGGCCCGCGATCTGGCGTGGTCGCAAGCCGATCCGGGCAACGTCGTGGCGACCGTGGTGATCAGGACGGCCGACCCGCAGACGGGCGAGTTCACCTTCCCGATGGAGTTCGCCCCGGAGGCCGATTCCTGGCAGCTGACCCGCCAGACTGCCGACCTGTTCCTCGAGCTGGACGGGGAACCCTCGCCCGTGCCGCCAGCCGAACCGGCCCCGGCCGAACCTCCACCAGGTGCTCCGCCACCGGCCGAGCCGCCGACTCCGACACCCACCCGCTGAACCGATGTGGATCGGTTGGCTGGAGTTCGACCTGCTCCTGGGTGATGTGCGATCGCTGAAAGCGAAACGTTCGGCGATCCGGCCGCTGATCGCCGAACTGACGCGCCGCTTCGCCGTCGCGGCGGCCGAGACCGGATCGCGCGATCTGCATCGGCGCGCCGGTATCGGTGTCGCGGTCGTCTCCGGTGATCGCGCCCACGCCGTCGACGTGCTCGACGCAGCCGAGCGGCTGGTCGCAGCGCGCCCCGAAATCGAATTGCTGAGCGTACGGCGCGGACTTCGACGCAGCACCGACGAATGACCGCGCGGTCGCCGAAATAGCCTTCCAGCAGCAAACGAGTGAGCCCGACCCGCAAGGCCATGCCGGAAACATCGTTGCGGCAACCCCGGATTTCACACCGGATTTCAGGTCGGATTTCAGATTGACGGACGCTTCTTCCGAAGCGGGACGGGCGCGACCGCGCCGGGTGCCAATTTTCGGGCACTGATCAGGAACGCGGTGTGCCCACGCATCGAATGCTCGGGCCGCACGGCCAGCCCGACGACGTGCCAGCCGCGCTGCATACTCTCCCAGGCCCTGGGTTCGGTCCAGCACTGCTGTTCGCGCAGCGCCTCCACGGTTCGCGACAGTTGCGTGACGGTGGCGACATAGACCATCAGGACACCGCCGGGCACCAGCGCGTCGCCAACCGCGCCTAGAACCTCCCAGGGAGCCAGCATGTCGAGCACCACCCGGTCGACCTCGGGTCCGGAGTAGTCGGCGAGGTCGGCGGTGACCAACTCCCAGTTCGCCGGGTGTTCGCCGAAGAACGTCGTCACGTTGCGCACCGCGTGTTCGGCGTGATCCTCGCGCAGCTCGTAGGACGTGACGTGGCCACCGGGGCCGACGGCGCGCAGCAGCGAGCAGGTCAGGGCCCCTGACCCGGCACCGGCCTCGAGCACTCGCGCCCCCGGGAAGATGTCGCCTTCATGGACGATCTGTGCGGCGTCCTTGGGGTAGACGACCTGCGCGCCGCGCGGCATCGACATCACGTAGTCGACCAGCAGCGGGCGCAACACCAGGAACGGATCGCCGTTGGTCGAGCGGATGACGCTGCCTTCGGGCAGCCCGATCACCTCGTCGAGGGCGATGATGCCGCGGTGGGTGTGGAACTCGCCGCCCGGCTTGAGCAGCATCGTGTAGCGCCGCCCCTTGGCATCGGTGAGTTGCACGCGATCTCCGACGGCAAAGGGACCGGTTCTGCGCACAGGTGATCAGCCTGCCAGCCGGCGTGCCGGGGGTTGCGGCCGGGTTGGCCTGATCTGTCCGACCCCGGTCCTAGGGTGGGTGACATGAGCAAGACCAGCGAGCACACGGGGCCGTCCCGGGCTTCCGGAGTTTCCGGGAC